>QYQJ01000139.1 GCA_007280875.1 Bacteroidota bacterium
ATGATACTGTATTCTAAACGGCCTTCCTGTCCCAGCTCTTTTTTAATCGTTTTCTTTAGCAAACCAATGTAGTGTTCTTCGAGCCATTCGTAAAAGAACTGACTGGGTACCTGGATGGTGAGTACGTGATCCTGGAGTTTGAGGGGTTTAATCGGAAGAAACCATGTTTTGAAGCTTTGATAGTTAATATTGTCCTTAATGATCTTGAGACAATTTTCCCATACTTCAACCACATTCTTTTCCATTAACACGTGTACCTGAAAGGTTTTACTTGGTGAGAATTAACGTATTCTATGTTATATCAAGCTGTTCGGATTTCTACCGCAAGTTAAAATCCTGTAGGAACCGGGGAGTGTCAAATTGTTAACAAAAATTCGAAAAAAAAGTTTAAAAAAAAAATTTTTACAGGTTGATTTTTAAAAAAAAAATACAAGTTACCATGCACAATCTACCCGTATTTATTAAAAAATTGATAAAAACAAAGATATATATTCCTGTTATAGAATGATTTATTGAAATGAAAAAGCCGTTATTTAGAATGGATCGAAATTTATAATTAATTGAATATCAGTAATATATAAATATTTTTCAAATTGTAATACTAATAAAGACTGAATTAAAAAAGCAACTGCATGATCCTTACTCTTATCATTCGAATATAGATATGTTAGTGCATGACATTAGTTTTGTTCTGATCAGATCGCTTCTGGACTTTCTTACGGAAAAGTGAATCATATATTGTTCGTCGAAGTCCTGCGAAAGGATTTCCGCCTCCTCCAGCTTCATGATTCGCATCACTTTATTCATCTGTCGAACAGGAAAAGAGATAGTAAACCGGTCGCAAAGTGTTTTCAGAATTATTCTGTTCTGGTTCAGAGATTCCGCGGCTGCGGTTTTGTAGGCCTGTATAAGTCCCGGAATACCCAGTTTGGTACCACCGAAATACCTTATCACAACCACCAGGGTATCTGAGAGTTGTCGTGAAAGCAATTGTCCATATATGGGTTTGCCTGCCGAACCGGATGGTTCGCCGTCGTCGTTATAACGGAATACCGGTGCTTCCGGATGGCCTATCCGGTATGCATAGCAATGGTGATTGGCAGAATGGAAAGATTTCCTCAGGGAGTCCAGGTGGTTTTTCACCTCCTGATCACTCTCCACCGGGAAAGCAAATGCCATAAACTTACTTGCTTTCTCACGGATGGATGCCTGCGATTCATCCGCAATGGTGTAATAGGTGTCAGGGGATTCTATCATCACCAGCGAAGTTATTTATTTTCTATTTTCGTTTTATGGATCAGGTCAAAAAAACGGCGGGGGAGATGCTCTTTCTCTTTCAGGAGGAACTCCGGTCAGCGTATCCACCTCAGGAGATCCGGGCCATCCTGTACCGTTTGTTTGACCACTACCTGGGCTGGAGCCGGGCCACGCTTCAGATGAATAAGGGGAAAACACTGGACAAGCAAACAGCAGCCCTCTTTCTGGAAGCCCTTTCAAGACTGAACCGGGGGGAGCCTGTTCAATATATTACAGGAGTCGTTGAATTCTGTGGGTTGACCCTTAAAGTCCAACCTGGTGTACTGATCCCCAGACCGGAAACCGAGGAGTTGGCCGTACTCGTGGCCCGTGAGAATCAGCATCTAAGGGAGAAGCGCCTGGTAATTTTAGACCTTGGGACCGGTTCCGGGTGCCTGGCCCTGGCTATGAAACAGGCATTTCCTCTGGCTCTTGTAACGGGTGTGGATAACGGTTGGGAAGCGCTGGATGTCGCCCGGGAAAATGCCGTTTCCAACAGGCTGGATGTTTCGTTTCTGGAGGGCGACCTCCTTCATGCAGCAGCATTCATACTGCCGTTGCCAGTCGACATCATCCTGAGCAATCCACCTTACATACCGGCAGGGGAGCGGAATCAACTGAGCCGTCATGTGGCGGACCATGAACCTGCACAGGCTTTGTTTGTTCCGGCCGACCGTCCGTTGCTCTTCTATGAGGCGATCGCTTCTCTGGCCATAAGCCACCTCAAACCGGGTGGTTTGCTATATGTCGAGATTCATGAAGAGCTGGGAGAAGCCACGGGCAGGGTGTTTCTTGATGGCGGTCTGACCGGCGTGGAGATCACCCGGGATATGTTCGGGAAAGAGCGGTTTATCAGGGCATCAGCGCCGGGTTAGAAGCGGGGAGACCGGTCCCGGATTACGGAGGAGTCCTTTGAGTTCATCAAATGGGATCAGGATATCGGTCGGGCCATTTACGTACGGAGCGATCTCGTAATGATTGTAAAAGAATCCGATACCACCATCAGTGACGTAAAAATTGGTATTTGGGGCCACATCATCGACAAAAAAACCATTGTCTGTAAGCTTTTCTGCAGGCGTTATCCCGACCATCTTCTTCAGTTTCAAAGTTAAAATAGGGGTGAGCCTGGTCTCGAATCCGGGCACAAAGAGATCCTGAAGCGTAAGTACCTTTCCTGTTTTTGCATTGACGACAGTGAAATCCTGGGTCTCAAGGCCATGAGCACCTCCTGTATAGGCATAATTGAGAAGGTAATAGGATAGCAGGTTATGGTCGTTGTGGAGTATATGCATGAATTTTAACAGGGTCCAGTTCAGGCTACCGGCATCGGGCATTGTTTCATACAGGGACTTATTACTGCTGAAGTAATTCCCGAGAAATGTCTGTTGCAGGGAACGGATCGCTTCGTCGGGATCTTTCTGATGGGACGTTTTACCTGTAAAACTGGATATCATCCGGGCCCGCAGAGTATCCGACAGTACCGGATTGCTTGATTCGCCGGGGATGATGAGGCACTGGCTGATCGCTGCCCGTGGAGATAAAGGCTTTTCAACAAGTGGTTTGATGGTCTCCTGGTAATAAACCAGCAGGGGAATGGACCCTTCCGGATAGCTCTCCACCAGAACAAACGGATGGATCTCTTTCCCGTCCATCGATTCATAATTTCCTGACAAGGTTTGCCTGGTTACAAAATTCCCGCGAAATACTTTTCCGGTATCACAGAACGAATAGGTCATCCGGAAATTTCCGTCTTCTTTCACGTTCCCTGAGAGAGCAGCGTACTCGCACTGGTCGCCGGTATAGACCAGATCACCATACAGACTGTCATTCACTTTGACCAGATTCAATACGACTTCCTGGTCTACATCGATACGACCTACCAGGTGCATGTAAGCTTTTTTGGGGAGGTAAACCTGGGCGGTGACGGTAAAGGCCGTTGCCATGATCAGGAGTCCTTGCAGAATACTTCTTTTTTTCATGTTTCAAATCGATTAGTAATTAGCCTTCCTATTCTCGTTCACCAAAAAGCATGGTCCCGACCCTCACCATGGTGCTGCCCTCCTCGATGGCAATGCGGTAATCGCCTGACATACCCATCGAGAGTTCGGAAAATCCGGGATCGTCAGGAAAAAAATCCGATTTCAGACGCTGATACAATGTTCGAAGGTGACGAAACTCCTTCCTGACCAACGCCTGGTCGTCGGTAAAGGTGGCCATCCCCATGACGCCGCAGAGGTTAATAAACTCCATCTCCCTATATTCCCGGGAGGTAAGCATATTGACCGCCTCTTCCCAGTCGAGACCAAATTTTGTCTCTTCGGTTGCGATGTGGAACTGGAGCAGGCAGCGCACGGTACGGTTTATCTTTCCGGCCTCTTTGTCGACCTCCTTCAATAATCTGAAACTGTCGATGCTGTGGATCATTGCTGCCACAGAGACCACCTGCTTCACTTTGTTTCGTTGGAGGTGGCCGATGTAATGCCACTCTATATCCTGTGGGAGCAGGGGGTGCTTTGCGACCAGTTCCCGGACCTTATTCTCTCCGAAGATCCGTAGGCCTGCATCGTAAGCGGTCCGGATCACCTGGACCGGCTGTGTTTTGGAGACCGCCACCACCTTTACTCCGGCAGGAATGGTTTGTAACAGGTTCTGTAGCTTCTCTTCAATCATCCAGGCCTCCGCGACTTTATCCATAACAAAATTAATGATTTGATCGTTTCTTACAATCAACTAATTTTGCCTTTTCCTTAATCATGAAACAAATTCTGGGTTCCTTCTTCCGGCAACTACTTTTCTGGGTCCTCTTTTTCAATGTTACACGATTGGTTTTCATTCTTTACCATTTCCGTTTAATCCGGATTGAAAAGATCCCGTTTGAGGAGGTGGTCAGTGTATTTTATCATGCATTCAAACTCGACCTGGCAACTGCCTGTTACTTCATGGTTCTCCCGTTTTTACTCCTGGTGATCCAGTCGCTCTCCACCCCACGGTGGCTCAATCTGGTGAACAAGGGCTATGCAGGTCTTATGATCTTTTTTTATTCGCTGACTGCTGCCGGGGAAATGGGCTTGTACAGTGAATGGAAGACGAAGCTGAACTACAAGGTAATCAAATACCTCAGTCATCCTTCTGAGATTTACAACTCTGCCGGGACTGCTGAATTCCTTATTCTGCTGGTGTTACTGCTTGTGATGACAGCTGCGGGAATTGTGATTTACATCCGTTGGTTCTACCCCAACCTGATCCATGTCAAGCGGTCCTGGTGGTTTTCAGCTCTTTTTCTGATCGTCACCCCCCCTCTTCTTTTTCTGGGTTTCCGGGGCGGAGTGCAGGCTATTCCCATCAACCAGAGTGAAGCGATCTTTTCCAAACGGAATATTCTGAATGTTGCCTCCGTGAATAATGTGTTCAACCTCTATATCAGTGTATTTGAAAACCTTCAGAACTTCGGCCGGAACCCTTACATATTCATGGATACTGCAACATCCCGTTCGATGGTACAGAAGATTTATCAAGTGGGAAAGGATACCACCATCCGCATCCTGACCACATCCCGCCCGAACGTGGTAATTATACTCTTGGAGAGCTGGTCGGCCGACCTCATCGAGGATCTTGGGGGAAAGCCCGGGATCACTCCCGAGTTTCGCAAACTGCAGGAAAGAGGAATCCTCTTTACCCGCATCTATGCTTCCGGATCCCGCTCCGAGCAGGGGATGGCTTCGCTTTTCGGGGGATTTCCGGCTCATCCGATCTCCTGTCTTACCGTACAACCCGATAAATATAAAAAGGTACCGCGTTTGCCTGAACTACTGGAGCAGTCAGGATACACGACGGCATTCTATTTCGGAGGCCAGTTGATCTACGGGAATATCAAAGGGTATATTTATTATAACGGGTTTGATAAGATCATGGAGATCTATGACTTTCCGAACGAACTCCCGCGGGGGAAACTGGGGATCCATGATGAATTTACGCTCGGTTACATGGTCGATGACCTGGATACAATCAGGCAACCTTTTTTTGCCACGCTTTTTACGGTGAGTACGCACTCTCCATGGGATCAGCCCTACAAGAAACCATTGACATGGGGCGATAATGAGCGGGAATATATCAATGCAGCCTTCTATACCGACCACTGCCTGGGTGAGTTTTTTACAAAAGCTGCCACAAAGCCCTGGTTCGACAGCACCCTTTTTATTCTGGTGGCAGATCACAGCCACAATTCCTATTATAACTGGCATCCTCTTTCGCGGGAGTACCATAAGATCCCGATGCTTTTTTACGGGAATGTCATCCGGAAAGAGTTCCGGGGAACCACGTGGAATAAACTTGGGAATCAACACGATATTCCGGCCACTCTGCTGGCTCAGCTGGATCTGACAGCCCGGCAGTTTCACTGGAGTAAAAACCTCTTCAATCCCTTTGTTTCAGACTTTGCCTATTTCACAAATGAAGACGGAGCGGGATGGATTCGCCCCGATGGGTACTTTACTTTCGATAAAAACCTGCCCTATTTCTATTTCTTTGAACCTTCCGAAAAAAGGCAGGATACCCTGATCCAGGAAGGGAAGGCCTACCTTCAGGAAGTTTTTAAAGAATATCTTGAAGATTAATCCAGCAGGTGTACCACGAGCCCGCTTCGTAGTTTCGGTTCAAACCAGGTGGTTTTAGGGGGCATGATGTTACCGGTATCGGCTATGTCGATCAATTGTCTCATAGATACGGGATAGAGGGCAAAAGCCACCTTCATCTCACCGCTATCGACCCGTTTTACCAGTTCTCCCAGCCCACGGATCCCACCGACAAAGTCGATCCGTTTGTCGGCACGCAGGTCCTTGATCCCAAGGATATTGTCCAGTACAAGCCGGGAAAGGATTGTTACATCCAGTATGCCGATTGGATCGGAGTCGTCGTAAGTGCCTGGTTTGGCTGTCAGGGAATACCAGGAGCCACCAAGGTACATGGAGAAATTGTGCAATCGGTCGGGTTTGTAAATAGAACCGCCTTTCGGTTCGATCTTGAATACCTCTCCCAGCTTTTTCATGAACTCCTCGCTGGACAGGCCATTCAGGTTGGCCACCAGCCGGTTGTAATCAATGATTGTGAGTTGGTTATCCGGGAAATGAACGGCCAGAAAATAATTGAATTCTTCGTTGCCTGTATACCCGGGGTTTTGCTTCCGTTTTTCGTTCCCGACCAGGGCGGCAGCAGCTGTCCGGTGGTGCCCGTCAGCCACGTAAGTGAAAGGAATTTTTGCGAACAGATCAATGATCCTGTCTCGAATAGGTTCATCCTCGATCACCCAGAAGTGGTGCCCGATGCCATCTGCGGCTTCAAAATCATATACAGGTTTATGGGATTTGACATAAGATGCCACCACGTCATCTATCTCCTTCACAGCAGGGTAAGTGAAGAATACCGGTTCCATATTGGCATTGGTGATACGGACATGCTTCATGCGGTCTTCTTCCTTTTCATGACGGGTGAGCTCATGTTTTTTAATGATCCCGTTCAGGTAGTCATCTACACCGGCACAGCCAACAATGCCATACTGTGTTTTACCATGCATGGTCTGGGCATAGATATACAGCCGTTCTTGATCATCCTGGACAAGCCATCCGTTCTTTCGAAATGCCGCAAAGTTCTCCCTGGCTTTCTCATAGACCTGAGGATCGTGTTCATCCATCTCATCAGGGAGGTCAATCTCAGGTTTTATGATATGTAACAGGGAGTAAGGATTTCCCCTGGCTTCCACACGGGCCTCCTTTGAATTCAATACGTCATACGGACGGGAAGCTAATTTACCGGCAATTGCCGCAGAAGGCCGGAGTCCCTTGAATGCTTTTAAACTTGCCATGCTATCAACCCAATTCCTCCTCCTCCTCGCCTTCAGTGGTCTTAACGCTTCGCTGAAGGCTTCCGATCAGGGCTCCTATCATCTTGGTCATCTCCATCAACTGGTTCTTTGACTGATCGTAATCATCGTCGTTGATGTAGGCACGTTGCTGACCGATAGTCGACAACACAACACACTCTCTGACCGAACTTTTTGCCATCTTCAGGTAATATACAAACTGGCTTTTATTTCTGGAGGAGCCTTCTGCAATATTCAGGGCAATGCCCTGGGCCGAAGAAAGAAACCGGTCATAAAAAGTTTTAACCAGCGGTTCATCCTGTATTTTGGATGCCAGTGAATAGAGCCAATTGATGTAATCCAGTGATTTATGGTAAATTCTCAGATCTTCAAACCTGAAGAACGTAGTGGACCTTTCCTGTTCGTTTTCCATAGATGAGAGGATTTAATGAGCACTAAAATACAAAGAAAATTATTTATTTACCTGGAAAGTCCTGTTCCCATGCTTAATGAAAGCTACAATCTGTTCAGCTGCGGCAATTCCTGCATTGATGTTGGCTTCCTCTGTTTGTGCGCCCATTTTCTTGGGAGTACAGAAAAAACGGGATGCATAGGCACCCTGAAAGTCACTCAGATTGCCCGGGGCTATGTCTGATAAATAGGTGAAATCATTCCTGGTGGAGAAAATTTTTAACAGGTCCGCTTCATGGATCACCTCGGCACGGGCCGTATTCACCAGCACTGCCTTGTCCGGCATCAGCGAAAGCAGGGCGTAGTTGACAGACCCTTTCGTTTGTGCATTGGCCGGGATGTGGAGCGAGATATACTGGCAGCCTTTGTATAGCTCTTCTACCGTTTCAATCCATTTCACCCCATCCCGTTCGAACTCTTCCTTAGGGATGAAGGGATCAAAAGCGGATACCTCCATACCGAATCCTTTGGCGATGCGGGCCACATTTTTACCCACATACCCATAGGCATGGATGCCCAGCGTCTTTCCTTTGAGCTCGCTCCCGGATTTTCCGTTGAAGAAATTTCTGGCATGGTAGACCATCAGTCCAAAAGCCAGTTCGGCTACGGCATTGGAATTTTGTCCGGGCGTGTTCATGGCAACCACCCCTTTATCCGTGGCAGCCTGCAAATCAATGTTATCGTATCCGGCGCCGGCACGTACAACAATTTTTAATTTTCCGGCAGCCTCGATCACCTCTTTATCTACCTGGTCGCTTCGCACGATGAGGGCATCGGCGTCAATCACCGCTTGAAGTAGTTCGTCCTTTGAAGTATACCCTTCCAATAATCGGAGTTCAAACCCCGCTGCTTCCACCACTTTACGGATTCCTTTTACGGCGATAGGAGCAAATGGTTTGTCAGTTGCAATCAATACGTTTGTCATAGGTTATCTTTTTCAAATTCATGCATGCAGTCGATGAGAGCCTGAACGCTATCCAGCGGTAGCGCATTGTAGGTCGATGCCCGGAATCCGCCTACCGAACGGTGTCCTTTGATTCCCACCATGCCTTTCCCTTTGGCAAATTCCATGAATGCATCCTCCTTGTCTTTGTATTGTTCCTTCATAACAAAACAGATGTTCATCAGGGAGCGGTCCTCTTTCGCCACGGTTCCGACGAACATTTTACTGTTGTCAATCGCATCGTAGAGGAGGTTCGCCTTCTTCATATTCATGGCATGCACCACCGGAACGCCACCCAGTCCTTTGATCCACCTCATCGTTTCCAGGCAGGTAAATATAGCGAAACAGGGAGGTGTATTGTACATCGATCCATCGTTGATATGAATTTTGTAATCGAGCATGGAAGGGATCTTCCGGTCCACTTTGCCCAGGATATCTTCCCGGATGATCACAAACGTAACTCCTGCCGGACCCAGGTTTTTCTGTGCACCGCCATAGATCAGCGCGTATTTGCTGACGTCGGTTGGACGGCTGAGAATATCAGACGACATGTCTGCCACGAGCTGCACAGGGGAATCCATGTCGTACTTGATCTCTGTCCCGAAAATGGTATTGTTGGTGGTGATATGAAAATAATCGGCATCAGAAGGGATTGTATACCCTTTGGGAATGTAGGAAAAGTTCTTATCGGCCGAGGAACCGACCACATCCACCTGACCGAAGATCTTCGCTTCCTTAATAGCTTTTTTAGCCCATGCACCGGTTTCCAGGTAAGCTGCCTTGGTTTGAAGGAGATTGTAAGGAACCATGACAAACTGGGTGCTGGCGCCTCCGCCAAGGAAGAGTACACGATACCCGTCTGGAATATTCATCAGTTCTTTCATGAGGGCCATTGCCTCGTCGATGATCGCCTGAAAATCCTTGTGCCTATGAGAGATCTCCAATAGTGACAGGCCGCTTCCGTTAAGATCCAGGATGGCTTTAGCAGAGTTTTCAATGGCTATTCTCGGAAGAATAGAGGGACCTGCGTTAAAATTATGCTTTTTCATAAACTGGGAATTTGGGGTTTGGTTGAAGTGACCAAAATTATAACAACTTTCAAGGAAAAGCAAGCATCCATAGGAGCCTGAGGTTATTTTTTTACGGGGTTCCTCACATCGATCTGTTCCATAAAATTCCAGCATCCTTTCTTGAAAATAAATCCATCCAGCACATCCCCTGCAGGCAGGTAATATTCATATTGCCCTTCCAGTTGCGGATCAGCCGGCAGCAACCGGTCACAGACGATCATAGGGGTTTTCTCGCGTCTGGTTGTAAACTCCTTCCTTCGGGCATTCCATTGCTTATCCGTAACAACCCACTGTTCATCGTACCGAAGTGTCATGGTTACTCCAGATGCATGCCGGAATAGGATACGGGTGGGTCGGGTCTCTCCGTAGTGGCAAAATACCGGTTTACCGAAACGTACCTGGCCGTCGGTGGTCACGGTCATGATATCAATCACCCGGATAGTCATCTGTAGGAATCCGCCCCTCCACCCCAGGAGCGTGTACAGCCTCACTCCATCCTCTGTTTGTTGCGGGATCAGCTCATAATAAAGAGCACCGAACCACCTGCCTGGACAGAGGACTGAATCTTCCGGGACACGGACCGCGTCTCCCCGGTCTACCAAACGGATGATGGTGCCGGGATCGCCTTTCTGTGGTTGGAACTGGATACATCCGTAAAACCGGTTCGTCCCCGAATGGAGCGGGATATTCCAGGTTAAAATCCTGAACCGTTGGTCGGGAGGGGTGAGTTTGGATAACGTGGGCAAGAGGGACAGGGGATACGTGAATGAGCCATCCAGCTTCAGTGTCTGTTCCAGCATTTCGGAAAAATGCTCACCTTTGCGGATGCGTTCCTCATCATCTGCAGATTCTGATATACTATCGAATAATTGGCTCAACTTCTCCTCCGCCTCCTTCAGCACAGCCAGGGATTGTGCCTGCAGGAGTCCTGAAAAGAGGGATAACAGGACCAGCGAAAATGATATGGACCGGGGCAGTATCATAGGAATGTGTCTGTCGTACAGGATATCCTGTTACAGATCAATCGGCTTTGATTGTGTAAATTTGCGAAAAATTACGGAATATGACCCTGGAAGAACGTATTTCTTCATTTTCAAGCCTTGGAGAACAGCTTCGGGTTTTCGCCGGTCAACCGGATCAACTGCATGCTGAATCCCGGCTTCAGGCTGCAATCAATGCAGCTGAAAAGGAGAATCCCTGGTTTACCCGGAACGTTATCATGCATGCGATCCGATATTGGGGAAACTCCCTGCATAAACCAGGTCTGAACGAATGGCTGGAACCGTATCAACCGGCAATAGGGGATGAGAGGCCTCTGCGAAGAGTCGGTGTGGTAATGGCTGGCAATATTCCGATGGTTGGTTTTCATGATCTGCTCTGTGTCCTGTTGACCGGGAACCATTTGGTTGCCAGACTCTCTTCACAGGATGCCTCCCTGATTCCGGTCGTGACGGAGATGCTTGTCGATCTGGAATCGTCTTGGCGTAACAGGATCGAACTGACCACAGCTGAAATCGAACAACCGGAAGCCATCCTTGCAACAGGCAGCAACAATACATCACGTTATTTCGGCTATTACTTCGGGAAATATCCCCACATTATCCGGAAAAACCGGACTGGTGTGGCTGTTCTGGATGGACGGGAGTCGGAAGAGGAACTCCGGGGAATTGCCTCAGACATCTTTACTTATTTTGGTTTGGGATGCCGGAACGTGTCCAAACTGTACCTGCCTCAGGGGTATGATTTCGGACCGCTTCACACAGCACTGTCTGTTTGTCAGGATCACTTCCATCATCCCAAATACCGGAACAATCTGGATTACTATAAATCGATTTACCTGGTCAACAGGACCAGATTCATCGATGGTGGATTTTATCTGATGGTTGAAAACGAGCAACTTGCCACACCTGTTTCAGTTATTCATTATGAATATTACAGGGATCCTTCCAGTCTAGTGTCCCTGCTGAACGGGCAGCGGGATCAGATCCAGTGTGTTGTGGCACGGAATGAAATTATACCGGGTACTGTCGCTCCCGGAGAGACCCAGCAGCCTGCATTGTCGGACTATCCCGATGGGGTTGATACCCTGGCATTCCTGCTGAAAAAATTTGACTGAAAGGCTGGTAATTAGAGAAAAATCATTATTTTTGCAGCCGCATTCAAAAAGATCTGAAATGAAGAAAGATATTCATCCGAAAGATTACAGGCTGGTGGTTTTTAAGGACATGTCAAACGACTATACCTTTATTTCAAAATCAACGGTGAGGACGAAAGAGACAATCATCTGGGAAGACGGTCTGGAGTATCCGCTGGTGAAGCTGGAAATATCGCACACTTCACATCCTTTCTATACCGGTAAAATGAAATTTGTGGATACTGCCGGTCGGGTGGATAGGTTCAAGAGCAGGTATCAAAAGCACCTGGAAAAGAAAGATAACAAATGAATTGTTGAAAATATCTGAAAAAAAGCCCCCGATTCAGGTTACCGGGGGCTTTTTTTTCCCTCTTAATGCCCTACTTTTGTAACAAGAAACTCAACGAACTGGAAGATGAACTATATTCTCTTTGATGAGAGCATTGTACGGACCAATTTAATGCCTTTATCCTTCATGAGACCTGTTGCCGACATCAGGATGGGCATTTTGACAATTCGCGAGAAATGGGAAAAGTATCTGAAAGTCAGGACCTCCTCGTTAACGGAAGGATACCTGTCGCGCAAGTACCCTTTTGTCAAAGAGGATCATAACATTCTGATCAACGGATCCGTTTGTCCGGATCCCGCTATGGTTAAAGTAATTAAAAACCTTCAGCACGATCAAACCCTGGTTTACGATGATACAATCATTGCGCTCCATGTGACGGCTGATGACCTGGATGCCGTTGGAGAAACTTCTTCCGAAGGCATCGAAGAGATCGTCCTGAAACACGCTCCCCTGAAGATCAACCATACCTGGGATATCTTTGCAAAGAATGATCGGGCTATCCGGGAGGATTTCACCCTTTTGACCAAAGGTAAAACCTCACAACCCATCAGTGAGACAAACCGGGTTGTTGGAGCTGAGAATATATTTATTGAAAAAGGAGCCCGCGTCGAATGTGCTTTTTTAAATGCGTCAACCGGACCGATTTTTATAGGCCCAAAAGCAGAGGTGATGGAGGGCGCGATGATCAGAGGACCTGTTGCCATTTGTGAAGGGACCCAGATCAAGATGGGAGCAATGATATACGGTCCCTCCACCTTCGGACCGCACTGCCGGATCGGTGGCGAAGTCAACAACGCGGTCTTCTTCGGATATGGAAATAAAGCCCATGAGGGATTTATCGGACATTCTGTCATTTCAGAATGGTGCAACCTGGGAGCTGGCACCAATACTTCCAACCTGAAAAACACCTACGACGAAATCCGGCTCTGGAGTTATGGCAAGCAGACCTTCATAAACACCCATTTGCAGTTCTGCGGGTTGATCATGGGCGACCATTCGAAATCCGGTATCAGCACCATGTTCAATACCGGAACGGTGGTGGGCGTTAACGCCAATATCTTTGGGTCAGGATTCCCGCGTAATTTCATCCCCTCATTTACCTGGGGCAGTACGGCCGGGCATACCAACTACAACCTGGACAAGGCGTTTGAGGTAGCCGAGGCTGTCTATAAACGCAGAGGACTGGTCTTCGATGATATTGAAAAGAACCTGCTGAAGAATGTCTTCAATATCACGCTGAAGAACAGGAGGATGTAACATTTTTCCTGCTGGCACAAATCTTGTCAGGAATCCCGCCGGACTACAGTTGCTTTTTTAAGTGACAAATTTACTTTTGTGATCATGGAACAATCATTGGAAAAAAATATCTTCACCGTTTCCGATTTACTGGATTCAGAAACCGAATTCATCCCGTTACTCTCCTCCGAAGATGAAGAGCAGATGAATGCGGAAGAGGTCCCAGAGATACTTCCCATCCTTCCGTTAAGGAACACCGTACTCTTTCCCGGGGTGGTCATACCAATAACCGTCGGGCGC
>QYQJ01000135.1 GCA_007280875.1 Bacteroidota bacterium
CAGCGTCAGATGGGTATAAGAGCCAGCTGCCTGCCAGATGGATATCAAGGTGGACGGTCTCCCTTACGCGATCCTGAGCCAGGCCCTGGAGCAGGCAAAAGCCGGCAGGCTGTTCATCCTGGGAGAGATCCTGAAGACCATCTCCACCCCACGTCCCGATTATAAACCATTCGTACCACGGATCTTCCAGATGAAGATCCCGAAGGAATTCATCGGTGCGGTGATCGGCCCGGGCGGGAAAGTGATTCAGGAAATGCAACGGGAAACCGGTACCACTATCGTAATCGAAGAGATCGGTGAATTTGGCGTGATCGATATTGTGGCTGATAACGTGGAAGCCAAGGATGCGGTTGTGGAGAAGATCAAACGGATTTGTGCGGTTCCGGAAGTAGGGGAGATCTATAAAGGCAAAGTGAAAAACATCACCGCCTTCGGGGCCTTCATCGAAATCCTTCCCGGACAGGATGGGCTGCTGCACATTTCTGAGATCGACTGGAAACGGCTGAATAAAGTGGAAGATGCCCTGAAAGTTGGGGATATTGTGGAGGTCAAACTGATCGACGTCGATCCCAGAACCGGAAAACTGAAACTCTCCAGAAAGGTGCTCCTGGAAAAACCGGAACAGCAAAAGGATTCCCGACCATAAAATTTCTGACTGACTGTGAAACCCAGAACACTGGTTTCCCGTACACAATGGATACCCCGAGCACGATCAACAGGTTGAAATAAACGAGATCCGGATGAGACAACTAAAGATCATAAAACAGGTTACCAACCGTGAAACCGCTTCGCTGGACAAGTACCTGCAGGAGATCGGAAAGGTGGAATTGATCACCGCCGATGAAGAGGTGACGTTGGCCCAACGGATCAAGCAGGGGGATCAGGGAGCACTTGAAAAGCTCACGAAAGCAAATTTGCGTTTTGTGGTTTCTGTGTCAAAACAGTATCAAAACCAGGGACTTAGCCTGCCAGACCTCATCAATGAAGGAAATCTCGGCCTGATCAAAGCCGCACAGCGATTTGACGAAACCCGTGGCTTTAAGTTCATCTCCTATGCCGTATGGTGGATCCGTCAATCCATCCTTCAGGCACTGGCAGAGCAATCACGGATCGTCCGCCTCCCGCTGAATAAGATCGGATCCATCAATAAGATCAATAAAGCTTTTGCCCAGCTCGAACAACAGTACGAACGGGAACCCAATGTGGAAGAGATTGCCAAATTGCTGGAGATCT
Organism: Bacteroidota bacterium; assembly: GCA_007280875.1. Taxonomy (GTDB): domain Bacteria; phylum Bacteroidota; class Bacteroidia; order Bacteroidales; family FEN-979; genus QYOJ01. The sequence continues at coordinate 1,234 of QYQJ01000135.1, forward strand.
CCGAAAACGAGGTAAAAGAGTCGCTTAAAAACGCCGGACGGCATGTCTCCATGGATGCCCCGTTGGTACAGGACGAAGACAACACCATGTACGATGTCCTGAAAGGAGAAGAGAGTACGACTCCGGAAAACGGCCTGCTTTACGAATCCCTGAAACGGGAAATCGAACGGGCAGTCTCCACACTCACCCAGCGTGAAGCCGATGTGATCCGTCTCTACTTCGGGTTGAACGGAAGTCATCCGATGACGCTTGAAGAGATCGGCGAGAAATTTGACCTTACCCGGGAGCGTGTCCGGCAAATCAAAGAGAAAGCCATCCGCCGTCTGAAGCACACGAGCCGGAGCAAGATCCTGAAGACTTACCTGGGGTAAGACGTAAGACGTAAGACGTAAGTTAAGAAGTAAATCGAAAATCGTCCAATAGACTATCGAAATGTCCCACCTGGTTGCTCCTTCTCTGTTATCCGCCGACTTCCTCAGGCTTGAGGAGGAGATCTCCATGGTAAACCGGAGTGAAGCAGACTGGCTCCATCTGGATATCATGGATGGTGTTTTTGTTCCCAATATCTCGTTCGGGTTTCCGGTACTGAACCGGATCAGGACCATCATTGAAAAACCGATGGATGTCCACCTGATGATCGTGGATCCCGACCGGTACCTGGAACAATTCCGTGAAGCCGGGGCCTCGGTGATCACGGTCCATTACGAAGCCTGTACCCACCTTCACCGAACCATTCAGGCAATCAAGCAAACCGGTGCAAAAGCAGGTGTTTCACTAAATCCGCATACACCGGTCATTCTGTTAAGGGAGATCATCGGAACACTCGATCTGGTGCTGCTGATGTCGGTTAATCCAGGTTTTGGAGGACAACAGTTCATCGAGCAAACCTACCGGAAGAGCCGGGAATTAAAAACCCTGATCCTGGATCATGGAGCCGGAGCCCTGATCGAAGTAGACGGCGGAGTCACCCAGGAAAATGCCCGGTCGCTGGTCGATGCGGGTGTGGATGTCCTTGTTGCCGGCAACTCGGTCTTCGGCTCCCCCGATCCCATTGCAACCATCCATCAGCTGAAACATTGTTGAAAATCCGTCATCACTATTTTTGTATTTTTACCAAAAATTGCTTGAATGGATTTTCCGGCTGCACGGGATTGCATTCTAAACCGGCTCAGGTGTGAACTGGATCAACGACTGATCTACCACTCCCATGCCCATACCATGGATGTCTACTGTGCATCCGTTGAACTGTCCCGTCTTGAGCAACTCCCGGAAGAACACCAGCAATTGATAGGAACTGCTGCGTTGTTCCACGATGCAGGGATGCTGACCGGATACGAAGATCATGAAGAACGTTCAGCCGGGCTGGCAACCGAGCTCCTGCCCCTTTTCCAATACTCTGATGAACAGATTGATAGGATTATCCGGATGATCCTCTCTACACGGTTCCCACAGCAGGCATCCACTCTTCCTGAACGGATCCTCTGTGACGCCGATCTGGATTACCTGGGCAGAAGTGATTTTCTCATAAACTCCTTGCAGTTGAGACTGGAATGGAACCTCTTCCGGATAAAAACATATACCCTCTCCGAATGGTTCCTGCTCCAGGAAGAGTTCCTGAAACGACATACCTTTCAAACCGAATCTGCCAGCGCACTCCGGAGAAAAGGAAAACAGCAAAACCTGGAAATGATCCGGAGGTTAAACCGGCCAGAAGTGAAACAAGTAAACCAGCTTTAATTATGGAATCAAAGAACGCAACTAAATTCAACAACATTGTATTGATCCCCACAGATTTTTCTGAGGTCTGTGATAACGCGGTGAATCACGGGGTGGAGTTGGCGCAGTATTTAAAATACAAGGTCTGTATCCTGCATGTGATCAACAGGGAGACGAAATCCAAGCTTAAAAAAGAGGATCTGGATATCTCATTCATCAAAGAGAAACTTACAGGCTATAAAAAGCACTATGAAGATACGTTGGGTGTAGTCATTGAAACTATGCACGTGGAAGGAAGCATTTTTTCCGCTATCAACGACATCGCCACCCAGATCAAAGCCAACCTGATGGTACTCGGAACGCATGGGAAAAAGGGGATTCAACACCTGTTTGGGAGCTATGCCCTGAAAGTTGTTCTGGAATCCCCTGTACCGGTCATCGTAGTGCAAAAGAGAAATTTCGGTGACGGATACCGGAACATCGTGTTTCCGGTGAGCAATGATCTGGAACCCAGGCAAAAAGTACAATGGGCAAAGGGAATCAGTAAACTGTTCAACGCGAAGATCCATCTCTTCCGGAGTCTGGAAAAAGACCCTGTGATGAATAACAGGCTGGAGATCATCACCAGACAGATCACCAGGATTTTCGATGAGTCGGGGCTGGCCTATACCATAGAAACTTCCGGAAAAACCACCGATTTTACCGAAGAGGTGCTTACTTATGCCAAAACCACCGGAGCTGATATGATCATGATCATGACCCGGCCCAATGTCGACCTGCCAGGCTTCAGCCTCTCCGGATGGGATGAGCGGCTGATGTTCAACGAAGCCCAGATTCCTGTCATGTGCATGAATCCGGTCGAGTTGGGAACCTATTACTGGGAGTGGATAACCCCTTTCTGATGGAAGCTCGTTTCTTATGATACCCTCAATAAAAAGAGCCTGGGATGAAGCTCCTTTGCCCCTGATCCTGATTCTGGCCATGATCCTGCGCCTGATCGCGGTGATCTTTGCGAGAGGCTGGGGCATGTTCGACGACCACTACCTGGTCATTGAATCGGCGCAGTCGTGGGTGGATGGATTGGATGAACCCGTATGGTTGCCCTGGAACCCTCTCAATACAGGTCCAACCGGCCACATGCTGTTTTATCCCGGATTCCATTTTGTGCTTTTTTCCGTGCTGGAATTCCTGGGTATGACGGATCCGCAGGCGAAGATGTTCGTGGTTCGCCTGATCCATGCAGCATTTTCTCTTCTGACGATTATCTACGCGTACCGGATCGCCGAAAAACTGGACGGAAAGAGGTCGGCCCGGCTCATTGGATTACTATTGGCCGCTTTGTGGATCATGCCCTGGCTGAGCGTACGGAACCTGATAGAAGAAGTATGTGTCCCCTTCCTGGTCATGGCCTTCTGGCAAATGATCCGCAAAGACCAACCAACACGGCCGTTTCTGACTTTTCTCACTGCCGGGATCCTGTTCGGGCTGGCTACCGATATCCGGCTGCAAAGTGTCCTGTTCCCACTCGGAGCGGGACTGGTTATCCTGTTCCGGAAACAGTGGCGCGAACTCCTTGGCCTGACTATCGGAACCGTAATCCCCGTCGTACTGGTTCTGGGCACGATCGATCTGTTCCTGTGGGGTTATCCCTTTGCCGAACTGCTGGGGTACATCCGGGTATGTTATATAGAAAAAGACATTTACATATCTCTTCCCTGGTATAACTACTTTCTCACGGTGCTGGGGTTGTTAATTCCTCCCGTAAGCCTTTTTCTCTTTTTCGGATTCCTCCGGAACTGGAGAAAATATACCCTTCTGTTCGTTCCTGCCGTGCTCTTTTTTGCTTTTCATTCCTACTTCCCGAACAAACAGGAGCGCTTTATTCTGCCCTTTCTCCCCTTTCTCATCCTGCTCGGTGTTATGGGATGGTACCAATTCATCGATAGCTCCCGGTTCTGGCAGAAGAACAGAAGCCTCCTCAGGGGATGCTGGATATTTTTCTGGGTGGTCAACCTTATACTCCTCTCTGTGATTACGGTGAATTATTCCAAACGGGCCCGGGTCGAGTCTATGGTTTATCTCTCGAAATATCCTGATATTCAGCAAATGCTGGTGGCAGATGACGGGAACCGCTCCGAGCAATTTCCCCGGTTCTACCTCGGACAATGGGCGCATATTTACGGTGATTTGTCCCTAGTAGGAACCTCCGATTCCCTGATCCAAACGGTTGCACGGTTTCCTAAAGAGCTTCACCCCCGGTTCATCCTCTTTATGGGAGAAGGTGACCTGCAGGAGCGGGTAGTAAAAGCCAGGGAAAGTTTCCCTTACCTGGTTTATGAAACCACCGTAAAACCCGGAATGATCGATGATATCTTACACAGGTTGAATCCCTTCAACAGAAATGAAACGGTAACCATTTACCGGAACCTGGAATTCTTCCCCACCCGGCTAAACTGAAAGCATGAAAAAAATGATCAATATTGCTCAACCCACCTTCAACGGAAATGAAAAACGGTACGTGCTTGATGCCATGGATTCAGGGTGGATCAGCTCGATCGGACCGTATATTGATCTTTTTGAAAAAGCATTTGCCGGGTACTTTGGGGTTAAACATGCCATCGCCACGCATAACGGAACTGTTGCACTGCACCTGGCACTGGCCGCAGCAGGGATAAAAGAGGATGATCAGGTCATTGTTCCCGACTTGACCTTTATTGCAACTGCTAACAGTGTCAGATACTGCCATGCCGTACCTGTGCTGACCGATGTGGGGCTTGATGACTGGAACCTCTCTCCGCAGGCGATCAGGCAACACATCACATCGAAAACAAAAGCAATTATTCCTGTTCACCTGTACGGGAATCCGGCAAGACTGGATGAGATCACCGAGATTGCGCGGAAAAATCAGCTGATTATGATCGAAGACTGCGCCGAATCGATGGGAGCAACATATCACGGAAGAAAAACAGGCACCTTTGGAACTATCGCCTGTTTCAGTTTTTTCGGGAACAAAATCATGACCTCGGGCGAAGGGGGAATGTGCATTACAAATAATGACGAATTAGCAGAAACCATGCGCATCTTACGCGACCATGGCATGAATCGCAGAAAAAAATACTGGTACGATCACCTGGGATTCAATTACCGGCTGACCAATTTGCAGGCTGCCATTGGATTGGCACAACTCGAACAAATCGACACCCTCCTTTCGATCCGGGATAGCATTTATCATGCTTACCGGGAAGCATTTTTGGAAAAACCTGAGTTTATTGTGCAGGAGACCCACGGGCAAAGAAATGTCAACTGGATGTATACCCTGCGGATGAAGGGATTGAATACAATCCAGCGCGACTCGGTCATGGAAACAATGAAAGGTAAAAACATTGATACCCGGCCCGTTTTTTATCCTATCCATGAAATGCCTCTGTACAAATCCGGAAAATTTCAACCTTCGCCCTGTCCCAACACAACCCGGATCGCAGCCGAAGGGATCAGTCTGCCCACGTTCCCTGCATTAACTGTTGAAGAGATTCACTATATTGCCCGCACATTAATAGATGCCTATGATTTGGTAACCCCATGAAACTCTCTGTCATTCTTCCCACATACAATGAAAAAGAGGCCATTGTCCTGCTGATCCGGGAGATTATTCAGGTTCTTGCGACAGTCCCCCAACCATACGAAATCATCATCGTTGATGATAACAGTCCCGATGGGACCTATCAGGAGGTAGTATCAAACTTCACCGACAACCCCGCCGTTGTACCGCTCCTGCGAACCCATGAACGCGGACTGGCCAGTGCCATCCTGTTTGGCATCCGCCATTCCACCGGAGATAAGCTGGTGATCATGGATACCGATTTCAACCACCCGCCGAAACTGATTCCGCTTATGTCGGTTATCACCGATTTTTTCGATATCGCCATCGGATCCCGGTATGTAGTGGGTGGGGGCATGGAAACCAGCAAGTCCCGGTATATCGGCAGTAAAATTTTCAATAAATTCATTCAATATCTTTTAGTTGTACAGACCAAAGATAATTTGAGCGGTTTTTTTTGTTTCAACCGGAAGATTCTGGAAAACATCCATCTTGAAAAGATTTTCTACGGATATGGTGACTATTTTATTCGCTTCCTCTACGTGATGCAGCGTTTGAAAAAAACCATCATTGAGATCCCGGTTGTCTATGAGGATCGGCAAGGTGGCCTTTCCAAAACCCGTCTGAGCATAGAATTGTTCAACTATACAAAATCGGTGATAAAAATCCGCCTGGGAATTGATAGGTAGCAAGATCTATGGAGCAGGATGAAGCAAAGAAACGGATTGAACAGCTGACCGATGTTATCAACCGGTACAATCATGCGTACTATACACTTTCAAAACCCGAGATCTCGGATCAGGCCTATGACCTTCTCCTGAAAGAACTTGAGCTTCTGGAAAAATCCTTTCCGGCGCTTGCTCATCCAAACTCTCCTGCCCGGCGTGTCGGCGGGGAGGTTACCCGGGAGTTCCGGCAGGTCACCCACCGCGTACCGATGCTTTCTCTCAGCAACACTTACTCCAAAGAAGAGGTGGAAGAGTGGGAAGCACGTATTCACAAGCTGATCGGTGATCAGATGGAATATGTATGCGAGCTGAAGTTTGACGGGGTGGCCATTGGGCTTACCTATCAGCAGGGGCTCCTTTACCAGGCAGTAACCAGGGGTGATGGTGTACAGGGTGACGATGTGACGATTAACATCAGAACCATTCACAACATCCCCCTCCAACTCGGTGGGGTCGGGTATCCTGACTTCCTTGAGATCCGCGGAGAGGTTTTTATGCCCCGGGTCAGTTTCAGACAGCTGAATAAAACCCGGCTGGAGGAGGGCGAAGAACCCTTTGCAAATCCCCGGAATGCAGCATCCGGAAGTCTCAAAATGCTGGATTCGGCAGAGGTGGCCAAACGGAGGCTCGATTGTTTCCTCTATTACCTCCCCGGAACCGACCTCCCGTTCAAAACTCACTACGAGAGCCTCCAGGCAGCTAAATCATGGGGATTCCCCATCTCGGCCTACATTGTCAGGTGTTCCTCCATTCACGAGATCTTTGATTTCATCCGGGAGGTTGACGAAGTGAGAAAAACGCTTCCATTCGATATTGACGGAGTGGTGATCAAGGTCAATGATCTGGCCCAGCAGGAGGAGTTGGGTCAGACGGCCAAATCGCCCCGGTGGGCTATTGCTTATAAATTTAAAGCCGAACAGGCGGAAACAATCCTGAAGTCGGTGGATTTCCAGGTAGGAAGGACCGGGACTGTGACCCCCGTAGCCAACCTGCAACCGGTTTTACTGGCAGGGACCGTCGTGAAAAGAGCTACCCTGCACAACGCCGATATCATGGCCGCGCTGGATATCCGGCTCGGTGACACCATCTACGTAGAAAAAGGGGGAGAGATTATCCCGAAGATCACCGGCGTGAAACTGGAAGCCAGACCCTCCGGGACTTTTCCGGTCAGCTTTCCCACCGTTTGTCCGGAATGCAACACCCCCCTGGTACGGAATGAAGGCGAGTCGGCCTGGTACTGTCCGAACCATTCCGGATGCCCCCCACAGATCAAGGGGAAACTGGAACATTTTATCAGCCGCCGGGCGATGAACATCGAAACCCTGGGAGAAGGAAAGATCGGAATGTTATACGATTCCAATCTGGTAAGGAATGCGGCTGACCTCTATGGCTTGCAGCCAGGGGATCTGCTGGGACTGGAAAAGGTGTACCGCGATCCCGATACCGGGAAGGAGCGTAAGGTTAGCTTTCAGGCGAAAACGGTCGAGAATATCCTGAGCGGAATTCAGCTCTCCCGGTCAGTTCCGTTCGACCGCCTGCTATTTGCCCTGGGCATCCGCTTCGTCGGGGAAACGGTAGCGCGTAAACTCGCGTTTCACTTCCATTCGATCGATGCCCTGATGCAGGCCGATACGGAAGAACTGACCGAGGTGGAAGAGGTTGGAGATAAGATCGCAAACAGCGTGACGGAGTACTTCAGTCAACCCGAATACCTGGACCTCATCCACCGGCTGAAGGAAGCCGGATTGAATGTTTCGATGAGTTCCGAAACCGTTGTGAAAAAGGGTACTGTACTGGAAGGGAAATCCATTGTGGTAAGCGGGGTATTTCAGCATCATTCCCGCGAGGATCTGAAACGTATGATTGAGGAATACGGCGGAAAAAATACAGGATCCATTTCTCTCAGGACATCCTTTGTGCTGGCCGGTGAGAACATGGGGCACGAGAAAAAGAAAAAAGCGGAATCCCTGGGGATCCCGCTCCTTTCCGAAACAGAATTTCTTAAATTATTACATGAAGACTAAGGTTATTTTGCCTCCTTCACAGAACAGGCCCCGGAGGTGTGTGCATTCACACTGGCGTTCCCTTTGTATCTGACATCGCAGGCCCCCGATGCCGAAATCTTTAATGTGCCGGAAGCAAAAACATTAGCCTCTGCCGCACCACTGGCAATAATGGAAAAATCTTTCACATCGAAATCAAAAGCATCAAGCTCCGATGCACCTGATGTCTCGATGCTTACTTCCTGTGCCTGTCCTTTGATTTTAATTTCGCTGGCCCCTCTAAGCTCCATGCTGAGCTTTTGCAGGTTGAGATTCAGATCCGCTTCCACCGCACCGCTGATCTCAATACCCATCTTCTCCCCCTTGATCTCGGTCTGTGTGGTAACCTCGACAGCACCGCTGATATCCAGTGAATTCAAATCGGCAACTGTAATATACACATGCAGGGTATGAACGTCGTTCCAGAGTTTCGGAGGGGCTTTCTTTGATGCGATTCTCAGGATATCACCCTCTACCTCCGTGGTGATGTATGGAAGAATCTCTTCATCAGCTTCAACCACAACACCCGGTGTTCCGGTTTGCTTGATAAATACTTCGAACGCACCGCTTACCTTTATTCCGGTAAAGGGTCCTACGGTCCGGGTCTCTTTTTTCACTGCCTCGTTCCTATCCGCAAACGCAGGCATGGATTTTGCCTTCGACCCCCCGGCCAGGATAAAGATGAATAACAGGATTCCGATTTTGCTCATTGTTTTCATGATTTCACTATTTAATTAGTTACTAGAAGAATAAATTACAGAACTATCAAAGCTTAATGCTTCCAAACTCATTTCTTATTTTAACGGAGGCTGTCGGATTGGACCCCACGGTTCCCCGGTACGATTCATCCTGCCCCGATGTAATCGCGACAGTAAGTGTGGCCTTTGATTCCGGGAACCGGATTGAACCGAAATGGGTCTCGGCATCCAGGGTATATCCAATCGTTTCAGGCATGGGACAATTCACGCTGCCATATTTGCATTCCACCACCAGCGACTTGAATTCGGAAGAGATCTCGTCCACTTCGAAACTCCCAAAATCCATATCCAGGTTGATTTTCTGTTTAACCATTCCGATTGTAAAACCCGAATATTTGCTTTGTAAGGTCATTACGGAGGCACGCTCCAACTTAATGTTTCCTCCTTCGAAGGTTCCCTCCAGCACAACGACCTCCCCAGCCCGGATATCCGAATAGTTTGATTTGAGTCTCAGGCTGCCGGCGTAATCCACACTCATTTTGGAATACTGGAGTGACACAACAGCCCCTTTAATGGATTTCACGGAGGCAGCGCCAAAGGATACCTCCAGAAGGTTATCCCCATTTGCAAGCTTGCCGATGGAAGCTTTTCCATATTCTACCCGGATTGCACTTTTCGCCTGCAGTTCATCAATCAGTACATCACCGAACTTATTGATCAGCTCAAGGGGTACCGAAGCCGGCATCCTGACCAGGTAGTCGATGCTGAAATGGCCTTTCGCCTGCATGCCCTTGACCAGATTCGTTTTCACGTCAATTTGTGCTTCTGATTCACGGAATCCGATATCGATTCTGGAGAAAATCTTGTCAGCCTCCGATTCCGATCTCGTTCCCACGGAGATGGTCACCTCCACGACAACAATCTTTTGATCCCAGAGTTTGCAGGTGATATCTCCAAAGCTGTTGTCAAGCCTGAGCCTGGTATCCGGAGTAACCTGAAACTCTTTCTTAATTACTTTCTTGATTCCCTCTTTCTGGGAGGCATTCAAAACCGGGGAGTAAACCAACAGGATAAAAAACAGCAGAGAGATAGAGATTACTCTTTTCATGGCCATTATGATTAGATTATTCGCATTTTCTGATTTTTTCACTCAGGATGGCATCGTTCAGCAGAGATTCTTTGGCTTTGCAATTCTGGATCAATGCAGCCTGTACCCTGTCGTTATCAGGATTTTCTTTAATGGCTGTCACCAGCTCGTCCAGATTCCGGTCTAACTGGTCAATCTCTTTTCGTGCATCATCAACCAGTTTCGGACCATCCGGACAATTCTGGGCCAGCTGGTTCAGTTCAGTCATCTGCTGACCTGTACGATTTTCGTATATGGAGAGCAACTCCACCAGATCCTGAGGCAATCCGATAGCTGCCTGCTGGAGGGTGGTACGACCGGTGAAATCCCGTGTAGCCAGTTCAAAAATCACCAGTCCGGCTGTTACAAGGATGAGGATTCCGGCAGCGATCTTCATCCAGAAGTGAATTGTTGCCGGTTTGGGTTCCAAGGTATGAAGCTGATTCAGACGCTCGTCGAACCGGTCAAAATGTCCGGTCCCAGGCTCCTGATCATCGAACATCCCGGCATGGTCTTTTATAAATTGATTGAGCTTACTCATCGGACTAGTTGTATATGATTTTGCTTTTCAACCTGTTTTCGTAAATGATCTGCAATAACCTCTGTCGTGCCCGGGAGTACCGGGTCCGGCTGTTGTTGTAAGATATCCGCAGAATCTCGCTGATCTCTTCGTGATCATATCCCTCCAGAAGGTAAAGGGAAAGGATAATACGGTATTCTTCGGGTAGCTTGTTTATCGCATCCTTAATCTCCTGAACCTGGTAATGGATCTCATCTTCGGAAGCGTCGGCCTCTTCATCCGGAAAATCAATGCCCGACTCTTCAATGGAAGTCTGGTCACGCCTTTTGCGCAGTGCATCCAGCGCATTGTTCACCACGATGCGTTTGAGCCAGGATCCGAAGGTTCCCTCCCCGGAATAGTGATCGATCTTGCGAAAGGCATCCAGGAATGATTCCTGCATGATGTCTTCAGCTTCTGCGGTGTCGTTCACTATTCTGAGTGTGGTGTTAAACATGGCTTTGTAATAGAGTTTGTAAATCCTTAACTGGGCATTGCGTTCGCCCTGCTTACAGCCTTCAATCAGATCCTGGTGGATATTTTTCAGGTTTTGTTCCAATCGCTCAGATTTTGGTCAAAGGACTTTGTAAAAATCCCTTTGTTACAGAATTTTTTAAATGTAAGTAAAAAACTAATTTTATCGCCTTGAAAAAACCTTCGGTACCGGTCTATTTCTATGCCCTTGCCGCCATGCTCTTCTGGGGCATGTCGTTTGTCTGGTCATCCGTTCTGCTGAAATACTACCAACCGGTTACGATCATATTAATCCGGTTGATCCTCTCCTCCCTCTTTCTCTTCTTCATCCTGTTTCTCTTCCGGAATAAAGAGCGAATACTCCGGAAAGATATCAGGTGGTTTCTCCTGAGCGCGCTGTTCAATCCCTTTTTCTATTTCCTGGGAGAAAATTATGGATTGAAATTCTCCACCAGTACCATCACCGCTGTGATCATCGCTACCATCCCGGTCTTTTCGCCCATTGCGGGGTACCTGGCTTACCGGGAGAGGCTCCGGTGGTTTAACCTGGTCGGCATCGTTTTATCCTTCGGGGGCATCATGGTCATGCTCTCATCCCGGGGACTGCATTGGGAAATTTCGGGCATCGGGATCCTTTGCCTGGCCGGTGCGGTCTTTTCTGCCATCATGTATTCAGTCCTGCTCAAAAGACTTTCGGCGGATTACTCTCCCCTATTCATTATTGCCATTCAGAATCTGATCGGGATTTTTCTGTTTCTTCCGCCGTTTCTGATCTTTGAGGTTCGGCAAGCTATCGTGGTCAACCCCAACAGAGAGATCATCACCACATTCCTGTTATTGGCGATCCTGGCCTCCTCCCTCTCCTTTGTTTTCTTCGCCCAAACCGTCAAAGTGCTCGGGGTAAGTAAAGCCAATATATTTTCCAACCTGATTCCGGTATTCACCGCTATTTTCTCTTTCATTATCCTGGATGAACGGTTTACGGTCCAGAAGATCATCGGTATGGTTATCGTGATCGGGGGTGTTTATATATCGGCGTTGAACCGTACAAAAATCCGGCAATAGCAGGTTGTAATTTCGTACTTTTGCTTCTCTTACAGGTCCTTCTGACTATGATCTTTCGTCCCGAAATATACGCAATCAAAGATCTTCGGATGAAGCCGTTCATTGATCAAGCGGAGATTCATGATCTGATCCACCATACCAGGGCACCCAAAGAACGCGTCAGGGAGGTCATTGCCAAAAGCCTGAGCAAACACCGTCTGACCATGGAGGAGACCGCCGTTCTGATCAACGCCGGGGATCCCGGACTGATTGCCGAGATCAAAGAAGGGGCCCACCGCCTGAAGGAAGAGGTGTACGGTCAGCGGATCGTATTGTTCGCCCCGCTTTATATCGGGAACCTCTGCACAAATAACTGTGCATACTGTGGCTATAAAGCAGATAACCTGAAGATAAAAAGGGTAACTCTCAGCGGGGAGGAGTTGATTGAACAGGTGAAGGCCCTTGAAGATGCCGGTCAGAAACGCCTGATCCTGGTTTATGGAGAGCATCCTACCTACAATGCCCGGTTCATTGCCGATACAACGCAGCTTGTTTACTCTGTAAAATCAGGGCCCGGCGAGATCCGGCGTGTGAACATCAATGCCGCTCCACTCGACATCGATGGCTTCCGGATCGTAAAAGATGCCGGGATCGGCACCTACCAGATATTTCAGGAAACATACCACGAAGAGACCTACCGGAAGGTACACAGGGGAGGTTTGAAACAGGATTTCAACTGGCGGCTGACCGCGCTTGACCGTGCACAGGAGGCAAGTATCGACGATGTCGGAATAGGGGCACTGTTCGGATTATATGACTGGCGATTTGAGGTGCTTGGATTGGTCCGTCATACCAACCATCTCGAGGCTGTTTACCATGTTGGCCCCCATACGATCTCCTTCCCGAGGATTCAGTATGCTTCCCAGCTGGATATTGATAAATCGTACCTGGTCAGCGACGATGAGTTTACCCGCCTGGTGTCTATTCTTCGCCTGGCTGTCCCCTATACCGGACTGATCCTCACAGCCCGGGAACCGGCCAATATCCGTAACGAAATCCTCCGGTATGGTGTGTCACAGATCGACGGCGGAACCAACATTGAAATGGGAGGTTACGCAAAAAAGAAAAACGGAGCACAACAGGATATCGACCTCGAGCAATTCCAGATCAACGACAATCGATCACTACACGAAATCACGCTGGATCTCATTGAACATGAATACATCCCTTCTTTCTGCACCGCTTGTTACCGGCTGGGCCGGACTGGCGAGCATTTCATGGAGTTCTCGGTACCCGGTTTTATCAAGCGTTACTGCCAGCCCAATGCCATCCTGACCTTGGCCGAGTACCTGGAAGATTATGCCCCACCGGAAACACGAGAGAAGGGCTATCAACTGATCCGGAAGAAGATACAGGAACTGCCGGATGACCTGTTTCAAGAAAAGCTCAAACAGCGGCTTCAACAGATTAAAGAGGGAAAACGGGATTTATATTTATAGTTTTTATGGTAGAAGAAATAAGAATCCTTGGATTGTTAATCAGGGACCGGATCAAGGAATCGGGCCGGACCCAGGAGGTTTTGACCCGACATGCACGGCTGATCCGGTCGAGGCTTGGATTTCATGAAGTATCGGAGGAGGCCTGCAGCCGGATCGGGATCATTTTGCTCCATGTCGCAGGAATGCCGGCAGCGTGCGATCAATTGGAGAAAGAACTGGGTGAGATCGGAGGAGTAGAGGTACAGAAAATGGTGTTCGCCCTGTAAACATCGAGAATTATGAAACCGGAAGAGCGAAAAGAACTGCGGAAAGAGTTCCTGGACTATTACCTCTTTTCATCCATTCCCAGCATGCGCTGGGGATTGCTGGTGAACCTCCTGCTGTTTGTTGCATTTGCCTCGGTTAATGAGCTCGTATTCCCGGAACATGAAGAACTTCGCTACTTTATGCGGTTCGGGATCATTTTTCCTTTCTTTTCCATTTCCATCCTAGTGTTGTACATCCGGAAACTTCGCCCTTACCTCTCCTCCATTTTCATTATCATAAACATACTGCTCTGTCTAGCCATTTTCCTGATCGGGATATCCTCCCATTCCGGCGAAAATGGGTATGAGTACTATTTTGTCTGGGTGATCCTGATGACCGTTGGGCTCTATACCTTTTACCGGCTCCGTTTTGCAACCCTGATCTCGCTCGGAGCACTCCAACTCCTCGCCTATATACTGGCGAACCTGCTTAATCACTCATTCCGGGATGAGTTCTTCATGTCGCTCAACAACCTGTTCTTTATTATCGCGGCCGCAATTCTTGGTTTTTTCATTGCCTTTACTTTTCAGAATCTCAATAAAAAGAACTATCTCCATCAGAAAGCACTGGATGCCCAGTACAAACGGCTTCTGACTGAATTCAAAGAAAAAGCGGCGATGGAGGCCGAACTCAAGCAGGCAGTGGAACAAAAGGGGGTTATGCTCAAGGAGATCCACCACCGGGTAAAGAACAACCTGGCGATTGTGATCAGTATGCTGAGCCTGCAAATGAGGCAACTTCCCGACCCCGACCTGAAACGGGTGATTGGCGACATCGAGATGCGGATCCGTTCCATGGCACTGATCCATGAACACCTCTACCGGTCGGAGGACCTCGACAGAATCAGGCTACATGAATACCTGAAGGCTCTGACTACCATCGTTTTGAGCACCTGGTCTACCTCCCGGATCGACCTGGATACGGAATTTGAACCCATGGATGTTTCGATCGAGGCAGCGCTTCCGATCGGCCTGATCACGAATGAACTGATGACAAACTCGATCAAATATGCATTTCCCGATAACCGGCAGGGGACCATCAAGGTCTGGTTAAGAAAAGCCGATAAATATATCCATCTTACCATTTCGGATAACGGGATTGGTCTCCCAGAAGGATTTCATATGGAAGATCAGAAAACCCTGGGGATGTTTATCATCAAACTGCTGGTGGAACAGCTTGCCGGTCAACTCCACATTGAAAACAAGAAAGGGGTTTCCTTTACTATTCATTTTCCTGTAACCCCGATTCTCAAACCCTTTAACCAGTAAACTCCATCGGTATGGCTGAAAAATGGATCCTGGGTATTTACCTCCCAAACAGGGAACAGGAAGCTTCCCGGGTTCAGTATATCCTGACAAAATTCGGTTGTGTCATCAAGACCCGGTTCGGGATCAATGCAGATGACGATAACGGAACATCGGGTCGTGGTCTGATCCTCCTCGAACTGATAGGTGATCCGTCGGAATTCCGGAAGCTCAAAGCTGAACTTCATACGATTGGAAGTATCCAGGTGGAGCAAATGGTCTTTGCCGGCTAATGAAAGTACATCCCGGTTACACCAGGGTGATTCTTGTACCTCCGTTATCGATCCCCAGCATGGTGGTCTTGGTGATGATCGTATCTTTCCCAGAGTGTTCCACAAAATGAATCGCTGCCCGGATCTTCGGGCCCATGCTTCCTTCGGGGAATTGCCCCTCCTCAAGGTAGTGCTTGGCTTCGGCAATCGTCATCCTGTCAATTGTTTTCTGTTCGGGGGTGTTATAATGGAGGCAAACTTTGGGCACATCGGTAAGGATGAACAATTTATCAGCGTTGATCTGGGAAGCCAGCAAAGCCGAAGCCAGATCTTTGTCAATCACGGCATCAATCCCCTGCAATTTATTGGGAGCTACATAAAAAACCGGAATTCCACCCCCGCCAACGGCAATGACAATCTGCCCCTGCCGGGCGATCTGTTCAATGGTCTTTTTGTTCATGATCACCAGTGGCGTGGGTGAAGCGACTACTTTTCTCCATCCCCGGCCACGGGGATCTTTTGCGAAGACGGAAGGCGTCTCCTGAGCCATCCGGTCAGCTTCCTCCTTTGTGTAATAGGGACCGATGGGCTTGGTAGGATTTTGAAAAGCAGGATCATCCTTATTCACCAGTACCTGTGTAGTGATGGTAATGATGTCCCGTTCCATATCATGGGTCTCCAGTACATTTTTCAACTGCTGTTCAATAATGTACCCGATGAAACCCTGCGAATAGGCAACGCAGATATCCAGCGGCATCTCAGGAATGCCATATAGCTTGTCACCGGCTGTATTAGCCAGCATGATATTGCCCACCTGGGGACCATTACCGTGGGTGATCACGATGTTATACCCTCTTTTCAACAATTTTACAAGACACTCGGAGGTAGCTTTGGCATTGGCTTCCTGATCGTCGATGGTCCCCTTCTGACCACTCTGCAGCAATGCATTTCCTCCCAGCGCAACAACAGCAAGTCTCATGATAGTTCTCTGTATATGTGGCAAAAGTAGAAATTTTTTATGAATAGAAATTAGTACATTCGCCTCCCGGATGAAAAACCAGCGAAAAGCCTACTTGTTTGCCCTGAGTGCAGTCCTCTTCTGGAGTACCATTGGCTCTGCCATGAAGCTCTCACTTAGGTTTATCGACTTCATTCCCCTGCTCCTGATTGCCAACCTGGTGGCGGTTGTATTTCTGTTCAGCACGCTGGTTTTCCAAGGCAAGATCAGGCTTTTATCCGCACTCCGCAGTCGTGACTGGTTCCGGTCGGCAATCATGGGATTGCTGAATCCCTTCCTCTATTACCTGGTTCTGCTGGAAGCCTACGATCTGTTACAGGCACAGGAGGCCGGGACCCTCAACTACATCTGGCCTCTGGTACTTGTCCTGCTATCCATTCCGATGCTCAGGCAACGCATCAGCGGATGGAGCCTGCTGGCGATCCTGATCAGTTTCACCGGTCTGTTGATCATTTCCACACGGGGGGATATCCTTGGATTGAACTTTTCCAGTCCACTGGGAGTGGTACTGGCTGTGAGCAGTGCCCTCTTCTGGGCGTTGTACTGGATCCTGAACATGAAAGATCAACGGGAGGATGTAAGCAAGCTGTTTCTGAACTTCAGCTTCGGCCTGTTTTATATCGTTGTAATCTATCTGCTCCGTGGCGACTTTTCTGCTCCCTCCTGGCAGGGAATCACAGGCTCGGTCTACCTTGGGATCTTCGAGATGGGTCTGACGTTCCTGTTATGGTTGAAGGCACTTCAGTACTCCACCACTACCGCCAGGGTCTCCAACCTCATCTACCTGTCCCCCTTTATTTCCTTGATCATCATCCGGTTTGCCGTAAGAGAGACCATCCTCCTGTCGACCGTCATCGGGTTGAGCTTCATCATAGGCGGAATCATCCTGCAGCAGTACCTCCGAAAGTAATATCTTCCGTATTTTTACACTATGAAACCCCGCAGGCTCGCTTTTCATCACTTTGGTTGCAAGGTGAATTTCGCCGAAGCCTCCACCCTCGCCAGGCAGTTTACCGAAAAGGGGTACGTGCTGGTCGATTTTCATGATCAAGCCGATATCTATGTGATCAGCAGCTGCGTGGTGACTGCTGCTGCCGAGAAGAAATGCCGTGCCGCCATCCGTCAGGTGCACAAGCTAAATCCGGAGGCCAGGATTGCTGTCATCGGGTGCTTCCCGGAACTGAAAGCAGGGGAAGTCGCCGGGATGGAGGGGGTGGATGTGGTGCTGGGGCACCAGGGAAAGTTCAGGCTGCTGGAGGAGATTGAGGCTCAAGGGTCAAGGGTCGAGGGTCAAGGTTCAGGGGGTCGAGGTTCAGAAGGTCGAGGGTCGAAGGTCGAGGGTCGAAGGTCGAAGGA
>QYQJ01000079.1 GCA_007280875.1 Bacteroidota bacterium
TCACCCCGATATAACCGGTTGGAGCACCGAGCATCCCAAGCCCATGAATGGTGTTGGCGGCCGAACCTCCTGCAGCCAGGGTCCGGGGAATCTCTTTCAGCGTTTCAATAATTTCATCGCTGCGAAGCTTATTGACCAGCTGCATGCTCCCTTTGGGAAGGTTGAGCTGTTCGAGGAGGGAATCCCGTTCAATGCGGATCAGGATATCAACCAGGGCATTCCCTATTCCAAGGATTTTTTTCATGAACTAACTTTTTGCAAATGTAGGGAAACCGGGAGGAATCCTTGCCTGTGATGAAAAGTTTCTCCCCCGAGCAATATGTTGGTATTTTTACCGTATTAATTTAGACTACTTATTTATAATCATGTCGGAAAAATTATTCTATTGCCTCTTTTTTGCCGCCTTCTCCCTCCAGGGATGCACCCAGAATCAATCTGCTAACGAGATGGAAAACAAGAAACTAACACCGGAAGAAGAACGTGTAATCCTGCACAAGGGAACCGAGAGACCGTTTTCAGGAGCCTATTATGACTTCTGGGAAAAAGGAAACTACCTATGCAAGCAATGTGGAGCTACCCTTTATGAATCAACAGCCAAATTTGATGCCGGGTGCGGATGGCCTTCGTTTGACCAGGAGGTTCCGGGAGCCGTCCGGCGGCAGGTGGATGCCGCAGGACACCAGACCGAGATCCTTTGTGCCAATTGTGGGGCACATCTTGGTCATGTTTTTGAGGGAGAGGGATTTACAGCAAAGAATACCCGTCACTGCGTGAACTCCATTTCGCTGGTATTCGTCCCTGAAAAAAGCCTCCTCATGACCGATACAGCCATCTTTGCAGGTGGTTGTTTCTGGGGTGTCGAATACTACCTTCAGAAATCTCCCGGTGTACTTTCTGTGGTTTCGGGTTACATAGGAGGCCACGTGGATCATCCAACATATGAACAGGTTTGTTCGGGCAAAACAGGCCATTATGAAGCCGTGGAGGTGGTGTTTGATCCCTCCCGGATCAGCTACGAAGAGCTGGCCCGGCTCTTCTTCGAGATCCACGATCCAACCCAGTGGAACCACCAGGGCCCCGATCGGGGAGAACAGTACCGGTCGGCAGTCTTCTACCGGAATGAAGAACAGAAAGCCAGCACGGAGAAACTGATCTCCATCCTGAAGGAGAAAGGGTATGAAGTGGTAACCGAAGTCAAACCGGCCGGAACCTTCTGGAAAGCCGAGAACTACCACCAGGACTACTACGAGCACAAGGGCTCGACTCCTTACTGCCACGGGTACACCAAGAGGTTTTAAAGATCCTGTTGACTGACTGGTACCCCTCCTGTTAATTTCCTCTCCTTCACGGGGAAGACCGAGGAGGGGTCGTTTTGAGGAAAATCGTTACTTTTGGGGAAAATCCTTCCGAATGGGCTCGAAATTTCCCTGGCTTCGTGATCGGATAAAAACCTGGAATATCCCGCTCATCATCCAGGTCTGGATTTTTTCCCTGGTCATTCTTTTTTTTCAGTTGATCTGGGAAGAATTTGAGGTTGGGATCGATTCTTTTCCCCCTTTCGAATACATCAGTGATACCATAGGGAATATCCTGCTGAGCATAACACCGGGTATGATCAATCCCTTCTTTCCAGAGAATATTGTACGGGATGGGATCAGCATCATCCTTCCAAACGGACTCTATGTAAATTATTTTTTTTACCTGTCGGGGGTTAAGCAGATGTGCCTGGTCATAATTCTTTTCATCCTGGTCCCGGGACCCTGGAAGAAAAAACTCTGGTACATTCCGTTAGCACTTGCTATCCTCCTGTTTTCGGTGTTCTTCCGGTTCCTGCTGATGACCATCCATACCATGATCCAACCGGAATATGTCCATCTCCTGAACGATCTTCTGCTGGGGCCTCTCTTCTACTTTGAAATACTATTCCTGTGGATGGCCTGGGTATTGATCGTAGCAAAAACAGCCCGTCTGAAACGGATCCCTGCCGAGAATGAGGAGGGTTAATTGCTGGCAGTGCCCAGCCGGGGAACTTTGATTTTATCGTCTTTGGTAAGCCCGGAAAGGATCTCGATATTAATCCCGTCGGATAGACCGGTTTTGATTATCCGCTTTTCAAATTGCTGCGGAGCCACCTCTACCTCCACAAAGGTAGAATCGTTATCAAACTGCAGCAGACTCTCCTTAATGGCCATAACATCATCGACCCGTTGCAACACGATGTCGGCATTGGCACTGTATCCCGCACGGATGAACTGATCGGTCTTCAGATCGACATCGGCTTTGATCTCGAACTGAACGGCTCCGTTTTCCAGCACTCCTTTGGGGGAAATGTACTGCAGGGTGGCATCAAAGGTGTCGTTTTCAATGGCACCCACCATCAGCAGAAGCCCCATCCCGGGTTTGATCTTTCCAACCTCCGTTTCATCCACTTTTCCCTGAAAGATCATATCGCCGATGTCGGCAATGAAGGCAATGGTTGTTCCCGGATTAAAATTGTTAGCTTCAATCACCGAACTGCCGACCTTGACCGGCACGTCGAGAACCATTCCATTAATGGTGGAGGAGATGAGGGTATTGGTGGCGGATCCGGTCTTCTTGGTAGCACCCTCCCTCACCAGATCCAGGTTAGCTTCAGCTGCGGATAACTCCTGCTGGGCATTCCGGAAGGTCACGTCAGCGGTCTGGAACTCTGAAGCCGAAATAACCCCGCCATTTTTCAGTTTTTCCTGGCGATCATAATTCAGCTTCGCATCGTCGTAAGCTATTTTTGCACGATCCAGCCGGGCCTCGGCATTATTCAGGTTGACCAGGTCGGGAATGATCCTGACTTTGGCAATGATGTCTCCTTTTTTAACCTTCTCTCCCGGTTTTACATAAACCTGCTCGACAATGCCGGAAACTTTGGGCTTGATCTCGATCTCCTCACGGGGAATAACTGAACCTGTTGCTACCGTTTTTTTAATGATATCGGTCGTGAAGGGCTGTTCGGTCATATAAACTACCGGTTTCTCTTTGGACTTGTTGAACAGGTAGTAAATAGTAATGCCAAACGCCGCCAATATAATGACCAGGACTGCTATCCGGATAATCTTCTTTGTTACACTCGTCTTTTTCATACTGCTTTATTGTTTCAACTTGCTGTTCGCTGTTTGCTATTTGTCGTTCGCTATTCATTTACAAATTATATTATCTTCTCATCCCTTCATCACCTTCTTACCCTCCTTTATTGTTCATACCGTAATGCATCGATCGGTTTCACAGCTACGGCTCTTCGGGCAGGAATAAATCCAGCGACGGCTCCGGAAAAAATGAGTATGGTCAGGGCAATCATAGCCACCCTGAAATTGACACCGGGGTGATAGAACATATCCGAATCGGCTCCGGAACTCTCCAGCAAATAGTTGACCAGCTCCAGCAACCCCACACCGATCACCAGACCGAAGTATCCGGCAAAGGTGGTGAGCACAATGGCCTCGGTGATGATCTGGCTGATCACCTTCATGGGCGTGGCGCCGATGGCCCGTTGGATGCCGATCTCCTTGGTCCGCTCCTTCACCACCACCAGCATGATGTTGCTTACCCCGATGATCCCGGCCAGCAGGGTCCCGATCCCCACGATCCACACCAGCACCCGGATGCCGGTAAAGAGTCCCTGGAATTTGCGGAACTCCTGTTCCAGGTTAAAATGACCGATGGCCCGGTCGTCAGTAGGAGCTACAGCATGCCGCTGCTTCAGGATCTGTATGGCTTTTTCTTCGACCACACTCACCGGAATACCATCCTGTGATGTGATGGCAAAGAATCCTACTATATTGCCATAATTGTATGTTTTTTGCAAGGTGGTGAAGGGCATGAATATATTCTGATTTTCCCGTTCCGCCTGTTCACCGGTCCGTTTCGATTTACAGATCCCGACCACTTTGAAGTAAACCCCCTGGATCTGGATATACGTTCCGATCGCCTCCTCATCTTTTTCGAAAAGAAGATCTTTTACCCGCGTTCCGATTACGACGACTTTCCGTTTCTCCTCAATATCAATATCGTTGATAAGCCGTCCTTTGTCAATGTAAAGCGGATCGATCAGGAAAAATTCCGGGTACTCCCCGAGAATGGAGAAGGAAGCCGATTTCAATCCCCTGATCACGTTGTTGGTGGAGAAGAAATCGCCTCCACGGATTCGGGGAGCCAGGTACTTGATCTCCGGAATAGCATTCCGCAGGGCGGTTGCGTCATCGTTGTCGTAATTAAATCGTCTGCCCCGGGGAAACCCTTTGTAGGGAATCGTGGTCTGCTGCGTCCAGATGAAGACGCTGTTGGTGGCCATATCTGCGAAGTTCCGCGTGACGGCATTTTCCAGTCCATTCCCTGAGCCCAGCATGATCACCAGCATAAAAATCCCCCAGAAGACCCCGAACGCGGTCAGGAAGGTCCTCAGCTTATTGGACTTCAGTACGTGATATATCTCCTGCCACCGGTCTAAATCAAACATACTTCGCTATTTTCACTCATCTCTCAATGCCTCTATCGGCCTGATTCTTGCCGCTTTTCGTGCCGGGAACAGTCCGGCCAGGGCTCCGGCGACGATCAGCAGGATGGTAGCCCCCACGGCGATCGAGAAATTGGCTTCCGGACTTCTGAAGAAGTCGATCTGAGGAAGGTTCCTGGAGATGAGTTCCAAAACTCCGATCCCGAGGACCAGTCCGATGTATCCGGCAAATCCTGTAATCACAATGGCTTCCCGCATGATCAGACTGATCACCGAAAAGGGGGTAGCCCCCAGGGCCTTTCTGACGCCAATCTCTTTGGTGCGCTCCTTGACGGAGATCATCATGATATTACTCACTCCCACGATCCCGGCAATGATGGTTCCGATCCCCACAATCCAGATAAAGAGCCGGATACCCATGAACAGCCCCTGGAATTTCCGAAAATCTTCACTCTTGTTCCAGATAGAGACTGCCCGCTCGTCTTCCGTGTCAAAGGTGTGCTTTTTGGCCAGCAGATCCCGGGTCTGGTCCACCATCTGGTCTACCTCCTCCACCGTGGCATCACCGGTGGTGAAAGAGATCTGGCTGATTACATTCTGACCGCTGAATACCCGCTGAGCTGTGGTGATAGGGATGTAGATCCGGCGCAGTTCGCTGTCGTCACGGCCGAAATCGTGGAAAACCCCCACCACCCGGAAAAGCACCCCGTTGATGTTGATGTATTCCCCCAGGGCAACGGTATCAGTTCCTTTGAAGAGATCCTGCTTGACCTTTTCACCGATCACTGCCACTTTTCTATATTCATTGATATCCAGGTTGTTCAGAAAACGACCCTGGACCATCTCCACCTCCTTGATGTATCCGTAATCGGGATGGCACGGGGAGAGGTAAAAGGTGCCGTATTCATTCTTGTGGGAGGTAATGGTATTCCCCAGGAACATGCGGGACGACATGTACTCATGGTCTCTCACCGTCTCCTTCAGCAGCCTGTAATCGTCGTTGGTGAAGCGGATCAGCCGTCCTGCCTGCAGTCCTTTGTACTCTTTGCTGGTCATCCCGCTGCTGATCCAGATGCCGTTGGTGGCCCCGCCGCGGAATTGATCATATACACCGTTCTCCAGTCCCTTTCCCGATCCCAGCAAAATGATAAGCATGAAGATGCCCCAGGCTACGGCAAATCCTGTCAGAAAGGTCCTGAGTTTATTCTTCCTGACTGTGCTGTAGATCTCCTGCCATTTATCCAGTTCAAACATACTATTCAGGGTAGAGGGTTGAGGCAAATTACGAATGAACATGAATGAATGAAGAATGACATGGATGTCAGGCTACTTTTTCGTAATGTTTACAGCTCGGAGCGGAAGCCACTTCGTACTTCGTACTTTGTACTTGCGTTCTGACTTCGAACTTCGTACTTCCTGCTTCGTTTTCCACGATCTCCTGGATGCTTCCGTCGATGATCCGTATGGTCTTCTGAGTACGGCGGGCAATGTCGTGTTCGTGCGTTACAATGATCATCGTGATGCCACTCTTGTTGATCTCGGTCAGCAGATCCATCATCTCCTGGGATGTAATGGAATCGAGGGCTCCGGTAGGTTCATCCGCCAGGATCACTTTGGGCTGCGTGATCAGGGCCCGGGCGATGGCCACCCGCTGCTTCTGGCCGCCCGACAATTCACTGGGAAGGTGGTGGGCCCAATCCCTGAGTCCCAGCTTATCGAGGTACTCCAGGGCTATCCGGTTGCGCTTCCGGCGGTTAATCTTCTGGTAATAAAGTGGAAGGGCCACATTCTCCATGGCATTTTTAAAGGAAACAAGGTTAAACGACTGAAAAACAAATCCCAGCATTCTGTTCCGTAACAGGGCTGCTTTCCGTTCGTTGAGGTGCTGGATTTTTTTTCCATCAAGCATGTATTCTCCTTCATCATAATTATCCAGGATGCCGAGGATGTTCAGTAGGGTCGACTTTCCGGAACCGGAAGGGCCCATGATGGAGATCATCTCCCCCTGTTCAATGTCAAGGTCGATCCCTTTCAATACATGCAGGTTGTTCTGGCCGTTGATGTATGATTTATGAATATTTTTAATTTGTATCATAACCGGTATTTTGATATCAGGTAGTAAGACTCACTTCTTTCCGAAACGTTACATTAGATAACGCAAATTTCATTTTTTCATTCTGCTGACGGAAAAGAAATAGATATACATACATTTCCTCACGATAAAACACCTTTCCTGCAAGATTTATTACCGATAAAACCCGTACCTTTGCGCCCCAAAATTTACCGGATGACACTTACAAAACTTAGAAATATCGGAATAGCGGCACACATCGATGCCGGCAAGACCACCGTTACCGAGCGGATCCTCTTTTTTACCGGCACCACCCGCAAAATGGGAGAGGTTCACAACGGCCAGGCCACCATGGACTTCATGAAGCAGGAGCAGGAGCGGGGCATCACCATCGCCTCTGCAGCCATCACCTGCAGCTGGAAGGGATATCAGATCAATCTGATCGATACCCCCGGGCACGTCGATTTCACCGTGGAGGTTGAGCGTTCGCTACGGGTCATTGATGGAATGGTAGCTGTGTTCTGTGCTGTTGGAGGAGTGGAACCGCAGAGCGAAACGGTCTGGAACCAGGCCGACCGTTACCGGGTACCGCGTATCGCTTTCATCAACAAGATGGACCGCACGGGGGCCGATTATTTCCAGGTGGTGGAACAGATGAACAAATACCTGGATGCCAATGCGTTTCCATTCCAGATCCCCATCGGTGAAGAGGATGTATTCGAGGGGATCTGCGACATCATCGAACGGAAAGCCTATCAGTTCACCGATACTGACCGCGTGGAGACAGAGATCCCGGAAGTGCTTCGGCCCAAATGCGAAGAGGCACGGGCCAAGCTGGTGGAGAAGGTGGCCGAATTCAACGACGAGATCATGGAACTCTTTTTCGAGGAGGCCGATGTCCCGGCTGAATTATTGAAAAGTGCAGCCCGCGATGCCACCCTGAAGTTGCTGATCACCCCTGTTTTCTGCGGGGCCGCATACAAGAACAAAGGGATCCGGTTGTTGCTGGATGCGGTGCTGGATTACCTCCCATCTCCAATCGATGTGGGAGCCGTGGTGGGAACAGATCCGGACGACGCCGAAAAGACCCACACCTGTCATCCCTCTCCCTCTGAACCCTTTTCGGCCCTGGCATTCAAGCTGATCCATGATCCTTTCGTGGGACAGCAAACCTTTACCCGTGTTTTTTCAGGCATACTGAGAAGCGGTATGCAGGTCTATAACTCCACGAAAGGAAAGTATGAACGGATCGGCAGGATCCTGAAGATCCATGCCAAGGAACGGGAAGAGATCTCGGAAGCAGGACCGGGTGATATCGTGGCGTTGATCGGGATGAAATTTACCAAAACGGGGGACACCCTGTGCGGTGATGAACACCGGATGTTGCTGGAATCAATCCATATCCCGCCAGCTGTAATTGACCTGAAGATCAATCCTGCCAGGCACCAGGACCAGTCCCGATTGGTTGATGCGCTGGCCAAGCTCGCCAACGAAGACCCATCATTCAGCGTGCGTTACGACGATGAGACCGAGGAAACGGTCATTTCGGGTATGGGAGAGTTGCACCTGGAGATCATCGTCGACCGGATGAAGCACGAATTCAAGGTGGATGCCATTGTTGGGGAACCTTCGGTAGCATTCCGCGAAACCATCACCACCGAGGTGGAATCCAACTACAAACACGCCAAACAAACCGGGGGGAAAGGGCAGTTCGCCCATACCCTACTGCGTCTGGAACCACATCCGGGGCAAGGGTATGAATTTTCTGAAAAAATCAAGGGAGGCGCAATCCCTAACGAGTTCATCCCCAGTGTGAACAAAGGGATCCTGAAGACCCTCGAGCGGGGTGTTCTGGCCGGTTATCCGATTGTGGATGTAAGGGTGGTACTCCTGGACGGGAACTACCATCCGGTCGACTCCTCCGATATGGCTTTCCAGACCTGTGCTTCCATCTGCTTCAAGCAGGGCTTCATGAAAGCCAATCCCATTTTGCTTGAGCCTGTTATGAAAGTGGAGGTGAATACACCCGATGAGTACATCGGCGATATTGTGAGCAACCTGAACCGTCGCCGGGCAAAAATCGAGGCCATGCGCCGGTACCGGAAAGGAGCCCAAAAGGTCCTTGCCATTGTTCCGTTGATGGAGATGTTCAGCTATGCCACACAACTTCGGAACCTATCCAGCGGCCGGGCCAATTATTCCATGGAATTCTTTGAATACCAACCCCTGCCTAAGGGTATTCAAGAGGAGGTGCTGAAGAAAGAATTGTCATGAATTGCGCATGGATTGCACATGGATAAATTAATGGCAATATATGTGCAATTAATGGCAATTAATGGCAATTTTTAGGCCTATCTCCTGCTCCTTCTAAACCCTCCACTCTTCTTCGGGTTATACTCCGGTGCTTCGCCAAACTGCACCGGTACGGTGCCTTTGTGGACCGGTTTGCCCAGTAGTTTTTCGATTTCAGCAAATTTCCACTGGCCGGCCGGATTGATAAATGTAATAGCCACTCCGGA
Organism: Bacteroidota bacterium; assembly: GCA_007280875.1. Lineage (GTDB taxonomy): Bacteria > Bacteroidota > Bacteroidia > Bacteroidales > FEN-979 > QYOJ01. The sequence continues at coordinate 9,077 of QYQJ01000079.1, forward strand.
AGCTTCTGCCCGGGCGGTCCGTCCGATGCGGTGGATGTAATCCTCCGCGTCGTTGGGAACATCGTAGTTCAGTACCAGGTCGATGTTCTCCACATCAATCCCGCGCGACACCACATCGGTGGCTACCAGCACCTGGATCTCTTTGTTCCGGAATCCCCGCATTACCTTTTCCCGCTCTTTCTGCTCCAGGTCGGAATGGATCTCCTGCACCTCCAGTCCGGCTTTCTGCAATTCACGGCTCAGGAGTTTGGTGCTGCTCTTAGTGGAGCAAAATATTAGAATTGTCCGGCCTTTTGAAGTCCCCAGCAGGTATTTGACCAGGGGAAGCTTCTGTGTGTCGTAGACCGAATAGGCCAGTTGCAGGATCTTCTCAGCGGGTTTCGACAGAGCAATGTTGATCTCGAACGGATCGTGTAAGACCTTTTTCGCCAACTGCTTGATGTCGGAGGGGATGGTAGCGGAAAAGAGCAGGGTTTGCCTGACTTCCGGCACATGGGAGATGATCTTCATGATGTCATCATAGAATCCCATGTCCAGCATCCGGTCTGCCTCGTCAAGGACGAGGGTTTTAATCGAGGAAAAATCGACATATCCCATATTCAAGTGGGCGATCATCCGGCCGGGGGTGCACACTACAACATCCACACCGCTGATCAGGGCTGTTTTTTCCCGGGTGAATGTGGCTCCGTCGGTCCCGCCATAAATGGCCAGAGAGCTGACGGAGGTGAAATACGAAAGCCCCTCCATGTGCTGGTCGATCTGGACAGCCAGCTCCCGCGTGGGAACGATCACCAGGGCCTTGATCCCGGACCGGGGTTCTTTTCGCAGGATATGGTCGGTAATCGGGAGTAAAAATGCTGCTGTTTTTCCGGTCCCCGTCTGGGCAGAACCGATCAGGTCCTTTCCTTCTGCGATAACCGGGATGGCCTGTTCCTGAATGGGGGTAGGTATGGTAAATCCAAGTGAGTCGATTCCCTCCATAACGCGGGGATCAAATCCGAAGTCAGTGAAATTCAAGGTGTGGTGTGATTGATTGAGATTGGAAATTTTTGCAAAGATACGTACTTTCCCGGATTATCTCTTCCTGTACGCCAGCCGGAGGAGCGATGGAAATACGAAGAGCAGCAACGGCATTGCCAAAAGAAATCCTCCAATGACAGCTATCGCAAGCGGCTGCTGCATCTGAGCCCCAATCCCTATTCCCAATGCCAGTGGAGTCAACGCCAGAATAGCGCCGATGGCGGTCATCAGATTAGGCCTGAGGCGAATCGAAATGGCATAGTTGACCGACTGGTCAATATTTCCAGTGAGCTTATAAGTTGCCATAAATTGGTTAACCGTGAAAATGGCATTTTCAGCAATGATGCCCACAATCATGACAATGCCCGTATAACTTCCTACGTTCAACTGTACCCCGGTCAGGTAAAGCAACCACACCGAACCGCCGGTGCCGAGTGTAGAGATAAAGATGACCAGCAGTGGGATGCGCCAATCCCGGAAGAGGAATAAAAGTACAGCGAATACAAGCAGAATGGCGGTGATCAGAATGATCAACAGCTCTCTGAACGACGCCTGCTGCTCGGCGTAGGCGCCCCCATATATGATGTAGTATCCGGAGGGAAGCAACAGATTCTTTCCGAGCGTTTCTTTGATATCTTTGATCGCACCGCCAAGATCCCGGTTATCCAGCCGGGCCGATACCGCAATATTGGTCTTGAGGTCATCCCGCGTAATCTCGGGGTTTCCTCCGGATATAGTGACTTCTGCAAAATCGGATAGAAGCCGGTAAGACCCGTCTGGTGTAAAGATGGGTTGTTTCTCAATTTTTTTCAGACTGTTTTCTTTAAAATCTATAAACCTCATCCTTATCTTCAGCATCTGTTCCTTTTCCTGTACCTCTCCCAATATAACTCCTTCATTTAATGCAGTTAACTGGTTCCGGAAATCCTCAGCGGTAAGCCCGAAGCGGGTGAGTTTCCTGATATCCGGTTTCACGGTTATGATGGGACCATCGACAATAATACCGCTTTGCACGTCCTCAACCCCTGGAATAGCCTTTAACAGCGACTGGGTTTGTAAGGCAAGTTCCTGAAGTATCTCAGGGTTAATTCCGAAGATCCGGATCTCCACCGGCCGGGGACGACCAATGAGGTCTCCAAGCAGGTCGGCAATGCGTTGTCCGAACTCAATATTTAATGCCGGCTCAGTGGCTGAAACCTCTTTGCGGAGTTCGGCGATGACCTGTTCTGTTGTTTTCTTTGTTCCCGGCTTCAATTGAATCAGGTAATCCCCTTCATAGGGAGGAATCACCCCCGTAGCCATGCTGATACTCGATGCCATATTGGTACCGGTCCTACGCATATATGTCTCCACATCGGGATGGCTGATCACAATCTTGTCCACTTCCCGGAGAATGGCGTCCGAAGCATCCAGGGAAGTCCCTGGAGGCGCCAGGTAATCTAGTACAATGGAGCCTTCGTCCAGAATGGGAAGAAAACCGGTCTGTAGCCTGGGGATCAGCAAAATCGTACTGCCAGCCAACAGTACAATAAACCCTCCAGCATACCAGGGTTTATTAAAAAACCAGATCAGCCATGTCAATTTTTGTTTTCGAATCCCCTTTTTTTCAGCTTCAATCCGGGCCAATACCCGTTGGGACGGTTTATATCCAACCACCAGATGCAGGGCAGGTAAACCGATCCATGTCACCAGGAAGGAACATACCAGGGCAATTTCCATGGTAAGGGTCAGTTCCCTGAAAAAGCTTCCGGCTACTCCGCTCATTAACACAAAAGGGAAAAAAATTACGATCGTACTTAAGGAAGATCCGACCATGGCAGGGAAAAGTCCGTTGATCGTCTCTTTGACCACTTCATATTTGCTTTTCCCTGGATTTTCTTCATGGATACGGTGAAGTTGTTCAATGATCACAATGGCATCGTCGATGATCAGGCCGATGGAGGCAGCAATGGCACCGAGCGACATGATGTTGAGTGTAATTCCCGTAAGATGAAGAACGATAAACGTAAGTGCCAGGATGACCGGGATGATCAGGATGATCTGTACGCTGGCCCGGAACGAGTATAAAAAGAGGATCACAACAACCATAGCCAGCAGCAGGCCTATGTATATGCTTTCCAGCACACTGTCGATTGATTTCGTGACAAAGACCGACTGATCGTAATACGTTCTCAGAACCATCCCGGCAGGAAGCTGCCGCTGGATTTCTGCCGCTTTTTGCTTGACCTGATCAGCAAAATCGATCAGGTTGGTGCCCCGTTGTTTGACCAGATCGATGATCACGGCATCGTGACCGTTGGCATTGATCCGTATAAATTCCTGTTGTTCCTGTAACGAAACAGTCGCGATATCCGACAGCCGGATGATCCGTTGCCCGTCATTACGGATGACAAGATCCCGCAGATCCTGCAGTACACTGATCCGGGAATCGGTCAGGGTCAGATAGAGCCGCCGGTAATCTGATAATAGGCCGTTGGATTCGATAAAGTTGGTGTTTGCCAAAACGTCCTCCAGTATTTTCGGCGATAATCCAAGCGAGATCATCTTCTGGGGATCAGGTTTGACCACATATTCTTTGGTCCGGCCCCCCCGCACAACCACATTGGAGATCCCCTCTATTTCTGAAAACCGCGGGCGGATCAGGTACAATGCTTCATTTTTCAGCTCCACCTGACCATATTTGTCACTTTCTAACGTGTACCCCATGACCGGATAAATATTCTGGCTCATGGCTTCAACCACGATGTCTGTGCCTGCCGGCAGAAGGGTTTTTATTTCATTGATCCGTGATTCGAGCTGCACTTTGGCCAGATCGATATCCAACCCCCATTTGAAAAAGGCTTCTATCGTGCAGCTTCCACGGTTGGTCGAACTTCGGACAGTCTGGATGCCGTTTACCCGCTTGATGGCGATTTCAAGAGGCCGGGTTACGGTGATCATCATTTTATCGACAGGCTGTTCCCCGTTGTCGGCAATGACTGTGATTTTTGGAAAAACCACATCCGGGAAAAGGGAGGTCTGCATTTTCCGGTAGGAATAGATCCCGGCCAGCAGGATCATGAGCAGGACAAATACGATCGGCTTCAGAAACAACCGGTAATACTCCTTCTTATTCATGAGCAGTACGGCTTATAACCCTGACATACGCCGTGTCGCCCAATCCGTAATTCCCGGATGCCAGGAAAAGATCTGCCGGTTGAAAGGCAGGGTCAAGAATCTCCACGAGGTCGCCCTGCGTCAGGCCGATTTTAACAGGAACCTTAATGGCAGTTGTATCATCCGTCAGTTTCATTACCCACCAGTGCTGCATGATCTCATCCGTAAGCACACAGGCCTTCGGCAGGATCGTGGCCCGTTGGTGCACGGTCGTCGGAATGATGACGGTGGCGATGAGGTTTTCCGGTATCCCGGCCATACCGGACGGGGTAATCAAAAACTGCTGTGTCTGCGCCTTTAGTGAAACTGAAGGAAGCTGTGCTGTAATCCTTCCATCCGCCAGTTTTCCGTTAGAAAGCCGGATCTTACATGACTTGCCCACACTTACATCACCGATATTTTCATACGGTACCTGAAGCATAAAAACCAGGCTTCCCGGAATGGCAATAATCCCCAGTTCATCGCCCTCCTGGATAAAATCCCCATCGGGATGAATCAATTCGGTCACCACGCCATCCATCCCCGCCAGCACTCTGATCAGACCGGAGAAGGCAATGGGATTTGCTGTATCTTCAATCAGAACAGACGCTTCCCTTGTTTTGAGAATAAAAAGCAACGCTCCTTTGGAAACATAATCTCCCTGGTTCACGTGGGTTTGCTTCACAAATGCCGCAGCAGGCGATTTAATGACAGATTGATCAAGAAACCGGGAGATTGCGTTCAACTCCAGGTTCTCGGTCATGCTGCCGTACTGAATCCCGGTGACCGTTACGGGGATCTGCGCCCGGACCTTTCTTTCCTGTTCATCCGAAGCCGGATTGCAGCGGCCGGTCAGCAAAATAACCATTGAATAACAGAACAGCCGGAGTAAGAATCGTGGTTTCATGGGATTGGATTATTGCTTCCAGTAATTGATTTCATTGATCAGTCGAAGTGTTTTCACCTCATATTGCTTCAGGTTATTCCGGATCTCCAGGAAGTTCTTCAGGGAGATGATATAATCGTTGATGGTGATGGATCCGCTATTCAACAAGCTTTTATTCTGGCGGATAATCGTTTCGGCCAGCTGCAACTGGTTTCGGATTTTCGGGATGGTCTGCCGGATGGTTGCCAGCTCCTCTTCCAGTTGTCCTAATTGCTCGGAGACCTGCCTGCGAAAATAGATCTCGTAGTTTTTTCGGGTATCTTCCGTGAAGCTTAGCTTCTGAAAATTCAGCTTTCGCTGTTGTCCGTCATAAACCGGCAAAGCAAAATTCAGCCCGATGCTGAGGCCGAAATTCTTATAAATCTCACGCGGTTTATTGTTTATAATGCCGGCATCCGATTGCCAGCTCACGGTGGGTTTGTACCTCCTGGCAATCAGATCCTTTTCATTTTCAATTGCCAGGCTGTCCAGGGTGAACCGGAGGAACAGCGGGGAATTCTCCGATGAGGGAACAGCCTTTTCCGTAAGTTCCGGGGGAACAAGCTGATATTCGGTGGCATCCCGAATTCCGCAAAGCAGGTTCAGGGCCGAAAGTTCCTTCCGGTATTGTCCCCGGGCATCGGTAAGGGTAAGTTCAAGGCTCTGCATTTCGACCACAAAGGAGAGGTAATCGGTTTGGCGGAAAAATCCTCCCTCCACCTGTTGCCTCAGCAGGGTATCCTGTTCCTGTAAAAAGGCCAGCGCCGAACTGTAAAACTGAATATCATTATGAATGGAATACGCCGTGAGGTACTGATCTGTAATGGTTTTTTTCAATTCATTTCCGGTGAGGTGTGTCAAATTCGTCAGCGACCGGGTGCGAATCCCGATTTGCGCGTACTGTGTTTCAACCGTTTTCCGGTTGAACAGGGGTTGCGAAACATTCAGAGTGGTAATGAAATTCTGGCCGTTGGTAATCACTTCACTATATCCCCACGAATTGATCACCGGAGCATAATAGAAGTTCCCGGTAAACGACAGAACCGGTTTTTGAGCTGCATGGATCAGCAAACTGTCAATGGTATTCGACTGAATCTGATTTTGCAGGTCTTTCAGGTAGGGACTGTTTACCAGCCCCTGTTCCAGATAATAATCCAGGGTTTTGTCTTGTGCCTGCGCGGTGAACAGGCAGAGGAAAAGTCCAGTCAAGCAATACAGCAATCGCATGCAGCGAAAATCTAAGGTAACAAAGGTAGAAGATTTAACCCCGGAAATCTAAGAAATATTGTCTTACTTTTACCGTTGCTATACTATGAAAAAGATAATTTTTCTGCTGGGAGCGTTGTTGTTCACCGGCGGAGTTGTTACCGCACAAAAACTGACCGTCGATAAAGTCCCTGCACAGGTCCGTCAGGCATTTATGAAAAAATTTCCTAAGGTGTACAAATACACCTGGGAGATGGAGGATTCGAATTACGAAGTTACCTTCAAGCTCGACGGGAAGGAAGCATCTGCCAATTTCGACAGTGCCGGAAACTGGCTTGAGTCGGAGACAGAGATCAGCCAGTCGGAACTTCCCAACGCGGTGCTGGATGGAATTAAACGGGATTTCCCGGGATTTAAAACAGAGGAAGTCGTGAAGGGGGAAACTCCTGATAAAGGGGCTTTTTATGAAGTTCACCTGGAAAAAGGCGAACAGGAATATAAAGCTTCGTATGCTGAATCCGGTACACTGATCAATAAAAAGCTGATCACGGAAGAGGCAGAGGAGAACGATTAATCTCTTTCATCCCATTTGATTTCTGCGGATTTGTGTTTATATTTGACTGCTTCCAATGTGAAGTTTTTCATAAACGCAAATCCCATGAAAAAAGCATCGATCCTCTTTCTGGTCGCAGGGATTATCATAATCGCCGGATATGGTCTTCTCCCGCGCCGATCGAACCAGGGAAAAACATCAACGGATCAGTCCTTCAGCAATGAAGAGCTGACCAGAATGCCCACCGCATTACAGCTTCCTTTTCTGACGGATCTCCAGGTAATGAAACTCCGGAATCCGCAAACCGGGAAGATACCGGTGGGGATCCGGAGCCGGGAGCTGGCATTTGCCGCCGGATTGCCGGTTAATGAGAGTTCCCGGAGTCAGCACTGGAACTGGCGTGGACCCAATAACATCGGGGGAAGGATGCTTTGTATCGCCATAGATCTGGAAGATGAGGATCACCTGCTGGCCGGGAGCGCTTCCGGCGGCATGTGGCAATCGCTGGATGGTGGAAATAACTGGTCGAAAGTTACCTCACCGGACGCAGAGCAGAGCGCCACCTGTATCCGGCAGGATACCCGGCCCGGTCACAGGGACACCTGGTATTACGGCACGGGGGAGATGCTGAGCACCACCAACCGGAACATCAGTACCAACGTACGGACCCTCGGGATCGGCAACGGGATCTTTAAATCGACCGACAACGGGAATACCTGGGAGCCGTTACCCTCCACCCAGGATGGATCGCCCGGTGATCTCAACGAGATATTCCAGGGTATCTGGCGGATTGTGACCGATCCGGTGACCATGGATAAAGACATTGTCTATGCTGCCTGCTACGGGGCCATCATGCGGAGTGAAGACGGCGGGGAAACCTGGCAAATGGTGTTGGGGGACATTGAGAATAAGTCGTTTGGGACAGATCTTGCCATCACTACCGACGGCACTTTGTACGCCATCCTGGGTAGTTACGGATGGGGCATCGAGCCTCCCGGGAAGGCCGGTGTGTGGCGCTCTACCGATGGTCTCGACTGGAAGAACATCACACCAGCCGGATTTCCGGACGACAACCGGGCAAACAGGCTGGTAATCCCCCCCTCCAATGAACTGGTCCTCTATGTACTCACTGAATCGCAATCTCCTGACCTTAATCCGTTTAACGGCTATGCGAACTCCCTGAACACCTTCTGGAAGATGACCTGGGATCCGGCAGGTGATTCCGCTATCTGGGAAAACCGGACAGCCGGGACGCTGGGTGGAGGAAGCGGGAGCATCAACGATTTTCCTTTCTCCTTCGTGAGTTACGGGGGCTACTGCTTCACACTGGGGGTTCATCCGGAGGATGAAAATATCGTTATCATCGGCGGAATGAACCTTTACCGGTCGGAAAATGGTTTTGCCGACAGCCTGAATACCGTTTTTATGGGCGGATATCCCTACGATATGGACTCCCTTCACGCCCTTCATCCGGATATGCATGGAATGGCTTTTCTTCCTTCTGATCCGGATGTGCTGTTCATCTCCTGCGACGGGGGTGTTTATATTACCTATAACTGCCTGGCCGACAGCGCCGATATGTACTGGAACCGGCAGAACAACAAGCTGACCACCACCCAGTTCTACTCGGTAACCATCGACCATGGAGGCTCCGGCGACGACTGGATCCTGGGTGGATTACAGGACAACAACTGGTACTATACCGTCACCAACGATCTGTCGGCATTCTGGTTCAATATCGATATCTGTTACGACGGCTTTGCCACCTGTGTGGCGACAGACTGGGAATATTGTGCCATTTCGGCCTACAGCGGAAACATATGGACCAGCCGGTTCGACACAGGTATGTATACCATGGATATCTTTCCCCAGCTTCCCGATACCCTGCTGAAGTATTATGATCCGGTGATGGGATCCAACGCCTTATTCCCCTTTTATCAAAATTTTGCCCTGGATCCCAACAATTACGAGACCTTTTACCTGCCGACCATCACCAGCATCTGGCGGAAAGCAAATCTGAAAACAGCCGCCTACGACAGCTCCCTGAGAAATGCGGGATGGGAACACCTGAGCAATGTAGATATAGGGGACGCTTCCGAGATCAGTTACATCACCGTGTCTAAAAATCCGGCCAATCGTCTCTATTACGGCACCAACCTGGGGCGGGTTTACAGGCTGGACAACGCGCACACCGGGAATCCGGTCCCTCTGGATATTACCGCTGCATCCTTCCCGAAGAATGCCTTTGTGGCCTGTATCGACGTGGATGAGTCCAATGCCGACCGCATTGTGGTTGTTTTTTCCAATTATGAGATACAGAGTATCTTCTCGTCTGAAGATGGAGGTACAACCTGGATCGCACAGGGAGGGAACCTGGAGGAAAACCCAGACGGCTCAGGATCAGGCCCTTCTGTGAGGTGGGTCAAATCGCTTACGTATGACAGCCATCTGGTGTGGTTTGCCGGAACCTCTGTCGGACTCTATTCCACGAGCGAACTGAAAGGCGATTCAACCACCTGGAAACAGGAGGGAGCCGAATCGATCGGATCGGTCATCATCGATATGATCGATGCCAGGCAGACGGATGGATTCATCGCCGTGGGAACGCATGGGAACGGGGTATACAGTACCTGGTACGATCCGGCGGCCGCCATCGGGGATCCCTTTTACACGACCTCTCTGCAGATCAGTAAATTGTATCCCAATCCGGCCCGGGACAATGTGACTGCAGACGTGTTATCCGATTCGGATCAGTTTCTTGAAATAACATTATACACCCTGACAGGAGGTTTGAAAGGCATCCCCTACCAGGGCAGAATAACTTCCGGAAAAAATATTTTCACGCTGGACATAGCCAATGTGCCGTCAGGGACCTACTTCATGCATTTCCGGACGGCGACTGCACAGGCGGTAAAAAAACTGGTTGTGATACGATAAAAGGATTGATTGCCTCAGGCTACGCTTCAATCCCATTTCTGAATTTCAAGAATAGTGCCTTCCGGATCCCGAAGGTATTGAAAAGTGACCGTCCCTTTCCCGGGAACAGATAAAGTTACCATCTTCCCCAGTTCGGTCCCTCTTTAATCCCGGCTGCTGGCCCCGGTAACGACGCCAAGTTTTTCCCATAAATAAACTGACCGCAAATCGTGCCACGAACGGTAGCTATATCGGGGAAATGACCCCAGCGTATAAAGCCTAATTTTTCCAGTAGGTTGACGCTTACTTTGTTGATATCCAGTAAAAAGGCGAGTAACGTATGGAGGTTATATTCCGGGGCCAGTTCGATCGCATGGGCTGCCAGACGGTACCCGATCCCTTTGCCCCGGTATGCACGGTCGAAGTAGTAGCTGATCTCTCCGATTGTACGAAAAGCCTGTCGGTCGATGCGGTAGGGGCTCAAACTACACCAACCGACCACGGTGTGATCCACTTCTGCCACGAAGATAGCGTACTCCACCCCATCGTGGATCTGCAACCAGTGCCGGTGTCCTTCTACGGAAAGATGGCTGGTAAAGGCATTGCAATACCCGTCATCGATACCCTGGTTATAAATAGCAATGATAGCCTGCCAATCGGCCGGGGAAGCCACCCGAAAAGTCGTTTCAGAATCCATAGACTTCCCCGATCAGTACCACCGTGATCCGATCCTTGATCCGGCTGGCTTCAGTGATTACCAGTTGATTACATATCCTGTTGGGCGGGTAACAGGCAGGATCCTGACACACACCTGTTTTCGAACAGGGTGAATTTGCCTGGGTGCGTACGGCATTGACAGGAGCAGCCCAGTTCTTAATCCGGGCGATTCCCTCTTCAACCGTAGCTACCACCTTGTTCATCCCCGTTAGTAAAATCACCTTTTTCGGGCCATAAATCAGGCATGCTACACGATTCCCCATCCCATCCATATTGACCAGTTGTCCATCCAGGGTCAGGGCATTCGTACCGGCGATAAATATGTCTGCCTGGAGGCACTCTCTCCGCATTTGATCTACTTCCTCCTTCGTCACCCCGTCCCGGTAGCGGTCCAATAGCCTGATATCCAGTCGGCGCAATGCTACAACCAGTCCTGTTTCCAGCAAAGTCTCAGAACCTCCAAGCCCGACCAGGGATCCGGCCGGTATCATTGAACAGATAGCCTGAACTGCCTCCTCCGGCTGGTCACAATAGATTCCATCCATTCCTCGTTTTCGCAAATGCTTGATGATACGTTCTGCTTGTTTCCGGTAAATTTCCTGCTTTCTTTGATCCGAGTTCATCTTTCGTAATGTTTATCTATTTTCAATCCATTATCCGCAATATCCGGTGGCTCTGCAATAAATCCATTCCGGCTTCCATGATACCTCTCCGTAAAGAACCATCCTGGGCGCTCTAAGATACTCTTTATAAGCATGTTGTTCCATATAACTTCGAGCAGCTCTATTCTCTTCCGGGATGCAGATCTGTTTTTCAGGATAATGATACAATTTGTATTTCAGCAGGTTAATGCCTGTCAGTTGCACCAGATCTTCCTGAAGAAGTTTCCGAATAACCATGGGATTTGTCTTTTTACTGACGGTCGTATGATTTTTTTCCAAGTCAGTTGGGTGGATTGACCGGCAGGCTGATATGGAAAGTACTTCCGGAACCCTCTTCACTTTCTACAGAGATTTTGCCTTTATTCCGGGTTATAAAATCTTTGGTAAGGATCAATCCGAGGCCGGTTCCTGTTTCATTACTGGTTCCCTTTGTGATGGTTCGCTGATCCAGGATGAACAGGTTTGTCAGCGTTTTCTTATCCATGCCGGTACCGGTATCCATTACTGCAACCGTGACAGTTTTTTCTGTTGTCCGATCTACCTTTATGGTCACTTCCCCCTGCGGAAAGGAGAATTTTATTGCGTTGGATATCAGGTTCCTGATCACAGTATTGATCATGTTCCGGTCGGCATATACCACTGTAAGATCAGGATCCGGATGGATCAGGTGAACTTTTTTTGCCTGTGCAGTCGGCTCAAACAGGGATATATTTTCACTGATCAGCTCCAGCAGGTCGAATTTTTCCGGGTTAAACGGGAGTAGTCCTTTTTGAGCCTGTGCCCAGGTGAGCAGGTTATCCACCAGGTCGATGGTCCGAACGGAAGCATTCCTCAGGTTGAGCAGAATTTTCTGACGCTCCTGATCACTGAATTCGGAATATTCCGTAGTGAGCAACTCCAGCATGCCCAGAATGGCGTTAAAGGGACTCTTCAGATCATGGGCGATGATGGAGAAAAAGTTATCCTTGGCCGCATTGCTCTCCTGAAGATCCTTTTCGGATCGCCTCAACTCCCTGGTCCGAATGGCTACCATTTTAGCCAGCTTCAGATTGTATCTTCTGATAATAATGAATCTGCCGACTCCATATATCAACGACAGGGCAGATGCCAGTACCAGGGCAATGAACCACAACTGGAACCAGAAGGGTTGTTTGATCCGGATGGTTCCGGAACAGACAGGTTCACTCCAGATTCCCAGTGCATTACAGGCTTTCAGACAAAACCTGTACGTACCCGGAGGCAGATTGGTATACCGGTAACGAGTTGTATGAGCAAAAATCTCTGAGGACCAGTCATTATCGAATCCCTCCAGGATGCATTTGAAATATACCTTTCGTTCATCAATGAAGGAAATAGCTTTGAAGTGAAAGACAAGGGTGTTATGGCTGGCCGGAATAACCTGGTCCCGGTCCAGGAGAAGGGTGTCGTTTTCGGCTTCAACGAAGGTGAGCCTGGTGAGGGGAGGGGGTATTTCGTTTATCTGGTAATCCTCTGCGGGTGAATAGATACTCAACCCGTTGTTTGTTCCAAACCAGAGATTTCCGTTGCTATCCACAAATCCGGCATCCCGGTTCACTTCTAGTCCGGCAAATCCCTCGTTGACTGAAAAATGGTCAAGCTGGTTTCCGTTCCAGCGAAACACCCCATTGTCAGTACCAAGCCAGATATTCCCCTGTTTGTCTTCAAGGATCAGGTAGACTGGACGAGAGATAGAGAGGCCGTGGCTATCGTATTTTTGTAACACAGTATCCACCAAAAGAAAAAGTCCGTCAGCTGCTCCGACCCATTTACGGTCTTTTGAATCCTGGAAAAAAGCATACACATTGTTCGCATGTTTGCGATCCAGGGATCGGTAGTTTACCTCCTGGTTGTTCTTCCTTTCCAGTAATCCTATCGAAAAACTGGCTAAGAACAGGTTGTCATCTTTTCCCGGGAATAGCTTCCGGATTCCTGTATCTTTATATCTGGCCCTGGGGAGGTTATAAAATACATCCCGGTTCGGATCATATTCGAATAATCTCTTATCGCCTGAGGCAAATACATTTCCATTTTGATCCACGCAAACAGAACCAATAATACCTTGTAATCCTTTATCACCCCGGTACCAGTAAATCCTGCCCTGCCGGTCGAGACGACCCAGTCCTAACGATGAAGCGGCAAACCAGATCATACCGGCCCGATCTATATCCATATCCTGAATGCGCATTTCCTGTGCCTTCATTATACCCGAGGTGTAAAGATCCAGTTGAGTAAACTTCCCATTCTTTAAAAAGGTCAATCCGCCATGATGTCCGAACAAATATTTTCCAGGTTCCAGTTCCAGGGCAGACGCTACTTCATTATCAAATAAACCTTCGGTTTGGGTATATCCTGTGAATCTTTTCGACGGGATCTTGGTAATCCCCCTATAACTGGCAATCCAGATATTCTTCTCGCGATCTGTCAATATCCTGGAGGCCCCATCAGATACGAGACCGTTCTGACAACCCATTAGCTCCAACAACCTGTCGGGCTGATAATAATAGAGGTAAAACGGATTCCCAAAATAAACGCCACCGCGAAGATCCGGATAAAGAAAGTAGATGGATTGGATATCGCTGACGTGGATCCGGAAATTCCTGGCACAAAGCGAAAAGCTGTCTCCCTCAACAAACCCGATCCAACCGTTCCCAAGTAACCAAAGCCTTGATAGAGTCGAATCCGGATGGACTCTTCGATCCGGGGCAATGGCGAGAACATCTCGGGAAGGAAGTCCTGGATTCAGGTTCAGATCATGCTGTACACGCTGATCCTGAATAACGGAAAGGCCATTGTCAGTAGCTACGTAAACCTTGTTGCCGGTTGCATATATCCCCCGGATCCGGTTGCTGGGTAATCCATCCTGCACAGTGTATTGTCTCCACTCCTGGTCCTTACAGATAAACAGGCCGTAATTAAAGGTTCCGATTACAAGGACCACTTCATCACCGAAATAGGTGACATCGAAGGTGCTGAATGTGGCTGAAATTTTCGGGGAAAGGTTGCAAGCATATTTCTCCCAGGTTTTGCCATTGAATAAAAAGATACAAAGATCTCCTTTTTGTGGGATGGCCCAGAGTTTTCCCTGAGCATCAATCTTCAAAAAAGAAAAACTTGCTGGGCTGAGGCCGTCCACCACGGAATAGTTCGTCCAGGTCAATCCATCGTAGCTGGAAATTCCCGAACGGGTGGCAACCCATAAGATACCGGCCGAATCCTGGGCCACATCAAAGACCATTGAACTAGGAAGTCCGTCGGCCTCGGTATAAATCCGAGTGAAATACTTCTGAGCCTGGACCGGGAACCCTGATCCGCCGGGCAGGAAAAGGATGATTAATAGTATCCTCACGCCCCCTTGAAGCCGGTTGGAGAGCCTGTTTTTCAAATCTTCCGAAAGGATCTGTAAAACTACAAAAAAAGAGACCTGAATGGTCAGGTTTTCTTTTTTATCAGAAGGAGATCAATACGTATTGTAAAAGGCCCTGAGAAAAGATGTTACCTGGTTATAAATAGGTTTTGTGAATTCGACAAACAACTGCTGTGGATCGGGTGGAGGTATTGGTTTTTTATTACACAGGGCTAATTGCTCTTTACTGAGCGCCCGTTCGTCCCCATTAAAACTACCCCATTCTGTGAACCAGACGTATTGCCCCGGAAATTTACGCTCGACCAAAACACTATTCAGCAGAAAATCAACAATCGTAACATCCAAAACTCCTTTGGATGTCAGTTCTCTCCGGTAAGTGGTCAGTTTTGCCTTTACCGTATTGTAAACGTTGATCTTTTTCCCGTTAGGCAGTGTAACTGTTCCAACAACCACGCTGTCGCGGGATACATCAGCGATGATTTCTTTATCATAAACCTGCCCGATGGTAAATTCATCGAAATTCATCTCCAATACCTGGTCAGGGGTTTTAATTCCGGCATTTTGGGCTGATTCCGGCGAATAATAAGCAACGAATTCGTTGGGTCTGTTTTGTGTCAATGATTCAATGATCTGGTTCAGGAAAAAATCAGCGGTCAGCTGGTAGTTCTTAGGTACGGTGATTTGTTCAACGATGACTTTTAATGTGGCATTGTATTTTGCTATTGGAATCCTTTCCTTTACATCCTTGTACCCCGGGACAAACTGATCTGCCTTAAGAAAATAGAAGTATGCCTCTTTCCATGACGCCCGTGTATTTTCCTTTTCACTGCTGAGGCCTGCGCTGTATTGCTCTTCGGCACCGAAAGCCCGGGCCTGGGCCAATTCACTGGTGTAGTAATTCAGATTCGGAAAGATATTCAATGTAGCAGGGCAGCGGCTTATTTCGTCGGATAATCGATTCATTTTTTCGTAGTAATCAACGATTTCCGAATATTTAAACTGGCTGTTTATTTTCAGGGCATAATCAATTTTATCCTTGTAATACTTGAGCGCCATAGGATAGCTGTCTTTAATAGCATTCAGGGCTTTTTTGGATGTGGGCCTATTTCTTAACCGATGCACAGCCTGGAGCGTGGCAGTATAATAATCACCCTTTTCCAAAGCTTTTTTCCCTGTGGAGCATGAACTCAGCAGCAAGCCAATGAGGATGGAAAATACAATTACACGTACCATAAAAGGAGCTTTTATTACTAGTGAACGATTCAACCTCTGATAAAAAAAGTACTCTTGCAAAGATAAGTACTTATTTTAGATATATATTCATATCTTTGCTATAAACCAATCAATGGTCGATTGTGAAACTGTAATATCTACTTCCCATACCAAGACAAATACAATGTTCGAACAAACCTTCAAGAACATCGACGATATCCTGCACAAAGATGCCGGATGCAGCAGTGAACTGGATTACGTCGAACAAACCTCCTGGATTCTTTTTTTAAAATATCTGGATGACCTGGAAAAAGATAGAAAAACCGCAGCCGAACTATCTGGCAAAACCTATAACTGCATTATCAGCCCTGAGTTCACATGGGAAGTCTGGGCTGCCCCCAGGGGCAAAGACGGAAAGATCGATCACCACAGGGCCCTTACCGGCGATGATTTGAGGGAATTTGTCGACCAGAAGCTATTCCCCTATCTGAAAAAGTTTAAGACCGAAGCAGAGAGTGCTGATACGATTGAATATAAGATCGGTGAAATATTCAGTGAACTGAAAAACAGGCTTCAGAGTGGGTATAACCTCCGGGAAGTGATCAACCTGATTGATGAGCTTCGATTCCGTTCTCATGTTGAAAAGCATGAGATGTCCCACCTATATGAAGCCAAGATCAAAAACATGGGTAATGCCGGCAGAAATGGAGGCGAATACTATACACCCCGGCCACTGATTAAAACTATCGTCAAGGTAGTAGCTCCGAAAATTGGCGAAAAAATATATGATGGCGCCGTTGGTTCGGCTGGCTTCCTGGTTGAATCGTTTGAATACATGA
>QYQJ01000179.1 GCA_007280875.1 Bacteroidota bacterium
AGGGTCAAGGGTCGAAGGTCGAGGGTCGAGGTGATTTTCGATTTACGATTTATCAATACCATTTTATAAGAAGAATAAATATGATGATGATGCATTAGACCCTGATCTTTTCCTCAAAGATATTTTGTAAGGGATAAATTTTTTAACGCAGTGGACAATGGTTTGTATTTCAGGATCACCAGGTTGATGATTTTATTGGAATGCTCTCTCCTACGGCCTTGCTATTGATGTTTTCGAGAATTCACCAATTCAGTCATTCCGCCTTTCTTTCCGTTTCTTCATCCCGGTCCCGGATGATATCGAATGTTTTGTAATGCCTGATCTCCTTTTCCTCCATGCTAACACAGTCAGGATAATTTAGCTGAAATGTTTCACACCAGTGGATGAACTTTTCAAGAGCAGAACACTCTCCTTCAGCAATGATGAAAAAGGTTTCAGTGTTTTTTCGTTGAACCGATCCCCTGATCCCATACTTATAGGCTTGTTGCATAACCTGGAACCGGGAAGCGATAGCTTTGTTCTTCAAGGCAAGATGAATGTGGACACAACGCATAGTTATTGTCTAAATGGTTGATTCACAGGATTCATGATAAAATATGACGGCTGATACAACCGGATCCATTCACGCATTAAGAAGTGCTTGTAATCTTTTGTTGACTTCGAGTATTTCTATATTATATTTCATATTCCTGCAAAGATTTTTGTGATTGATCACACCTGTTAAAGAAGCAGGATGCTATATGGCACTTTTGCTTTCCTGGTAAAAACGATCCGGATCAGACAGCAATGCTGCGTGGTTGTGGATAAATCAAGAACCGTACTCATGTTTTGGATGTTAAACCGGGAGATTGTCTCTCCCGAGAGACTCTCGATCAGGACATTCTCGATCAATTCTCCTGATTTTATATGCAACCGGTTGAACTCCCGTACCTCAGCAAGAATTAACGGATCCGTTATGGCACTGTTCCCGTTATGGATATGGACAGTCAGGATGTTATTTTGGAGTTCCTCTTTTCTCATCGTACTCGTCTATCTGTTCCCGAAGGCGAATGAGATACTGTTGAGTCCGCAAACTCCCGGATAATCCTGCAGGAACCAGGTTGTTCCTCCGTTTCTGGAATACAGAATAATCCCTTCGGAACCCAGTTTTGTTGATGTTCCAGTTATCCAAATGCGATTTGTTCCACTCATAGTAATGGAAGTCAATGCGTTTTCAAGTCCAAACGGATTGCTTATCCTCCATGTCCCTCCTCCGTTCTCAGTATGGAGGATATGCCCTGTATTGGTTATAAGCCAGACCTCTTTTTCGTTGCTTGCCGAAATACCGGTAATGATTCCATCTGCAATTTCCGTTTTCTTGTTCCAGGTTATCCCACAGTCAACCGAACCATAAAGCGTATTGCCGGCAGAAAGCCAAACAGTGGTGTCATTAATGGAGAAAAGCCTTGTAATGCTGGTATTGACAGGAATTTCGGGATGCTGAATAGTCCAGGTTGAACCGTTGTCATTACTAAATAAAAGCATATTCTGTGGTTGGATCTGTGTCGAATCGTACCCGACCACCCATATACTTCCTGAATCAGAGCAGGTCATATTTTGAAAGATATAAGACCCAAGTGAATCGGGAACAGATTTTGTCCAGGTGCCTCCTTTATCGGAAGAAAAGCTCACCCAACCGTTGGTACCAATTGTCCAGACGTACTGTGTCTTTTTTGCATAAATTTTCAGGAACGTAATATTGCGGAGTTGACTCTTATTCCCCTTTCTGACCCAATTACATCCTCCGTCATCAGTATAAAGGACCAGACCGTATCCTTCCACCGGCGGCCCGCACACCCATGCCTCCCTTACATTCGCTGAGCTAACATCATTCAACGGCACATCCGGGATGTTCGTAGGAAATCCCTCCCGCTGCCAATAGAATCCCTCGTTGACCGTATAATAGATAGTGCCATACTCATTGTATGGATTCCCTACTATCCAACCGGTACTGGATCCATTCTCCGGAAGAATTTCATTCCTGATGCAACCGCCCAGCAGAATAAGGATGAAAAGTCCAATGATCTCTGTTTTTAGTAACATCACCTCTCTATTTAATATTTGTAGGTGGTTTTCACTATTGCTCCGGCAAGATCCGGAAGAGCAGTATCGTCAGGAGGAAAGGATGATGGCAATCCATTTGTAGAAAAGTGAACGCTAATTATATCGGGAAGATACCCTTTTAAACAATAACCTTTTATCTCCTCCCTGATATACGGAAACAACGCTTTTAGTAACGGTTTGTAATACGATATGTGGTTAAAGTTCCATTCCCGGAATCCCCATTGTTTCAGTAATGTGCGCTCGATCCGAATATGAATACTTTTATCAGAGATTTCAATGTCTAAAAGGGGTTCGTTGTCTTTTCCATAAAAATCAACAATACAGGTGGCTCGAATAATAAATTCCATGCCATCCCAGACATCCAATGAAATTTCCGGATTTTCTAAGATTACTTTGAATACTTTTTTCATCCGGTTCCATTATTAATTATCAGCGCTTGACTGTCTGACAGTTAATCCCTTCTGGGGACATGAAATGGTTGATAGAGAGTCTCTTATAAAATATGTAAATGTATTAAGAATAAATAAGTAATCTTGTACATTGCTCAGATTAAATTTGCATTAAATCGCATAATTTCATGATATACAGTTCTTTAATTGGAAAGAATGAAATACCTATTGTGAATGTAATTATGAAAAAAACACAACACATATTATGAATATTAATATATTATATTTATATTAAATTGAAAAACAAGAACATATGAATATAAAATACCTTAACAAATATATTGCAGAACTCTGCCAACTGCCAACTGCCAACTTTTTATTCTCCTTCCTGTCACAAAAACACTTCCCGGTGTACTAACCCAAAAACAGCATCGCCATGCTATTGACTTCAGACCGATATTATCGTAATTTAGCGCTCCCTTCAGAGAGCAATTTCCATTTATATAAAAATAAACGAAACAAAACCCAAAAACCTGATCCAATGAAAACAATTACAACACTTTTGATCTGTGTATTTTTCACAGGTAGTCTGGCATTTTCGCAAATGTCAGACAAGGAATTAAAAAAAGAGCTAAAGGACAAAGCCTTGAAAGAAGCCAGGAAAGAGGCTAAAAACCTGAAGAAACAGGGATGGATGACCATGCCCGGAGAACTCCCAATGGAAAAGATGGTTGAGAACGCCTGGATGAAAAAAGTAGCTGAAGATGAAAACGGCAATGCCAAGTACATTACGGCTGACGGGAACGGTGTAGCCCAGACCAAAACCGTTGCCGAAGCCCAGGCACTTGAGTTTGCCAAACTCCAACTGGCAGGAACGATCGAAACCAAGATCGCCTCCATTGTCAACGGCAACATTGCCAATGAACAGCTCTCCACGGAGGACGCTTCCTCTGTGACACAGATTGTCCAATCGTCGAAGAACATCATCGCTCAGGAGTTAGGCTACGTCAACCCGGCTTTCAAGTTGTACCGGATGGTAGGTGACAAGAATGTAGAGGTGCAGATCCGGATTTTCTACGATACCAAACAATCGCTCACCATTGCAAAGAGAGCCATCCGGAGCGACCTGAAGGAACGCCTGAAGAAAACCGACGAAGAGGTCGACAAACTTCTTGCAGGCGGACTATAAACATATTACATTTGTTCAACGATTCAGCAAAGAAATTCAACCGTTAACACCGACAAAAAAACCAAAGCCATGAAAAAATTAATCACACTGTTCACCTGCACCCTTCTGATGTCATCGATCGCCATCGGTCAGCAGACAGACAAAGAGCTGAAAAAAGAGCTCAAAGACAAAGCGATAAAAGAGGCCAAAAAAGAGGCAAAAACACTCTCCAAGCAGAGCTGGAAGACCATGCCCGGCGAACTCCCTATGGAAAAGATGATTGAAAATGCCTGGATGAAACAGGTTTCTGAAGACGAAAAAGGTGTTCCGATCTATATTACGGCCGACGGAAACGGCGTTGCCGAGACTAAAACGGCCGCTGAAACCCAGGCACTCGAGTTTGCCAAGCTTGAGCTTGCGGGAACCATTGAAACCAAAATTGCCTCCATTGTAAACGGCAACATCGCCAATGAACAACTCTCCACCGAAGACGCTGCTTCAATCACTCAGATAGTCCAGTCTTCCAAGAACATCATCGCCCAGGAACTGGGATACATCAACCCCGCCTTCAAACTTTACCGCGATCTTGATGACAATAAGATTGAAGTACAGATACGCATTTTCTATGAAGCCAAACAATCCCTGGCAATTGCCAAGAAGGCCATCAAACGCGACCTCAAAGACAAACTGAAGAAGACCGATGAGGAGGTGGAGAAATTATTGCAGGATAATCCGAAACGATAATCAATGAACCTCCTGAAAATCACCCTGATACTGACTCTGGCTATACAGTTTCACCTGCTCCCGGCCCAAAAGCCGCAGATCGTCACTGTGGATGGGGAGGCTCAGGTGGAGTTCCCGGATTTCAAATCGCGCCTGGAAGTGGAGCAGGAGGCTTTTGACAAAGCGAAGGTAAATGCCCTGGAGCAGGCCTTCGGGACAGCCATAATTCAGGGTAACTCCACGTATATGAAGAACCTGCAGACCAACAAGAAGGTGGAAACCAGCACCGTTTTCAACATGATTGCCAACACGTACGTGAAAGGTGAAGTACTTGAGGTATTGAAAAAGGAGTTTAAGGAGATTGAGGGCGAGATGGAGATCGGGGGGAAGAAAAAGACGGTAAAGGAACTTCGTTGCACCGTCCGGATCAAAGCGCGTGAACTTACTGAAAATACAGCCACCTGTGATACCTATCTGCTCGACTGCCCGGATAAGCGGTGCCAGAAAACCGATTTCCACAACGATGATCCTCTCTACCTATTCTTCTCTTCCCCGTCAGACGGGTATGTATCGGTCTTTCTCGATGACGGCAACGTGGCCCAGTGTCTTCTCCCCTATACACGGTTGCCGAAAACATACCAGAACGGCGTTCCGGTTTCTGCCTTCAAGGAGTATATCTTTTTTTCACCCGAGGAGAATCTGACCTACTTTGAGAGCAAGGTTTATACGGACAGCTATGTGCTTTATACCGATCAACTGCATGAGCAGAACCGGATCTTCATCCTCTTCAGCCCCACTCCCATTGAGGCCCCGGCATTGAAAGCCGGTCTGAATATGGAGATCCTTTCCGACTTTGAAAAAGAGAAGGGGTACCAGGTTCCCCGGGCACTGGAGTCGGAGAAATTCCAGGACTGGCTGATCAAGAGCCGGTTACGGAAAGACGACCTGGGTGTAAAAACCATTGATATTACCATCAGTAAATGAATCGTATATGAAAAAAATTTACCTATTCATCATCCTTGCAGCCATTCTGACTCTCCCCTTTTCCTGTAAAAAATTCGAACGGTTGCTCCTGGTCAGAACCCTTTCGGTCAACGCCACCACCAAACAGGCAAAGGGAGAGGTGATCGACGTGGCTGAGTCGACGGTCGAGTACGGCTTCTGCTGGGGAACTAACAGCGATCCGACCCTGGCCAATAGTTCTTTAAAGGTCGGTATTTCCAGCGACCCCAAATCATTTGAGACCACGTTATCCGGTCTGCAAGCCGGGACAACCTATTATGTCAGAGCTTATATCAGAAGCGACAAAGGGACTGAATACGGAGATCCTGTAAAAGTGACCGTGAGCGGGTCAACAACCGTTGAATATTCCTATGACGATGGTGTAGCAGACTATGGCTGGATGTACAATCCAAATCATGAGGGATGGATGGGAAATTATTTCCCAATCTCTTCCAGCGGTAAAATCTTTTCGATCGAAATGTACTTCGCCAAGTTCTCGTCTACCCCGGGAAACGATCAGCTCAATGTGGATGTCTTCAATGCTAACCGGACATTAATAGGATCGACAAGTAATTTTAATCAGTTCAGTGACAGCTGGGTGACCATTGGAGCAAACATTAACTATTCCGGAGCAATTTACGTGATGGTACACTGGAATTACACACAAAGTGAAACAAATTTCCTGGGTATGGATCAAAATGGACCCAATGTTTCCATGGACCTGGGGTATTATCACGATGTAGACAATTGGGGAAAATGCAGCTCTCTGACCTCCGGGAACCAGCTGCCCGGAATCTTTCTCGTTCGGATATATGTACAGCTAACATCCGGTGAGATAGTTATTTATGAGCCCCGGATTGATCCCGGAACAAATCAGCTCACCATGACAGAATCTGCTGGCAGTAAATCCATGGATATAAAAAACAAAAACAATGACTGATTCAATACATACAACTATGTCACGATATCTGTATTCCCTGACCTTCATTCTCCTGGTGCCCCTGCTGTGCAATCCGCTTGGTCTTTTCGGCCAGTCAAAAGCACAGATCACCAATGTTGATTTCTATGTCCGGAACGACACCCTTTTTATTTCGTACGACCTGGTTAAAGCCAAACCAAACGAATGGTTTGATGTCACCCTTACTGTGAAGACTCCTTCCGGAAAGGTATTTTTTCCGGTCGCCTTATCGGGTCATGCCGGTAAATTCGTTGCAGGGGGAAAAGGGAAACAGATCATCTGGGCGATCGCAAAGGATAATGTTTTCATCGACGAAGAGATCTTTGTCGAACTGCGTGCGACCCCCATGGGATCCCAGCCTCAAACGGAAGTGCAGCAACAGACACCCCCGCAGACCAAACAGCAGACACCACCTGTTGTGACCAAGGAACCGGAATATTCATCCACCCAATCCAGGGAGATCGTTAACCGAACCTATTCCAAAGGAGGCGCCATTGTGTTGTCGGCCATCATGCCAGGCCTGGGTGTCACCAAACAGCGGGAGGGAGGCGCCCAGTGGTTGCTCGGACTGGCGGCCTATGGAGCAGTTGCCGGAGGGGTGGTGCTGAACGTGATGGCCACTTCCGCCTATAACCAGTATAAGGATGCCACGACCGCAGGTGAACGCGACGACCTCTTCCAGAAGGCCACAAGCCGGGCCCAGACCGGTAAGATCCTCTACTATGCAGCGGCAGGGATCTGGGCAGGGAGCATGATCTGGACGATCCTGACACCAAACAATGTGAAGACCAAGTTTTCCTTTTACGGAACCTATGATCCCATTGTTAACAAACCCATGATCGGATTGACCATAAAGTTATAATGTTATGAAACCATCGGTTTTTCTTATTCCAATCATCCTGCTGGTCTTCTGTGCCACTGGCCTGGAGGCCCAGATCATCAGCGGATCTTCATCATCCAAACGGATCACGGCGGGCAAAGCTCCGGTGGTGACCAAGTCCGTGAAAGCCATACCGGACCTGATCATCAAGAACGAAGAATTTCTTGATCCAAACAAAAATAACATCATCAACGGCAATGAGCGATCCAGCATCCGTTTCCGGATTGAAAACCTGGGAGCAGGAACCGCCAGTAAGGTGCATGTGAAAGTGAGCCTGAAGGGGAGGGAGATCAGTGGTTTGTCCTACCTTCGAACCTACCAGGTTGGAGATATCATGGGAGGTGAAACGAAAGAAATCACCATCCCGGTTCAGGGAAGCCGCGATCTGGAATTTGGGACTGCCGAGTTTAAAATCGAGGTTCTTGAGGAACTTGGGTTTGACGCCTATCCCCTGGAGATGAAAATCATGACCCGTCCGTTCGAACCCCCGAGGATATTGATCACCGATGCCGTCTTCAGTACCCTTACCGGAGGGAAGGTCCAGCTCAACGCCGGCATCCAGCTGAAGGTGTTGCTGCAAAACATCGGCAAAGGGGATGCACAGGATGTTAAAATCAGGTTTAACCTGCCCAATCCCTACTGTATGTTTCTTGGAGATACCGTGGCGATCTATGTAGGCCAATTGAGAAGCGGGGAAACACGGGAGTTTGATTTTGATTTTCTGGCTACCCGCCGGTATGCCGAGAATACCATTCCGGTGCAGATCTTCCTGAACGAGGCCATGGGGCGCTATACCCGTGATACAACCGTTGCGGTACGCCTGGATCAGAACGTCGTGGCGAAGAACCAGGTCGAATTCAAGCCGGTAATTGTTCTTCAGGGGGATATCCAGATCGCTTCGCTGACCTCGGATGTGGATAAAAATATTCCAAGGAGCAATTACAAGAACCCCAACCGCTATGCCCTGATCATCGGAAATGAGGAGTATTCGGAGTACCAGACCGGGATGAGCACGGAAGTGAATGTCGATTTTGCGCGCAGCGATGCAAAGGTGTTCCGGGACTACCTGATCAACACCCTGGGCTTTCCCGAAGATAATGTCTACCTCCTGGAAGATGCCACTGCGGGGTCTATGGGACAGAAGATCGATATGATCACCAAACTGGTCACCAAAATCGGGAGTGATGCCGAAGTAATCTTCTATTACGCCGGCCACGGATTGCCGGATGAAGCCACCCGGATCCCCTACCTGATCCCCGTGGATGTCACGGCCGGGGACCTGAGCCGTGCCATCAAACTTTCTTCTATCTACACTAAATTCAGTGAAACAGGGGCTAAGCGGGTTACTATCTTCCTGGATGCCTGTTTCTCAGGTGGCGGACGTGAATCCGGACTGCTGGCTGCCAGGGGTGTCAAAATCAAACCGGTGGAGGAATTTCCCACGGGTAACATGATCGTTTTCAGCGCTACTTCCGGTGAGCAATCGGCCCTTCCCAACCGGAAGGAGAAGCACGGTATGTTCACTTACTTTGTGCTGAAAAAGCTCCAGGAATCCGGTGGAGATATTACCTATGGGGTTCTGGCCGACTACGTGCGCAGGAATGTATCGGTCGAATCCTTAAAAATCAACCAGAAAGAGCAGGATCCGACGATCTCTACCAGCCCCGAGATCAAAGATGTGTGGGAAACCTGGAAGTTACGGTAAAAACCAAGCGTTATGAAACCAAATTCAGTCCGCAGTTGGCAGTTGGCAGTTCGCAGTTCGCAGCCCACAGTCCGCAGAACACGTTTCTCATTCCTTATTCCTCATTCCTTA
>QYQJ01000085.1 GCA_007280875.1 Bacteroidota bacterium
CAAAAAAGTTTTCAGGAATTTTTAACAATTTGAAAGATTCTATCTCGCTTATTCTCAGTGATTTTTGCTTTATAAGTAAGTCTTTTAATTAGTTTAGATCAGACTTTATGTTCGATGGTCATTAATTATGGCCAGGTTATTGATGTAAGGATTGGTTTTGTCTTAGTAAGTCATGTTTGCATTCTCATTTCGAAACAAAACAACATGTATTCTTTCTTTTTTATCAGTCAATAAGATTTGACGACTTGGTACTGCAAAATTGTCTGGTAGCTTTTGTCTCGTTTGTTAAATCTGGCGCCAATTGAAAGTTCGCCGGATTCAGGACGGATCGTTAACTCAAAAAGATCTCCTTTTTTTCTGAAGGTCGTCCAGTTATTGTTATTGATCGCAGCGATTTCAATAGCATCCTTTGACCGGATTTTACAGGTGAACACTTCTCCACCTTGGATCTCCTGGTTCAAGGGACTGGAGAGGATTTCCATTGGATAGTCTGTGGAATACACTGAAACAAACCGGAATTTTTTATCCTCCATTACCCGGGTATAAATGGAATCTTGGTCGAAACCATAATGAAACAGCAGCGGATCTATATAGGGTAGTTGCTCAAATTGCAATTTGGAGAGCGGATCAGGGAAAAGTTGCCAGGCTGGATTCTCAGGAAGATGGGTAAAAATAAACTCCTTGGGATCAGGGGCAAACCAATAATCATCAAATTCCTGGTGGGCAATCAACCTCCCGTTTTTCGACACCCCATACCCTTGCCCCCATGTGGCATCCATGAAATACCAGTTTCCATCGATCTTCACAGCATTCCATGTGTGGTTGGTCTCAAGTAATTTCTGGTTTGGGGAATAGCCATATCCTTTGGCATATCCCGATATCCTTTTTGCCTCAATACCGGCTGCATCACACAACGCCTGAAACAGATTGGAAAATCCCTCACAAACCGCTCTACGGCTCTTCAAAACCCCTTCGGCAGACAGGTCCCCATATTTCCCTGTATTTAACCCTCTGGCATCGTAATCTATATGAAACGCCAGCCAACTGAAAATCACACGGATCTTCTCAGCGTCGTTTTTTGCGGGTTTCACCAGGTAACTGGCTAACGTAAGTATGTCCCTTTCGTCCTGGAATGAAGTCGACCTGGCATATTTATCCAGTTTAGCCTGGTGTTTAGGATTGATGGGTAATTTAGTTGATTCAGTTTTTATAAGTTTTTGTTGATCTGATACATCTTGATTCTGTCCGTAGCAGGATATTGAAATAAAGAATCCACAAAAAAGGTATAAAATAATTTTCATGATAGGTGAATTAAATTCTAATCGTCTTTCACACACCTTACCGAAAATGCATTTATCCGGGATGAAGAGTAGGATGACACACTGGTGGTATAGGTAGGTTCGGCCAGGACTTCATTCATCCCATGGGCCCACGCTTTTTCCTGACCTGATATGGTGGAGGTCCAGAACAGCGCAGAATTCAAGGTTGTATCTGCGACACCATATTTATAAGTTTGAGGACTAACAAAGAAGCCCATTAACAACGCATTAAATCCTGAGGTTCCTGTCTCTTTCAAGCTTGTCGCCGCATGCGCGGCATCCTGGAACAGGGCGATCAGTTCCTGCCATTCGGCTACCGAGGGAGTATGCCAGCCCGGTGGACAGAGCCCTTGAACCGTATCAGCTTCCTGGTAATCCATCAGTTCATCCCACTGATAGAGACCCCCGAAATTGGTGCAGTTGGCGGTGGCTTCGTTGAAACAGTATTTCTCGGGCTGACAATTATCCATCTGATGGGCAGAAGTGGAAATATGGGTTCCATAATTAAGGTTTTCAGTCATCCAGCAGGTATTTCCCAGAAGTATCGTGGCATATGTACGATTGTCTCTGACATCTGTGAACGTATCACCGCATGTGTGATTTGAAACAGGAAATACCTCTAAGAGTTGGGTTGCGAAATCAACGCAGGTGTATGCGTTAATATAGGAATAAGTGACGTTCACTGAAGTTTGTCCAATAGGCACCTGAGCAGGCCGAAAAATACCTCCCTGCACTCCTGTACCAGAATAGGTTCCGCCAAGGGGAATCCCGCCCCGTAAAAGATAGGGTTTGGCATCGCGTGATGTTATAGGAGTGCATAAACTCAAACTCACATCTGGAATTGGATTCACAGTCATAGATACTGGATTACTGGATGCCGGATTGTTGGATATACAGGATTCGCTTGACGTGAGGAGGCATGTGATGATATCTCCATTTGCAGGAGTGTAAGTATAGCTTAAACTATTAGTTCCCACATTATTACTGTTAACTTTCCATTGGTAGGATGGCAAGTCTCCTCCATTAACCGGATTTGCTGTAAAGGTTACTTGTGTGCCTTCGCAAACCGGATTGGCTGAGGCAATAATAACGATTGATACGGTATCTGACTGGATGACGGAGACCGGATAAACAGTTGAGTCGGCAGATGTACAACCATTGATATCTGTATAGTTAACGCAAATCTGATAAGAACCCATAGTAATCCAGGTGAGGGTTATGGTGTTTTCAGTAGGTGATCCACCGCCATTAATGATTGGGTTACCGGTAAGTGTCCACTGGTAATTTGTCATTCCCGGTTCAGTTGTGAAGGTGCCAGAAGACCCTGTGCAAACGGTATCAGGTCCAGTGATGGTAGGATTAGGTGCCGTGACTGTAAAAACCGTAACCTGGTTGGATGAAGAAACTTGACATCCGGCAGAATCAATAAGATTCATTGCATAGGTTCCTTCCATGGTTACGTCAAATGTTGGAGCATTGCCGGCACATGGTAAAGAGTAATCCATGACCGTTGCTTTCATGCCATTTCCTCCATCTATAAATGCTACATGGGGGATTCCTGAAGGGTTGAATGAAAGGCTAAGGTATGCAACAGTTCCTGTGGAGAAACCTGCAATTCCAACATTGACCCAACCGGTTCCTTCAAATTTCATGACCATTGCTTTATAGGCATATCCGCCATCCGGAAAAGCCACAAATGGTTGGCCGGACGGGCTGAATGCCAGGCTTATCTGTTCGATTTCTCCCAAAGAGAATCCATAGGGGCCTATGTTTACCCAGTTGCTTCCATCAAATTTCATAACGGTAGCATGGCCTGAATTTCCATTGTCTTTGTAAGCCAGATAAGGCTGACCTTCCGGGCCGAATACCAGGCATGTATAATCTACCTGGCCGGATGACAACCCGGGTGTTCCAACATTTATCCAATCGATACCATCGTATTTCATGACGGTTGCTTTACCGGAATTTCCAATATCCGAATATCCGACATATGGTTGACCTTCCGGGCTAAAAGCCAGACTTGTACAACCGGCTTGTCCTGCTGAGAAGCCAGCGGTTCCGACATTTATCCAATTGGTTCCGTCAAATTGCATAACCGTAGCTTTCGCCCAATTTCCATAATCTGAGAAAGCAACATAAGGATGATTTTCCGGACTGAATGCCAAGCTTGTATGCCAGGCTTGCCAAATAGAAAAACCAGGAATTCCCACGTTTACCCAATTGATTCCATCAAATTTCATAACGGTGGCTTTCTGAGAATTTGCATTATCCCTGAAGGCAATATAAGGCTGGCCGGTCAGACTAAATGCCAGACTTGGATAATCAACTTCGCCTTGAGAAAAACCGGGATTCCCGACATTCACCCAATTGATTCCATCAAATTTCATGACAGTAGCTTGATTTGAATAACCAAAATCCTTAAATGCGACATAGGGTTGACCCGATGGATTAAATGCCAGGCATGTATAATTCACCTGTCCTGCTGAAAAACCCGGATTACCAACATTTTGCCATGCGTTTGGAGTAGTGATTTCATACCAGCAATAACTGGCTCCGGTTTGCAGTTCGACAGACAGCGTAACCGTATCTCCGGGACATAAAGCAAGAGGTCCGGGAGGAGTAATGGTTGGAGGAGTAGAAGAATGAACCCACATTGTAATCTGGTTGGACATAGCAGGGCTACCAGTGGCACAGCTTGCGTTGGAGGTCAGGACGCAGGATACAACATCATTATTAGCCGGTACATACGTATAACTGGAACTGTTTGATCCCATGTTGAAGCCGTTAACTATCCATTGAAATGATGGATTAGTCCCTCCATTGATAGGTGATGCAATAAAGGCTACCGCCATTCCTTCGCAAACAGGATTTACCGAAGCTGTGATGGAAACAGAAACCGTATCATTACCTATTGTAGTAAATGACCATACAGGTCCGGTTGTACAATTGCAATGGTTATCATGCGCAACGATTTGCCAGTCATAAGCAGTACAGTTTTGTAAGTTAGACACATTAAAAAAAGTATCTGATATAACAGTCGCAATAGGGGCTAGGTTCCCGGGAGGTCCTAGCAAAACATCAAATGTTAACGTATTGTTATCAGGGTCATAACAGTCCCATGAGAGAATTATATTCAGCGGTTGACCCGCACTGCTATTTGGTGGGGATGGATTTTGTGGGGCATCGGGTTTATGGTTAACATCACCATACAAACATCTGACCGACCGCGACCATTGCTTGTTAAAGTTACCTCTAAAACTATCGTCATGGAACCATTCATATATCCTCTCCCATGCCTTTTCAGAACTAATTTCAGTGGATGACCAGAAGTAGCCTACTTTTGTTAACAGGTCAAAATACCCATTGATGTTATATCCTCCCGGAAGTGCAGTGAATCCTGAAGTGTTTGTCCCATTTCCATTATCATACCAGCCGGTTGTTGATTTGACTCGTTTCCCGGCATCGTACCCCCTATACCCATAAGCATCCCAGATGGTATCGCAGACAGAATAAATGCTATCAACAGTTCCTTCAAGGACTTTCCATTCATTGTCTGTCGGGATATGCCACCCAGGTGGACAAATTCCTTGTGTTCCCTCCACATTAGTATACTGCATTACTTCGTTCCATTGATACAAGCCTCCATAAGTATCACAGTTGGCTGTATTATCTCCGTAGCAATATTTTTCAATTGTCGCGTTATCGCTTTGAGGTTGACTGCCACTGATCATGGTTCCCACATTCAGGTTCTCTTTCAGCCAGCATTGACAACCTATTTGAACGGTATTGTACATTTGCCCCTCATAGTTGACTGCCGGAATTCCCGGGCAGGGAGTTATGACAATCATTGTTATTACATTCGAGGTGGCCGGATTATTGGTTGCACAAGATAAACTCGAGGTCACTTGGCAGGTTATCTGATCTCCATGTGAGGGTATGTATATCAAGGTGTCGTCATTTGTACCGGTATTGATTCCATTAACCTGCCATTGGAAAACAGGTGAAGTACCTCCATTGGTCACCAAAGCAGAATAGGTGACTGGTATTCCCAAGGGTACGGGATTTGCTGAGGCGGAAATAATAATACTGACTTCCGGACAAGGATTAAAAGCCCAGGTATTATTCGAAGCAATGGTCGTGGAGCAATCACTGTACCCGCCAAAAATATAGGCTATATTATTATGTGTAGTGACCGAACACGCTCTTCGAGTAGCAGGCATAGTTGAGAATGATGTCCATGAATCGGTCGATGGGTCATATTTTTCAACTATATTATAGGCTCCTCCGGGGCATCCCTCACCTCCGAAAACATAGATCTCATCGTTAATGACACAAGAGCCTGTTCCGCACCTTGCTGTCGGCATAGCAGTTTTTGTTGTCCAGGTATCTGCCAAGTGGTCATATGCTTCAACAATACCAGTTCTTAATCCACTTTCGAGAAGTCCCCCAATCACATAAATAGTTCCGCCAACAACTACTGATGTCAGTGCCTGCCTTGGCGTGGGTAGTTGAGTTACAGTTGCCCATGTGTTGGTTATTGTGTCAAATGTCAGAACATCAGGTAACATATACGTGTAATCACTGCCTCCAATTACATAGATTTTATTCTCAAAAGCCACTGCACTATGAGCGTATCGTTGATGAGGCAAAGAAACTCCTGTAGTCCAGGTGTTTGATGAGGGAGTATAAACTTCAACGGTAAAACCAATTGGATCTACTGGCTCACCGCCTCCGATTACGTATATTTTATTGTTTAATAGGGCTGAGGCACTTTGACTTCTCGCCGTGGGCATAGATGCTTTAGTCTGCCAAGTGTTTGAAACTGGATCATATTCAAAGACTGTATTTAAATA
>QYQJ01000031.1 GCA_007280875.1 Bacteroidota bacterium
CCTCATGCCTCGGTTGATGATGGTTTTATCGATGTTTGCATCATGCGAAAAATCCCTTTCTGGAAACTTACACTTCTTGCGCCCCTGGTGTTCTTGAAAAAGACTGATAGAATTCCGGATCTGGAGATCTTCAGGGCCAAAGAGGTCATTGTGAACCGGAAAAAGGGCAGGTATATTCATCTCGACGGTGATCCGGGAAAAGAGAGAAGAACGATATCGGTTGTCGTACATCCCTTATCTTTGCAAATAATAGTTCCTTAAATGATATCATTATGAGTGAAACGGCCACCGGGATATTTAGTGAAAAGCTCAAGGATCTTCTTCTGAACTGGGGAGTGGGTGATACCTGGACAGGGTATCTGGTAGATTTTTCAGTGCTGATCCTAATATTTCTCATTTCGATTATCATTTATTACATCGTTAAAATCATCATCAACAGGATTTTAAAACGATTGATCCTACGGTCGGCCAGTAAGTGGGATGATCATCTGTATGAGCAGAAGGTCTTCACCCGGCTTGCTCTTCTGATCCCCGCCTTGTTTCTGCAGTTATCAATGGAATCAGCTATTTCGTCTTATCCAATCGCCATCAGGTACATGCAGCTCGGGATCAATCTGTATATCACATTTATTTTATTGCTGGTCGTCATCTCTTTTCTCAATGCAGTGCAGAAGATTTACAGTGAATTTGAAGTCTCTGATACCAAACCCATCAAGGCCTATATCCAGATAGGAAAGATCATCACCCTGGTTATCGGGGGGATTATCCTCATCTCTGTCCTGGTCGGAAAATCTCCCATCACCATGCTGGCCGGACTTGGAGCTATGTCGGCTGTGCTGATGCTGATCTTTAAGGACAGTATTCTGGGATTTGTTGCGGGGATTCAGCTTTCTGCCAACAAGGCACTTCAGATAGGCGATTGGATCTCGGCGCCGAAGTTCAATGCCGATGGTACCGTTTTTGATATTGCCCTGGTCACGGTCAAAGTCAGGAATTTTGATCATTCGGTCAGCCTGGTTCCCACCTACTCTCTGATCACTGATTCATTTGTCAACTGGAGGAGTTTTGCCGAGGCAGGCGGACGTCGCCTGAAGAGGTCGTTCCTGATCGATGTCCGAACCATTGAGCCGGTCAGCGACGAGTTGCTGGCCTCTCTCCGGGAGAAGGGAATTCCCGTAGATTCCTTGTACCATGGGGGAGAAGATATAACGAACCTGGGATTGTTCAGAAGGTACCTGGCCTACCGGCTCAGAAGAAGCGAGATCATCAACCAGGATGCCACCCTCATGGTCCGTCAGCTTCAACCGGCTGAAAACGGACTGCCGGTAGAGGTCTACGCCTTCTATAACTCTCCCGACTGGGTTGCATTTGAAAATTTTCAGGCCGATTTTTTTGAGCATCTGTATGCCATGCTTTCTGACTTTGACCTGAGAGCCTTTCAACGCATCAGTAATATTACACCGGAATTGGAACCCGTCATTAAAAAAAGCGATAAATGAAACGATCATGCATCTTATTCCTGGTTATAACAGGGATGGTCTTATCCCATTCGGTCTCCATGGCGCAGGGGGATACCTTGGCACCAGGCGAGCAGACAAAGTTCAGGAAGTTTCTTAAGAATTTCGACGTATCCGTATACATGGATGTCTATTATACCACGGTACTGGATGCTCCGTCGGGAGATACTTCAAACCTGAAGGAATTTGCATCGAACTGCCCGTTCGCAGATGAATTCAGACTCAATGTGGCGAGTGTCTGGCTGGAATATGCAGCGAAGAACATTCGCGGAAAATTTTTAATTCAGTTTGGAGATATCCCCAACCTCCGTGCCTCACCTGAAGAACAATACATTAAATACATGAAAGAGGCTCATTTCGGGATCCGGATTTACAAGAGTCTGTGGATTGATTTTGGATATCTTCCCAATCCCATCGGCTACGAGTCGTCGTACCCGATCAAGAATCAGATCAGTACGGTGACTGTCGGTGGTTATTTCGAAACGGGAAATTTTCTGGGGGTCAAGCTGTCCTCCCAGCTGACTCCCTCCTTATTTGCAGGAATCTATGTAGGGAATCCATATACCCTGGCTTTCGGCAGGAACAAGAGGATTTACGGTGGGATGACCATCCTATACCAGTACAAGGATCTCTTCTCGGTAAACTACAACAACATGTTAGGAAACGCATCCATTGTGACGTCAGAACTAAACCATTTCTACCTTTATAACAACCTCATCCTCACTGTCACACCCGTGAAGAACCTGTTGCTTGTCGGACAGGCGGATTTTGGATTTATGGGGAAATCCACTAAACCTCCGGATACCACCCGGACGGCATCCGGTATCTCCGGATTTCTGCAGGCTACCTATCGGTTTACGAGGTGGTTTGCGGCATCAATCCGTGGAGAATACCTGACCGATCCTGATGCTGCCGTCACCCCACTCTATGCTTATGACGGGAAGCTCAGGGGCTTGCTCACCTATGGATGCACTGCCGGACTTGAGTTTAACCCGGTTCCCAATTCCTATCTCCGGGCTGAGTACAGCTACCTCTCCGCTGATAAGGATAATTTTATCTTCAACAGCATGCTTTCCGATTACCGACACTCCATCACCTTCACGGCAGGGCTAAGGTTTGGCACCTTCCGATAAAGTCGTACTTTTGCTGGATAAACCGTAATTCGTAATTATTAAAAGAATATGGCTTTGAATCTGAGAAACCGAAATTTTCTGAAACTGCTAGATTTTACTCCCCAGGAGATCAAGTTTTTACTGGACCTTTCACAGGACCTGAAAAAGGCAAAATATGCCGGGACAGAGCAGCAAAGACTGAGAGGAAAGAATATAGCACTGATCTTTGAAAAGGCGTCCACACGGACACGGTGTGCGTTTGAGGTGGCAGCGTACGATCAGGGAGCACGGGTTACTTATCTTGGTCCGGAAGGATCGCACATCGGGAAAAAGGAGACCATGAAGGACACAGCGCGGGTTCTCGGTCGAATGTATGATGGCATTGAGTACCGTGGCTTCGGACAGGATATCATAGAGGAGCTTGGAAAATATGCGGGCGTCCCGGTCTGGAACGGGCTCACCAACGAATTTCATCCCACGCAGATCCTGGCCGATTTCCTGACCATGGTGGAGCATTCGGACCAGCCCCTTCACCAGGTCTCTTTTGTGTACTGCGGGGATGCACGAAACAATATGGGAAACTCCCTGATGGTAGGGGCGGCAAAGATGGGGATGGGGTTCCGTGCTTTTGCCCCGAAGAAGTACTGGCCGGATGAAGAGCTTATGCAGCGGTGTCGAGCTATCGCCCAGGAAACCGGTGCAACGATTACGCTGACTGAAAATCCGGATGAAGCCTTAAAGGGAGTGGATTTTGTCTATGCTGACGTTTGGCTTTCCATGGGTGAAGCGAAGGAGCTCTGGGATGAACGGATCAAGGAGATGATGCCCTACCAGGTGAACAAAGCGTTGATGGAACGGACAGGCAACCCGAAAGTGAAGTTTCTGCATTGCCTCCCCTCGTTCCACAACAAAGATACTGAGGTAGGTTATGAGATATTCAAGACGTATAACTTCGACGGATTGGAGGTCACGGAGGAGGTGTTTGAATCACCTGCCTCCATTGTTTTTGACGAGGCAGAGAACCGGTTGCATACCATCAAAGCTGTGATGGTGGCCACACTGGGGGATTAATTCACGGGGATGACCTTCCCCTGTTCGCATTTCAGTGTACGGGCAGGATATTTTTCAAACATGGCATAATTATGGGTGGCCATTAGTACGGCCCGTCCGGTCTTTGAGATGTCCATCAGGAGACTGATAATCCCTTCGGAGCTTTCGGGATCGAGATTCCCGGTCGGTTCATCGGCAAGGATGATCTCCGGATCGTTGACCAGGGCCCGGGCAATAGCTACCCGTTGCTGTTCTCCCCCCGACAGCTGGTGAGGCATCTTATTCCCTCTGGTTTGCAGTCCCACCTTCGCCAGCACTTCCTGAAGCCGTTTTGTCATCCCTGCGCCCTCTTTCCACCCGGTGGCCCGCATAACAAAGAGCAGGTTTTCGTTTACCGAGCGGTCCACCAGCAGCTGGAAGTCCTGGAAGACAATACCCAGCTTTCTTCTCAGGAAAGGTACCTCATGCCGTTTTATCTTCCGAAGGTCGTAGCCAGCCACCCCGGCGGTCCCTGTCCGGATGGGCAGGTCGGCATAGAGTGTTTTCAACAAGCTGCTTTTTCCGGTTCCTGTCCGGCCGATGAGGTAGACAAATTCTCCCCGGCTGATCGTGAGTGAAACATTGGCAAGAATGAGGTTTTCGTTCTGGTATATAGCCAGTTTATCCAGAAAAATAATCAGGTCTCCAGGCATCTTTCGGATATTTTATAGTACAAAAGTAGTGATCATGGTTGGAATTCCAGTTTCTGAATTTTCCCATAGGGTAATTTCCTGGCGAGTTCGATGATCTCCTTTTCTCTATCGATCAGCCGGCAACGCATCAGGGCCCGCCTGGGATTGTTGATCCTGAAATAGGCTATCAGGGTAAAATCATCGTCTCTGATCTGGATGAAATCAGGAATCTTAGTTGTTCCCTGTATCTTAACAATATACATTTGAAGAGGTTCGTTGACGGTTAATCTCAAAGAGAAAAACGCCTGCTGCAACGGAGACATTGAGCGAATCAATCTCTCCGGCCAGCGGAATCCGGATCCGTTCGTCACAGAGTTCCAAGAGCTCAGGGGAGATACCGGTTCCTTCAGAACCCAGGATCAGCACCAGCGGACTTCTGAAGTCGACTGTTGTATACACCCGGCTCCCTTTTTCAGTGGCAGCCACCACCTTCAGACCGCTTTCTTTTATCAGGTCAACGGTCTCTTTCGGATGGGCTGTGCGACATACCGGAATTTTGTACAGTGCGCCGGCCGAGGTTTTGACAGCTTCCGAATTGATCATGGCTGATCCTCTCTGTGGTAATACGAGGGCATCCACTCCGGCACATTCGGCTGTGCGGGCTATGGCTCCCATGTTCCGGACATCGGTGATGCCGTCGAGCAGAAGAAGCAGTGGCACTCTTCCCTGTTCATAGAGAAGGGGTAGAATGTCTTCTACCTTCTGGTAGGTAACTTCAGTGACATAGGCGATTACCCCCTGATGGTTTTGCCGGGAAAGACGGTTCAGCTTTTCGACCGGGACGAACTGAAACGGGATCTCCAGTTCCCGGATCAGGTTGAAGAGCTCCCGAAACGATTCTCCCTGAAGGTTCTTCCGCAGCAACACCCGGTCAACCTCTTTCCCCGACCTGATCGCTTCG
>QYQJ01000084.1 GCA_007280875.1 Bacteroidota bacterium
ATCGGTGATCAGTTCCGGAGTGAATTCGAATGAGTTATTGATGATTTTATCATCCCAGTAACCATTCGCATGTACCTGGAAGTAGCCGGAATAGGCATGTACGATGTTGTAAACCATCAGGTCGTAACTGCCCAGCTGGAATGCACGCATGAGCAGGGCCAGAAAGATGGCAAAAAATACGGAGGCGGAGGTGATCAGGGTTCTTCGCTTGTTCCGCCAGAGGTTTCTCCAGGCTATTTTGATCGTTTCCATCCTGCAGTGCTAGTTAACGGTTTTCATATTCTGTTGGGAGAAGAAGCCATCGGATATGGGTATGTCGAACTTGACGACTTCGATATCCACCAGTGTTTTCTGGTTGGGCTTGTCGGCCGGAATGATTTCGAAGTGAGTGGGGATCTTCCGGTCGTACATGAATCTGATGTCGGAAAGAATGTGTGTTTTCACCAGGTATCCGTCTTCATCGTAGTACTCGGTACGCAATTGATAATACTCCTCCTTGCTGATCCACATAATGATCTTTCCCCATACTACAGCAGCCTCCTCCTTCGGGTCAAGCTGGATCTTAAAACAGGGATACCCTGACTGGATCTCTTCGCCAATGATTGCGTGCTGGTAGTCCAGCACAATGGAGGACTCCTTCAGAATGTCATCGTTGGTATAATCGGATCCCATCCATCCCTGCGACATCATGGAAGGCGGAAGTTTGATCATCCGGTTAATGGTGGGATTCCAGCTCCACATATCGTTTTTCAGCTTCAGAAAGGATTGACCGCTCTCCTTGGAGGGTGCGATGATCAGGGTGAGGGCATAATCGCGTCCTTTTGTCCAGTTCCTGAAACTAACTTTTCGTTCCCAGGTGGGTCGTACTATCGTCATGGTCATTTCGCTTTCGCTGGAAGCTCCTTCCATCTTATCATTTGCCTTTTTAATGATCGCCGTTGCATCCTGCGCCTGCAGAAGGCCGAAAATCACAATCACGGCGGGTAGCAGAAAAACCCAGGATAAAAGAGTTTGTTTCATGTTATTTACTTGCGTTATTAAGGTTTGCAATATCGTTGAATAATCAGTTCTTTCATGCGATCGATGGGAAATTTTTCCGGATTGAACACATAATTCATATAGATTCCATCCAGCATGGCAAGGAAGAACCAGGTCTCGAGCTCCGGGTCCTTAAAGTTATGCGTCCGGAAATAGGTTGCGATCATTCTCCACATGCCTGAAGACAGGATCTCTGACTGAAACCGCCGGATCAACTCCTGTGCGGAGGGCTGGACCAGGAGCATGAAAAGGAATTTCCAGAAATCGATATTCAGCATCAGCATCCGGACCTGCTGCTCAATGAAGTAGACCATCTCTTCGGTGGTCAGGATCCCGTCGTGATCCGGATCGAAAAAGGCATACAGATGCTTGACGCTGGCTTTGATGATCTCTTCCAGCAACTCCTCCTTACTGGTGAAATAATTATATATGAGCCCTTTGGAAATTCCCGCCTTTTTTGCAATCTGCTGAATCGTCGTATGCGAGATCCCCTGTTTTGCAAAGAGTTCAAGGGCCGTGCCCAGGATCAACTCCCGCCGGTCTTCCCTGATCTTTGCATATTGTTCTTTGGTTCTGGGGCTCATACCACTTTTTTAAAAATTCCATTTCAGTCGCAACGCAGCAATACAGGCCCTGAACTTGAGGCTCTGATCATGCTGCGGACCGGTGTGGGTAAAACGTCCGTTGAAATACTGGGCGAATACACTAAGATCCAGATTCTGGCGGACCGAATAGTTGATAGTCGGACCGATGAAAAAGCCGTTCAGATCGGGGTAATACATGGCTGCCAAGTTCACATCGAAGAGAGGTGTGACAGGATAAGATCCTTGCAGGAAGATATTCCATTCGGCAAAGGAAAGGATTTTAGGCGAAGGGGGAGCCTGGTACAATGATATGAAGTTTTCCGGTTGAAAATCGGGGGGCAACTGGTTGTAAAAGATCTGAAAAACCAGGTAGAGTGAATTGGAGAATGAGTAATCGATCCCCATCGTGGCCAGCAACAGCCCGCTGGTATCCCGGGATGCATTCTTCGGATAAAAATAGCTGATCTCCCCTCTGAAAGCAGCCTGACTTATGTTTCCCGACCACCCTGCGCCGATCACATAATCCCGGTCGTCCACCAAACCGCCCAGGAACTGGATGTCATACTGTTTTAGGTTAAACCGGCAGAGCCCTGCTACCGTGATCTTTCCCTGGTTGTTCCATTTGATCGCAGCTTCCAGCACGGAGGTATAACCCGGATAGAACTGCAACCGGATGGCATCGCTGCCTGGCCGCTCCGGGTAATCAAAATCATAGAAAGAGTAAGTGTTGAAGATATCGTTGGGATTCCAGACGATAGCCTGCCCCCAGTTGATCCGTTGTCGCCCGACTGTAAGCTGAACTTTACCCGCTGTGAGGGAGAACCAGGCCCGGTCGAACTGGGAGACCAGTAGAAAGGATTCTCCCGAGAAGATACTCCATGTCAGGTTGACCAGGCCCGGATCGGTCGTCAGAGATCCCTTGTATGCCGGATTCTGTGCAAAGCTCTGTCCGAACAGGAACCGGTTCCGCATGCCCAGTCCCAGCCTGAATACCTTTCCAGGATGCCAGAAGAAATCAAGCCGGTTCTGCAACTCATTGTCCAGGATCCAG
Organism: Bacteroidota bacterium; assembly: GCA_007280875.1. Classification (GTDB taxonomy): domain Bacteria; phylum Bacteroidota; class Bacteroidia; order Bacteroidales; family FEN-979; genus QYOJ01. The sequence goes on from QYQJ01000084.1 coordinate 2,674, forward strand.
GGATCATTGATCTTCTGAAACTGGACCATTTGCAAATCGTTCAGATATCCCTTCAGTTCCCAGCTTCTGGTTTTACCGGGCGACTGAGTCCATCCGATCAGTGGAAGGGAGATAAGAATGAAAATGCATGCAGTTCTTGACATACAAACAGTTTAGATTGACTAAGCGGTCAGTCAAAAATAAATAATGGAAATGGAACAACCAAAAAAAAACCGGAAAAAATCCGGTTTTTTTATCCTGTTAATAGAAACTCGGGCATTCGAGTGGTCCGTATCCTTTGGACCGGCCCGTTGGGATGAATCCGCGGTTTCCGGCGCCTCCACCACCACCTCCGGTCCCACCGAAGAGGGAGAGTCCGTCAAACTCCAGCACGAGGCTGATCTCATGCGCGCCACCGGTTCCCTGCATCATACCGGCAATCTGCAGGTCATAACTGTAGATGAACTTGATGCTCATATCCTGCATGAACATGTACCGGTATCCGGCCAGTAAGGCAACCGAGTTGTTGGTATTCCCGGTCATGGTGGTTTTGTACCACCCACCCAGGTAGATATTGAACTTCAGCAGGTTCAATCCGATTTCCAGCGTATTGAGGTTAGCCTGGTTCTGGAACATGAATCCCGGATTGATCATCAGCGGGTTCCCGTTGTGCCCGTACATACTGGAGGAAGCTCCGTAACCTGTCATAAAGATGGCATCTCCGTGCACAACCCATTTCCGCGGGTAGGGTGCACTTCCGTCGGCGAGCAGGGAAACATCCGGTTTAAACAGGTGATCCACGGCAAATCCAATGGATCCGGATATATTGCCGGGTTCGTTGGAAAACTGAAGGATGCCTCCGGCAGCAAAGTCGGGCACTACCCGTGAATTGATATCCGGTGGAATAAACGAGGTTTCATAAATGGCTCCGTATTTTGGATCGAGCTGATCAGCAAACACCAGGTCGTCCCAATTAACTTTCCGCTGCAATATGGCTGCTTTCACCCCGATCTGGGCAGCCATGAAGCTGGCAATGGGAACCCTGACCCCGATAGTCAGGGCAGCCTGCAGGGTATTGATTAATCCCGCTCCCGGTGAATCTGAATTGATCATGATGCCGATCCCCCCTGCCCCGGGAAGGTTCCGGTCTCCGATATCCGCCGAAAAATAGTATGACTTGAAATCGATCGGCAGCGATGGCCATTGATCCCGGAAGAGGAACCTCGCCCGCAACCCTGTATTGATCCCGGTGAAGGCCGGGTTGTAGTAGAGGGGCGTGCTGAAGTATTGAGAATAGTAGACATCCGGAACCTGTGCCTGGATGCCCGGCGACCATCCCAACAGTCCCAGGATTACGAAGTATGAATATATAAAAACCTTTTTCATCTAGGTAGTTTTTGCTGATTACCGAATTAATATGACAGTCCCCATATTCTTGAACTCCCCTTTCCCGATATCGGAGCCTTCCCATGGTGAATTGTCGATAAAGGTGGCGCTTACCTTCCACATATAGTTCCCCGACGGCATGATATTCCCGTTATAGTTACCGTCCCATCCTTCGACGGGCCGGCCCTGCGGATCAATCTCGGTAGATTCCCACATGAGGTGTCCGGCATTATCAAAGACCTGGATATGGTACTTCTTCAGGTTGATCCCCACCGGCTTGAATAACCTGACCGCCAGGTTTGTACTCCCTGGTGCGAAGGCATTGGGGATATAAAGGCCCTTGAATAGGAGCTCATATTCAAAGAAGGTGGTATCGGTACATCCATACTGATTCAATGAGATCAGTTCGATGATATAGGTGCCATCTTCGGTATAGGTGATGATTGGATTTTCTTCATCCGAGGTTTTTCCGTTACCGAAACTCCAGAGGTAACCGTCGGCCCCTGTCGAAAGGTTATTCATCTGCAGCTTCCCATTCATCCCATCAATATATTCAGTGATATGGAAGGCGCTGAGCGGGGTCACGTATACCGTCAGTGTTGAATCGATGGTGTCGCGGCAGCCGTTCAGATCCTGTACGATCATACGCACCGTATAGGTTCCCAGGGAATCATAGATATAGACCGGATCCTGCAGATTGGAGGTATCCTTGACGGTACCGGGCACACCAAAGTTCCATCGCCACAATCCCAGAGAAGTATCCGACGGTACGGAAAGATCCGTGAACAGCGTCGGATCGCCTTCACAGGGCGGGGTGCTTTCAAATGCAGCAGCCGGGATATTAAACACCCTGGTTGTTTTGGTCAGTGAATCGGAACATCCAAACCTGTTGGCCACAATCATCCGGACATCGTAGCTGCCCGGATTCATGTATTTGTGCCATGGATTCTTGAAAGTAGAAGTATCCGAGGTGCCAGATCCGGGCTCTCCGAAGTTCCAGTACCAGGATGTATTGGGTTCACCAAAAGTGATGGAGGTATCCGTAAAGAGGTTGACCTGGTTGAAACAGACGGGGATGTTGGCGAAGTAAGGCTCCGGTGTAGGTCTGATCCGGATCAGCTTAAAGGTACTGTCGGTGAAGGGCACCCCACTCACCATTGCATTGATTACCAACCGTACAATGTAAGTACCATTTACAGCGTACTCATGAGGGATGGTTTCGGAGTAGGTGGTATAGGTGGTATCCAAGCCATCACCGAAAGTCCAGTGCCACTGATTAATACTGCTCACCGGGAAGGAACTGTCGGCAAACACCACCGGGTTCCTTGCGCAAAACTGGGTATCGGAAACAATGATGGCGCTGATGCAGGCATACCGTTGCACTGTTTCGGAAATGGAATCGACGCATCCGTTATCATTGGTCACAATAAGAGTCACGTTATATGTCCCGATAATGGGATAGAGATGCGAAGTATTCCCTGGTCCGGGCGCATTGATGGTCACGGGTGCACTGCCATCGCCGAAATGCCATTCCCAGCTGGCAATCGAGTTTCCTCCCGGGGCACTCATATCGGTGAAGTCAACAATGCTGTCGCAGGGTTCGGAAATAAATGTGAACGCGGGTTGAGGCAGGTCGTAGACGGTCACCTCCCTGTAAACGCTGTCCACACAGTTATCGGTATTCCAGGCTTTCAGTTTGACGATGTACGTACCTGGTCCAGTAAAGGTATGCGAAGGCTTGTATTTGTAAGAGATGTTGTTCTGGCCGGAAGCCGGATTTCCGAAGTTCCATGCGACGGAGTAGAGAGAGTCTCCCTCGGCCAGATTCTGTGCCTGGAAGTGAGTCGGATACCCGTAACAGACCGAATCGTTACTGAAAGTGAACGCAAAGCCGGGTTTCACATAAACACTGTCAACGACCGTGTCCATACACCCGTAGTTGTCTGTAACGATCAGGGTGACCGCATACGTCGTGTCCGTTTGTGAAAAGACATGGATTGGATTGGGGCCCATGCCAGTATAACCCGGTTCAAAGATCCAGTACCGGTCCACGATGGTGGAGCCGGCCCCCAGCGATTCATCCTGAAAGTTCACCTGCCCGGCCGGACAGAAGAAATTGACGTAAGAGAACATGGCTGTCGGGTTATTCCGTACGATAACCTGCATGATGACCGAATCGATGCAGTTCTCCAGGTTGGTTACCAGCAGCATCACATCGTAAGTGCCTGCTGCTGTGTAAGTATAGACCGGGTTCTGAATGTCAGAGGTCCCTGTACCATCACCGAAATCCCAGTGCCATGAAACAATGGTACTACCCGGTGCGATGGAGAGGTCTGTGAATTGGGTTAGACTGCCCAGACAGGCTGCAGAATAGGTGAACATGGCATTAGGTACCGGATGGACCGCGATCTGCATCGAGGTATCATCCACACACCCAGCGGAGTTTGTAGCTGTCAGGGTGACATTGTAGGTTCCGATATTGGTAAATACGTGTGTCGGATTCTGCAGCGTGGAACTATTGTTCGAACCGGAGGCCGGATCTCCGAAATTCCACAGCCATCCGATAATCGTCCCTGCGGGGGTGGTAGAGGCATCGGTGAAGCTAGTCGGTAATCCGAAACAGGCTGTATCGGCCGTAAACTCTGCTGCCGGTGCATCGCTGATGGTAACCGTTTTGGATATTGAGTCGATGCAACCGTTAATATTGCTGACCGTCAGTGTGACGTCAAATGTTCCACCGGTGGAAAAGGCATGAGTAGGATTCTTGATCTGCGAGGTGTTATTGGTTCCCGAACCGGGATCGTCGAAATCCCAGTTCCACGAGATGAGGGTTCCCCCTCCGTTCTGCTGAGTCAGATCGGTGAACTGCAGTTCAATGTTTTCGCAGCCATTCGCTGCAAACGAGAAATTTGCCGCCGGAGCATAGTTGATCAGTACCAGGTTTGTTTTTACCGCGGTACATCCGTCACTGTTGGTTATGGTGAGTGTCACGGTATAGGATCCTCCGTTTGCATAACTGTGCGAGATATTGGGACTCGCCGGATAGGTAATGGTAACCGGGGGTGTTCCGTCTCCAAAATTCCAAACCCATTGCGTGATGAATCCATGCGGCGAGTTGGAGAGGTCTGTAAACAGGACAGAGTCTCCTGCACAGGCTGGGGAGTTGTAACTGAAAGCAGCAGAGAGTGCAGGGTAAACAATCACCTGTTTGGTGGTATCCTTTGTACAACCGAAGGAGGTTGTTACGGTCAGTTTCACCGAATAGGATCCCGGATTGGTGTAGAGATGCGTAGGGTTAGCCCCTGTGCCGGTCTGGCCGTCACCAAACTCCCAGTACCGGCTGGTAATAGTTCCCGTAGATGTGGTAGAGAGGTCGGTAAAGTGCGTCAGGTTCCCCAGACACGCAGTATCGGCCGAGAAGTTGGCCACCGGACGGGCATTGACCGTTACAGAGATCACGACGGTATCCATACACCCGTTGGTGTTGGTCACGATCAGTCGCACATCAAATACACCGGAAGTGGTGAAGGCGTGCGACGGATTCTGGGCGTTGGAATTATTGTTCAATCCCGACGCAGGATCGTCGAAGTTCCAGGCCCATTGTACGATGTTGCCGCCTCCGTTAGGCTGAGAAAGATCGGTAAACGGAACCAGGTTCTGGGCACAGGGGGATCCCGGAAAGGTGAAGTTGGCCAAGGGTGCCGGGATGCTGTTCACCACATGTTCAATGTATTTTATGCAACCATGGCTGGTGGTAACAGTGAGCCTTACGGTATGTGAAAGAGCAGTGCCGACAAAGGTGTGCGTCACATTGGGATTACCCGGATAATTAATGGTTTGCGTCGTTCCGTCTCCAAAATTCCAAACCCATGTGACAATGTTGTCGATAAATCCCGGGACGGTCGATGATTGGTTTGTAAATGTTACTACTGCACCAAAACAGTTGGGTGAGCTGTAACTGAATTCAGGTACCGGTAACGGATAAACAAGAACACTTTTAGAAACGGAATGGACACACCCGTTCGAATTGATGATCGTCAGGGTAACCGTATAGGTGCCGTAACTGGCATAGATATGCGTAGGGGCGGGTTGGGTGTTCAAGGGTGATCCGTCACCGAAGTTCCATGAATAGGATATGATGCTGGCTGCATTGGGGATCGACAGATTGGTAAAGGTAGTGGCTGATCCAAGGCAAGCTGTATCGGCTGTAAAGTTGGCGACAGGAAGCGGATTCACCACAACGGTCTTCATCACCGTGTCGTCACAGTTGTTGACATTGAAGGCTGTCAGTGTAACAATGTAAGCCCCGGCTGTAGCATAGGTATGTGACGGGTTTTGCAGGGGGGAGAAGTTGTTCCCTCCGGAGGCAGGGTCACCGAAATTCCAGAGATAGGATGTGATCTGACCACCCCCGTTTGTCTGGGTCAGGTTGGTAAAGTTAATCGGTTGATTCTGGCAGTTGGTGGAAGAGTAAGAGAAATTGGCAATCGGTGCAGGGATCAGGTTGACAGTTTTCGTAACAGATTGTGTACAACTATCGTTCGACCAGACTGTAAGTGTAACGTTATAACTGGTACTGACGCCTACAAAGGTATGGTAGACGTTAGGGGAATTCGGGACAACAATCGTTTGTGTAGTGCCATCACCAAAGTTCCAGCGCCATTTCGCAATGTAGCCGGTATATCCGGGCGGGATATAGGATTGACTCGTAAACAGTATCGAATCTCCCTGGCAGGATGGAGAATTCCATGTGAAATTAGCCACCGGGAGCGGGTTGACCCGGACGGTATGGGAGACTGAATTTTGGCATCCATGGTGGTCAATAACAAGTAAGGTAACCGTATAGACTCCCGGAGATGCATAGAGGTGTTGTGTGGTGATCGGATCGGTTACCGGTGGTGTGCCGTCCCCGAAGTTCCACGACCAGATAACGATGGAATCGACATGGGTAACTGAGGTGTCGGCCCAGAATGTCGTCAGGGTACTCTGGCAGGCGGTATCATACAGGAAATTGACCGGCGGGGAAGGGAAGACATAGACCGGTTTGATAATGGTATCCCGGCAGTTGTTGAAATTGACCACGATCAACCGTACCAGGTAGGTCGAATCCCCATGTGCAAAGGTGTGGGTCGGGTTCTTCAGTGCGGAGGTGTTGTTGACTCCGGATCCCGGATCGGCAAACTTCCAGTTCCAGCTGATGATATTCCCGCCTCCGTTTGGCGTCGACATATCCGTGAAGCTCACTACCTGGCTCTGACAGGCAGTGGAATAGATAAAGTTTGCGATCGGGTTGGGTTTGATGATCACGTTCTGGGTCAGACTGTCGGTATATCCATTGTTATCGACCACATGAAGGGTTACCGCAAAGGTATCCACCGTTGCATAGAGATGACAAATGTTCGGGTCGTTTGGAAAATGGATCGTATCATTGGGGGAGCCGTCTCCGAATTCCCAGATCCAGGTGGTGATATAGCCGTACGGCGGTGACGGAACCGAACTTAGGTCGGTAAAGCAGACAGGCTGGCCAAAACAAACCGGTGAATTGGATGCAAAGAAGGCGTGGGGGACAGATGGCACTATAACAGGATAGGTTATCTCATTCGTACACCCGATTGTATCAATCACATATAACGTGACCATAAAGGTTCCAGCAGCCGGGTAGACATGGACTGGATTCCATCCATAGCCCCAGCTACCATCGTCGAAATTCCACAAAACCATGTTTCCGATCAGATTCCGGTCGGTAACAACCGTATCGATGTGAAACTGGATCTCATTATTCTGGTTTCCGTAATTCCAGGTATAATCCACGTCAGGAGAGTCGAATACAATGACCTCTTTGATGATGGTATCGGGACATCCGGTGGAATTCACGGTGATCAGCATCACATCGTAGGTTCCGACAACCGAGAACAGATGGCTGGGATTCTCCAGGGTGGAGGTGTTGAATCCGGAGGCGGGGTCATCAAAATTCCAGAGGTAAGAGACAATTTCCGGACCGTTATTCTGCTGGGACAGGTTCGTGAAGGGGACCGTATCTCCCACGCAGGCTGCCTCGTAACTGAAATCGGCTATGGGCGAAGGATCAAGATAAATGCTGGTAGTGGTTGAGTCACGGCAACCCTGGTTGGTGATCACCGTGAGCCGGGTTAGATAGGGACCCAGACTGGGATAATAGTGGGTCAGATTCGGAGAATTTGGCGCGTTAATGATTACGGGAGGAGTGGCATCGCCGAAATTCCAGATCCATGTAACGATATTCTTACCTACCGGAAAGGTCGACAGATCGGTAAAATCGACCGGATTATTCAAACAGGTCGGGGTGGTAAAGGTGTACTGTGCATCCGGAATGGATGGTTCGATTGTAACAAGGATAGTGGTATCGTTTTTACAATATCGTTCATTCGTAATCTGAAGGTAAACTGAAAAGGTGCCGGGGGCCGAGAAGACGTGGGTGGGATTCTGCAGCGTGCTGATATTGGCGGCTCCGGAGCCGGGATCACCGAAATTCCAGTCCCAGTGAATGATGTTTCCTGTTTCCGGAGGAGTTGTAGAGGCCGTACTGTTAAATGGTACAGGTGTGTAAAGGCAGTTCGGAATCGTGCTGGAAAAGACAGGATGAGGGATATATTGATCCGGGTTTACGTATACCGCATCAATGATCGTATCTTTATTTCCTGCCTGGTTTGTCACAACCAGTGTCACGGTATAGGTCTGATTGAAAGGAGGCATATACTGATGCTGCGGATTCTGTAAAACAGAAGTTCCTCCATCCCCAAAGGTCCAGTAATAGTTTACAATAGGGAAGGCTGCATCGGCTATGGATGCATCCCAGAACGAAACAATATCCCCATAACAGGAGGTATTGGTATAATAAAAGTAAGAGATCAGGAGCGGCAGGATAGATACCGTTTTGTTGACGGTAGTGGAACAGGCTGCAGCCGGATTGGTTTCGGTCAGTGAAATAGTTCCCGTACCAATATTCCCCCAGTTGATGGTAATCTGACTGGTCCCGGCTCCTGAGCCGATTGTTCCTCCCGACACAGTCCAGGCATAGGTATGCCCGGGTATATTGGGGGTAGAGTATATGACTCCCAGCTGATTGTTGCTGACAACTCCCGGGCCAGTGATAACGGGCGAATTATCCGGACAGGGCTGAGCAAATGAACCAGATGGTACCAATGCCACCAGAAAAAGTGCCAGAACAATGGGTAAAAATCTACGGAACATATCGTTGTGATTAGATAAATGGTGTTACTAACAGGAATAAAATGTTATACTTCCAATATATAACAAAGGTTTCATACAAAGGTTGCTTTTCTCCCCGAGTGAAATGCTTTACAAAATAACTGGAACAAAATTAACACAAAATTCATTGAAAGTTGTGCTGCCACGCAACTTTATCGTATTTTAATGTCATTACAAATAACCGGTCACCATTTCTTTTTGTCAAAGAAACCACTTATTTTTGCACGAGATAATACTGATCCCATGAAAAAATCATTTCTAATCATTCCCGGACTGCTGGTTTTCGTTTTGCTTATTTTCTTCAGTTGTAAGAAAAAAAAGACGGTCGAACCCTGCGATAATACAGGCCGTATCTGCATCACCAACAAACTGGATTCTGTAGCTACCATCCAGATTGTCCAGAAGAATCACGTATTCGATCTCGATAAGGATTATATGGAATGCCTGACTCTCACCGGGGATAATCCATATACATTCAAGATTACCTGCAACACCTTCTACCTTGATACCACGATCATGGTCCTGTTGTGCGACGATAAACAGCTAATTCTGGAGTAGGAATGGTTCCTCCCGGGAGAGGATTGTCCGGTCAGCGGTCGAAACGGACTTTATTACAGAAAAAGACCATCCGCTTATCATTTCCCCCTTTTGAGATATCCCTGATCTCCTGGTACCCGGAGCAGAGGAAATAATTATCGTACCAGTGGACCATTGCGCTTCGGGATTCAGCTAAAAGCTTGTCGTTTGGTGACATGAGTTCCAGGTCAGTGTAGGTAGTCTTTTCAATGGTTTCTGAATCCCGGATGATCCTGCAGGCAATCTTCCCTTCACTGAGATAAGTCAGAATGATCTCGTCGCCCGACGGGTAGATCGTCACTTTTGGCTCCAGCGAAAAGGAGAGTACATTGCTGATGCTCATCGCGTTATCCCAGATCTTCTTCCCTTCATTGGTAAAGGCTGCCAGAATGATCCCGGTAAATCGGTACCCGTCAAATACAGAATAGGAGTTTGCAAAGGGACGACCGTAAAAATCGTAATCGGTAAACGACTCGGTATGATATTGAACATAATAGGCTTCTACAGCCACGATAAACTGATTATTCCAGGCATGGATATCATGAAGCAACAACGAAAAGTCCAGGGAATATTCCTGGTCGGAGCGACTTTTCTTCATACTTTTTTTTCTCAGGCCCAAAATATCACGGTCACTTAAAAATTGTCGTATGCTTTTCATATCCATAAAGTTGAAAAAATCAACCGAACCCTGAAATGCGGAAATTACCGGCGCTGTAAATACCCCGGTTGATTCGGTTTCTTTCGATTTTTTCCCTGAAGAGGTGGTATAGGTGCCTGCGACCAGGTTTTTTGTATCCGAGGTCGGTATCTCGGTCACCTGGCTGAACGAACGGCCTGCTTCAAATCCACTGATGCGGGTATTCACCAGCTGTGTTCCACTGGATTTGTACCGGATAAAAAAGAGGTCTGTCATCCGCTTTGAAGCCTGTCTGGATACCAGTAAGCTGATTTCCATATTTCCTGGATCAACCGTGCAATATAAAATAGAAGAAGGCTCATCAGCAGCCAGTGGAATTACCGAAGACTCTCCGGTGGGCAGATCCACGATCAGAACAGAAGGTTTTTCCTCTTCCTCATTCAATCCGATGATGGCTTTTTGACTGACCACATCAAAAGAGGCCATGGTTCCTGATCCAGGTGTTTTCCCGTTGTTGAGAATAAATGCACCGGAATTGAGGGAAATCCGTAAAATCTGGAAATTGACATCCCGGTTCCTGTTTTTCTTATCCGCCTCAAAATAGAAATAAAGGGTATCCCCTCCGGTCACCACTTCCTTATAATCCATGTAAGAGAGGACCGGTGCGCTTTTCACCCAAATCCGCTCCAGGTTCCGGTCATAGTAAATAAAGTACCACCGTGTTGAATTATCGGTGGAACTCTCGATACTTTTATAGAACAGGATCATCCCGGCCGGGCCGCAGGGGATGATTTGATAGGTTTCTTTGTCGGATTGAACCGGGATCTCAATTCGCAGGGGCGTATCGGACCATGCAGGTTCCTCCTGATGCTGCCCTGAGGTCACAAAGGGAAAACAAAACAGCAACGCAGTAAATAACACCGGTCGTCCGTTACTTTTTATCATCCACCTCTTCGAAGTCGACATCAGTCACCTCATCGTCGGCTGTGCTTTTTGACTGACCAGGGTCGTTTTGCGGACCTGACTCTGTCCCGGGCTGAGAACCTGCCTGGGATGTTTGCTGATACATCTCCTGGCTGGCGGCCTGCCATATGGTATTCAGGTTGTTCATGGCGCCATCAATGCCAGCCAGGTCCCGGTTTTTATGTGCCGATTTCAACTCTTCAAGGGCTTTTTCTATCTGGCCTTTCTTATCGGCCGGAACTTTATCTCCAAACTCCTTCAGCTGCTTCTCGGTCTGGAAGATCATCGTATCGGCTGCATTCAGCTTATCGGTTTCCTCTTTCATCTTCTTGTCCGATTCAGCGTTGGCCTGAGCTTCCTCTTTCATCCGTTTGATCTCGTCGTCGGATAATCCGGAAGAGGCTTCAATGCGAATGTTCTGGGATTTGCCTGTAGCTTTGTCCTTGGCTGTTACATTGAGGATTCCGTTGGCATCGATGTCAAAGGTCACCTCGATTTGCGGGATGCCTCGCGGAGCCGGTGGGAGCCCGTCGAGATGGAACCGTCCGATGCTCTTATTCTGGTTGGCCATGGGACGTTCTCCCTGCAAAACATGGATTTCTACGGAAGTCTGGCTGTCGGCAGCGGTAGAAAAGACCTCCGATTTCCTTGTCGGAATGGTGGTGTTTGCTTCAATCAAGCGTGTCGTGACGCCACCCAGGGTCTCGATCCCCAACGATAACGGCGTCACGTCCAGCAACAGGACATCTTTCACCTCGCCGGTAAGCACGCCGCCCTGGATTGCAGCGCCAATAGCTACCACCTCATCGGGGTTGACCCCTTTGGAGGGTTCCTTGCCAAAGAAATCCTTTACGATCTTCTGGATAGCCGGGATCCGGGTGGACCCACCCACCAGGATTACCTCGTTGATATCGGACGCTTTCATTCCGGCATCGGCCAGAGCCTTCCGGCAGGGTTCAACAGTAGCCTGCATCAACGGATCGATGAGCTGTTCAAGCTTGGCCCGGGTCAGTTTCTTCACCAGGTGCTTCGGCATCCCGTCGACCGGCATGATATAAGGCAGATTGATCTCTGTTTCGGTGGAACTCGAGAGTTCGATCTTGGCTTTTTCTGCCGCTTCCTTCAGGCGCTGCAAGGCCATCGGATCTTTCCGCAGGTCGATCCCTTCCTCCTTTTTAAACTCCTCTGCCAGCCAGTTGATGATCTCGTGATCAAAATCGTCCCCTCCCAGGTGGGTGTTTCCATTGGTCGATTTCACCTCAAACACGCCCTCTCCCAGTTCCAGGATGGAAATATCAAAGGTTCCGCCTCCAAGGTCGTATACAGCTACTTTAATATCTTTGTGTTTCTTATCCAGCCCGTAAGCCAGGGCAGCAGCGGTAGGCTCGTTGATGATGCGCTTGACCACCAGCCCGGCGATTTCACCTGCTTCCTTGGTAGCCTGACGCTGGGAGTCGCTGAAGTAGGCAGGCACGGTTATCACTGCATCTTTGATCTCGGTTCCCAGGTAGTCCTCGGCCGTTTTCTTCATCTTCTGAAGGATTATGGCAGAGATCTCCTGCGGTGAGTACTGCTTATCGCCAATCTTTACACGCGGCGTATTATTCTCCCCGCGTACTACTTCATAAGGTACCCGTTCAATCTCTTTCTTAACCTGGTCGTATGTTTCTCCCATGAACCGCTTGATGGAAAAGACCGTGTTCCGGGGGTTTGTAATGGATTGGCGTTTAGCCGGATCTCCCACTTTGCGCTCTCCATTCTCCGTGAACGCAACGATAGAGGGGGTGGTTCTTCTGCCTTCACTGTTCGGAATCACGACAGGTTCGTTTCCTTCCATGACGGCCACACAGGAGTTGGTTGTTCCTAAGTCTATCCCTATTATTTTTCCCATGATGAATACGTTTATTTAAATACTTCTTGGATTCTGAATTTCACTGACCGTCGTCAATGATTGTGCCAGAATACCATTACGCCTTCAAAGCTGACAAAAAGACAGGGGAAGGGACGAAGGACGAGGGACGAAGGACGAAGGACGAAAGACAAAGTCGCATGTATTAAACATCAGGCATCCAGCATTGTCATTGCGAGCGCAGCGAAGCAACAGCATCTAGAATCCCAGATCCTTTGTCAGCGGATTGGTTTTCAACTCATCTTTGGTGCGGGGAGATAGCTCCAGTGAATCAATGATCTGGACGAACCGGGAGGAGAAGAGGCCAATCCCGTTCTCGATATTGGAAAATGAGGGCTTCTCCTGAATGATCGAATTGGAGGGCTGAGATACTTCAATGTAGGTATTGAGGTCGTCGGCGGCCACATTGAATGTATACCGGAGGTAGCGTGCCGCACGAACGATATCGGGATTCGCTTCCAGTTTGGCATGCAAAAGACCGTAAAAGGCATCGTTGGCATAGGCGGCCGTAAGAATTTCACCCCCATTATCATTTCGCGAAAGTTTACTTGGAATGATGACCCAGTCTATGTATTTCTCTTCCGACTGGGAAGGATCAGAAATGTTGGTCTCCAGGTAGTGAAACCGAACGATCACCTGATACCGTTTCCCTCCTACCGCCGAGGTCCATTTTACTTCATTGCTTTTCCCTGGATCGTAGGAGATGGCCTGGTAGGGAAATGGTTTATCTACCGGAAAATTGTGAACCAGTTTGGCATGGGAACTGATCATCTGCTGAGTTTCAGGATTGATAATGACCAGCTTATAAGTATATATTGGATTCAGTACCGAATTGTTGACATAGAGAAGTTGATTGGGAAAATAGAAGACGCCCGAATCTTTATCGTCAATGGTGGTGGTATCGAACGGATAGGTAGTTACCAGATTGTCCCCATCCCAGGCCTCCAGGGTTACACCCATCTTATAGCGGTAGTTGCTCGAATCGGAAATCTGCGCGTATTGCAGGGCGTTTCCCGATCCCAGAAAGGCTTTGGTGATTTTAATATAGTGTGCCGAATCGAGTTGGTTCAGGATTCCGTAAACAATGGTCACATCTTTCCAGTCCGCATTCAGATCAAGCTCTTTTTTGCAGGAAAGGAACATAAAGCCGGGGATCAGAAAAAGGAGCAAAAGTTTGAGAAATCGCATAGTTATCGAGTTAGTGGATTGCAAAAATACATTTTTTTCTATAAAGTCGTAGCTTTGCAAATTAAACTGATCGATATGTCCAGTTCCTTTTCATTCCGAAATGTGCAGAAGGTAACCACCCATGTGCTTCAGGAGATGAAGCTGAAAGGGGAAAAGATTGCCATGCTGACCGCCTATGATTACTCGTTCGCCCGGATCCTGGAGAACACGGGTATCGATGTAATCCTGGTTGGGGATTCGGCTTCCAATGTCATGGCGGGATACACCTCCACCCTACCCATCACCCTCAACGAGATGATCTACCATGCCTCTTCTGTGGTCCGAGCCGTAAAACGAGCCCTTGTGGTGGTGGATCTTCCGTTCGGGACCTATCAGGGCAATTCCAAAGAGGCATTGGTTTCAGCCATCCGCATCATGAAAGAGTCGGGCGCCGATGCCGTGAAGATGGAAGGGGGCCGGGAGGTGGTAGAATCGGTCGACCGGATTCTTACAGCGGGCATACCGGTGATGGGTCACCTCGGGTTGACCCCGCAATCGATTCATAAATTCGGCACGTATGTGGTTCGTGCCACGACTGATGAGGAGGCCGGAAAACTGCTTGAAGATGCCCATCTTCTGGCGAAGTCCGGATGTTTCGCGATTGTGCTCGAGAAAATCCCGGCGAAGCTGGGCGAACAGGTTGCACGTGCGGTCAAGATTCCGATCATCGGGATCGGAGCCGGAAAGAATGTCGACGGACAGGTGCTTGTGCTTCATGATATGCTGGGCATTACCCAGGAGTTCTCCCCGCGGTTCCTGCGACGCTACCACAACCTTTCCGAAGAGGTTACCGGAGCCATCAACACCTACATTCACGATGTCAAGAGCCTCGATTTCCCGAATGAGCGGGAGCAGTACTAGAACGAAGGATGAGGGATGAGGGACGAAGGATGAGGGATGATCGCATCTTATTTGAGGACAATCATTTACTAATCTACAATAAAGAACCCGGAGATATTGTGCAGGGGGATAAGACCGGGGATGAGCCCCTAAGTGAACAGCTAAAAACCTACATCAAAGAAAAGTACAGCAAACCGGGAGCCGTATTCCTTGGCGTAGTCCACCGGCTCGATCGGCCGGTCAGCGGAGTCGTGATCTTCGCCCGTACCTCCAAGGCGCTCAGCCGGCTGAATCAGCTGCTGAAACTAGGTGAGATCCGGAAAACCTACTGGGTTGTGGTCATCCATCCTCCTCCCAAGGAACGCGACCACCTGGTCCATCACCTGGTGAGGAACGAGAAGCAAAATAAAAGCTATGCGCATTCAACTTTTGTCCCCGGTTCCAAAAACGCGGAACTGATCTATGAGATGAAATCTGCCACTGACCGGTATTACCTGCTTGAAATTAACCTGTTGACGGGCCGCCACCACCAGATCAGGGCTCAGCTTGCCGGGATCGGTTGTCCGATCAAAGGGGATCTGAAATATGGAGCGCCACGATCCAATCCGGATGGGTCCATTCACCTGCATGCCCGCTCTGTTGAACTGATCCACCCGGTCCGTCAGGAGGTTCTGCAGGTGGTCGCCGCTCCCCCTGACGAGGTGTTGTGGAACCAGTTTTTAACGATTGATGTGTAATGAAATCTGCCCGATAGCCCATGACGGACCTGTCCATACAACCCGCACCCCTGGTTCCCTTTCAGTCCGATTGGATCTTCTGGGTCTTTTTTGGCATTTTTCTGCTCATTGCCTGGATTCAGGTCTTTTATGCTTCCCGGTTGCGATTGATTTTCCGGGCATCCTTCTTCACCCGGGATCTCCATCAGCTCATCCGGGAGGGCAACATCTTCAACCAACGGATATCCATAGCTGTCAGCCTGCTCTATGTACTGATCCTGGCGATGGTTATTTTAATGACTCTTCAGATGGTGTTCGACCGGACCTCTTTTTCGATTTCTCCAATCCGGCTCTACTTTCTCCTGGCACTGGTCGTAACCGGGTTCTGGGCTTTGAAAGCATTCATCATGAATTTTTTAAGCGTCATTTTTAAAACCGAAACCATCAATTACGAATACCAGGTGAACCTCTTCGTTACCCTCGCTGTCCTGGCCATTCTATTGCTCCCCGTGATGGTTATTACCGTATACCTGAAAATGGCCTGGATGATTTACTTCGCATTTGGGCTCATTGTGTTTTTCTCAGTTTTCAGGCTTTTTAAGGGTTTTTTAATCGGATTATCCCTCACCAGATTTTCCTATTTCTTATTATTTGTCTATCTTTGCACGCTCGAAATACTACCCTTACTGGTTGCGGCAAAGTTGATCCTGACCTACTTTTGACATCCTAAAACACGTGTTGCCTTGAAGATCAAGAACATTCTGATTAGCCAACCGAAACCTTCTGAGCTTGAAAAATCTCCTTACGGGGAACTTGCCAAAAAATTCAATCTGAATATTGAATTCCGGAAATTTATCAAGGTTGAAGGTATTACAGCCAAAGAGTTCCGTAAAGACCGGATCAACATCCTGGACTATACAGTGGTCATTTTCACTTCCCGCAATGCGGTGGACCACTATTTCAGAATAGCCAAGGAGATGCGTACAGAGATCCCCGACTCCATGAAGTATTTCTGTATCTCGGAATCCACTGCCTATTACCTTCAAAAGTACATTCAATTCAGGAAACGAAAGATTTTCCACTGCAAAGAGCGGTTCGATATCCTGACAGAACTGGTCAAGAAACACAAAAACGAAAAATTTCTCCTCCCCTGTTCCGACATCCACAAGATGGAGATCCCCAATATTCTTGATACCCATAAAGCGATCTATAAAAAGGCCGTAATTTACAAAACAATTGCCAGTGACTTTTCGGATGTGGATATCTGCAGCTTCGACCTGCTGATCTTTTTCAGCCCCTCCGGGATCAAATCCCTCTTCAAGAACTTTCCGGAATTCAAACAAAACAACTGCGCCATAGGGGTTTTTGGATCTTCCACCGCAAAAGCTGCCCAGGATGCCGGACTGCGTCTGACCATTCAGGCACCTACCAGTACGGCGCCGTCTATGACCATGGCCATTGAACAGTACCTTTCCCAAAAATGAACGACTGTGCCGGAATAAGCTGATCCGGCAGCTCTTTGAGACGGGTGCCTCAGCCGCCGCCCCTCCCCTCCGGGTACGGTATCTGTTCGTACCACTCCCGGGATCGTCCCCGGTTCAACTCCTGATTGCCGTTCCAAAATCTTTTTTTCCCAAAGCATCCGACCGGAATCTCATCCGGAGGCGGATCCGTGAGAGCTACCGGAGAAATAAATACCCGCTTCATGAATCCCTGGCCTCTACCAACAAGCAGTTGGCAGTTGCCCTCTCTTATACGGGAAAGCAGATCCTTCCCTATGCCGCGATCGAGGAGAAAATAATCTTACTTTTACAGCGTTTAATGAAGGAGAATGAAAAAGCTTCTGGGTAGTTTTTTCATTTTGCTGATCCGCATCTACCAGGGAGCTATCTCCCCTTACCTGATGCCAGCCTGCCGGTTCACCCCTTCCTGTTCCATCTATGGGGTGGAAGCCATTCGTCTGCATGGTCCCTTCCGGGGCGGATGGCTCGCACTGAAACGGATCGCCCGGTGCCATCCATGGGGAGGGAGCGGGTATGATCCGGTGCCTGGGACGAGGGACGAGGGACGTGAGACGTGAGACGTAAGACGTGGGATTTTACACTTTAGACTTTTGACTTTACATTTTGAATTTCCATGATACGAATAACTAAAACCACCATTTTCCTGCTCCTTCTGGCCGTTCAGGCTGGATTAGCCCAATCACCCCAGGATCAAACGTTTGAGATCCTGAAAAACCTGGACATCTATACCGATGTCATCAAGGAGCTTAATGCCGAGTATGTGGATCAGATCCAGCCCGGAGAGCTTACCAAATCAAGTATTGACGCAATGTTGCTCTCGCTGGATCCCTATACCAATTTCATTCCGGAAGCGGAGGTGGAGGATTACAAATTCATCACCACAGGCCAGTATGGAGGAATCGGGGCGCTGATTCATCAGCGGGGAGACTATGTGATCATTTCGGAACCGTACGAAGGATCCCCTGCCCTGAAAGCTGGTCTGCTGGCCGGCGACAAAATCCTGGAAGTAAACGGGCAACCGGCCGTCGGGAAGAATTACGATGAGGTGAGCGCCATCCTGAAAGGACAGGCCGGCACAACGGTACAGCTCAAAGTACAACGGGAAGGGAGTGAGCAGCCAATCGAAAAGACCATTACGCGTGAAATTATCAAGATCGACAACATTCCCTATTACGGCATCGTAGGGAATGATATTGCTTACATCAAGGTGACCGGTTTCACCCAGAACGCGGCCAATGAGGTGAAACAGGCTTTCCTGAAACTCAAGGAAAAACAACCTGTTACCGGGGTTATTATCGACCTTCGGAGCAACGGGGGCGGATTGCTGAATGAAGCGGTTGACCTTTCGAATATTTTCACGGAACGGGGACAGGAGATTGTGACCACCAAGGGGAAAGTGAAAGATCGAAACCATGTTCACCGGACCATGTATCCGCCGGTTGACCTGAAGATCCCCCTGGTCGTTCTGGCAGATAACCAGAGCGCCTCCGCCAGTGAGATCTTTGCCGGAGCGATGCAGGATCTTGACCGGGGGGTGATAATCGGCCAGCGGACATTTGGGAAAGGGCTGGTTCAGAACGTCGTTCCGCTCAGCTACAACGCCCAGATGAAGATTACGGTGGCCAAATACTACATACCCAGCGGCCGTTGTATTCAGGCCATCGACTACAGTCATAAGAATGACAACGGCTATTTCACCACCATTCCCGACTCCCTGATCCGGGAATTTGCCACCCGCAAAGGAAGGAAGGTCTTCGACGGAGGAGGCATCACGCCCGATATCGCCGTGAATCCCCGGAGATTCAGCCAGATCGCGATGACCCTGTTCGGTAATTATCTCATCTTTGACTATGCTACAAAATTCTACAGGGAACATCCGGAGATCTTACCGGTGAATGAATTCCGGATCAGCGACAGCACCTATGCCGATTTTCTCCGGTTCATCGAAGATAAAAACTACACCTATACCACCCGGAGCGAACAGGCTCTGGATAAGCTGAAACGGGAAGCCGAACGGGAAAACTACTTCGGCGCCATAGCGGAAGAATATACCCGCCTGAAAGAGCAGATGATCCGGGATAAAGAGGCGGATATTACGAAATATGAGGATCAGATCCGGGAGTTATTGCGGATGGAGATTGTTTCCAGGTATTACCATCAGAAGGGGAAGGTGGAATCGTCGCTCGATAACGACCCGGATCTGGCCAGGGCCATTGAGATCCTCCACGCCCCAAATACCTATGTGGCCATTCTCGACGGAACGTGGGTGGAGCCCGGAACCTCCGGAAAGGGGACATCACCTGATCTGGGAGAGATGGCCCCGGAAGAGGGGGATATAGAAATTGAGTCCGAAACTGAATAACGTATACCTATGAAAATAAGATTTATCCTGGCGATCCTGGTCGGCCTGTTCATCAGTCTGGCCGGCCGGGCCGACAAACCCGCCTACCGGATCTTTGACGCGAAAGGGAAAAAGGCGTCCTACAAGGAACTACTGAAAGACGCGGGAGCATCCCAGGTGGTTTTTTTCGGAGAACTGCATGACAACCCCATCTCCCACTGGCTGGAGGTTGAGTTGACCAAGGACCTTTTTGAGATCAGGCAGGAGAAACTGGTGCTGGCAGCTGAGATGTTTGAGCGGGACAACCAGTTGCTGCTCGATGAGTATACCCGGAATTTCATCCGGAAGAAGGATTTCGAGAAAGAGGCCAAACTCTGGCCAAATTATTCGACGGATTATGCACCACTGGTTGATTTTGCCCGGGAACACAACATCAAGTTTATAGCCTCCAACATCCCCCGCAGGTATGCGGCCATCGTCAATTACCAGGGATTTGCCGGGCTCGACAGCATTAACGCCTACCAGCGTGGCATGATCGCCCCATTGCCGATCAAGTACGATTCCACCCTTTCGTGTTACAAATCGATGAAGGAGATGTTCACCGGTGAAGGAGCCATGCACCAGACCATGAACCTGGCGGAAGCACAAGCCATCAAGGATGCCACCATGGGCTATTTCATCTGCAAGAATGTTCAGGAAGAGGGGACCCTTCTCCATTTCAACGGAGCCTATCACAGCGACAACTTTGAGGGTACAGTCTGGTATCTTAAGGACTACGCCAGAAAGTTCTCCTTCGACATCCGCGTTATGACCATCACCTGCGTGGAGCAGGACGATATCGAAAATCTTTCCGAAGAGAATCTGGGAAAAGCTGATTTCATCATCTGTATCCCCGGCAGCATGACTAAAACGTACTGATCCCGGTCAGTCCATTTCCCAGGTCAGGCAAAGGTATAATAGGCGTTTATCAGGAAATTCCACATGGTCACCACAATGGTGGCAACCAGTTTGGAGAGGTAAAAATTGACTTTCAGTTTGCCCGACATGGCCCAGACGATGGCACTGTTGATGCCGAGTCCGATCAGGGCGATCACAAAAAAACGGGTAAATTCCAAGACAACGTTCGGATTGGTACTCTCAAAGGTCCAGATCCGGTTTAAAAAGTAATTGGTTGAAGCGGCAATGGTGAATCCGATGGCATTGGCAACGTATTTCTGGATCTTCAAGTACTCCTTGCAGACAAAGGTGATCGAGAAATCGACGAGCACTCCGGAGAATCCCACGATCCCAAACTTCACGAATTTCAGCAGGAAGGAAGTGGATAATAGCTCTTCCATAGGGCGTATTATAACTGAATCAGAAGGACTTCCTGTTTATCGCCCCGGATCACTTCGACATTGATGGTCTGGCCGTGTTTCAGTTTGGATAATCTGGACATGTACTCGTAAATATTCTCCACCTTCAGTCCATTGATGGATACAATGATATCGCCTTTGAGCATGCCTCCCAGGTCGGCCGGTTTTCCGACGGTTACCCCGTCGACCCGCAATCCCCGCTTCTCACTGCCGGCAAAATCGGGCATGATGCCGAGGGTCACCTTTAACTTCCTTCCCGTACGGCCTGCAGCCGCCTTGCTGCCCGATTCCCGGAAAGCCAGGGGTTTTGGAGCTCCTGCAACCGCCTGAATCAGGTTGACTGCAAAGTCGCCAATCTCAGCTTCGCTGACATAGTCGAGTTTATCTGCATCGTCAAAGGGGGTATGATAATCCATATGAACGCCCGTGTTGAAATAGAACACCGGGATATTGACCGAATAGAACGATGCGTGGTCAGAAGGACCGTACCCGTCGGGTGCATGGACCACCTGGAAGGGGAGTGTTTCTTCATAGACCCGCAGAATTGAATCGGCTTCGGCAGAGGTGCCCGTTCCGCTGACTGAGATGGAGTTTTTCTCTTTATCAAACCGTCCGACCATGTCAAAATTGAACATGGTCTTGATGGATCCGGCAGGAACGGGCGGGTTATTTACAAAATATCTTGATCCCAGCAACCCCATCTCCTCTGCACTGAAGGCAACGAATATGATGCTTCGTGCCGGAGGAGGCTGAGCGGCCAGAACCCGGGCCAGTTCCATGACCATCGCCGTACCGGAAGCGTTGTCGTCAGCCCCGTTATGTATGGCATTGGTATCGGGCATCCGGGACCCTGAATTGGGTCCGCCCATTCCCAGGTGGTCGTAATGGCCCCCTACTACAAGATACTCTTCGCTCAACACAGGATCACTGCCCTTCAGGAGCCCGACGACATTCACCGTCTGGTCCTTTTCCTGGATCACCTCGGTGTGGGTAACCAGCTTCCCGGGTAATTCAAAGGAGAGCGGTTTTTTCTGCTTGATGATCAACGCATCCAGACTATCCACTGTATACCCGGTCTGCTGCAGGAGCTGATCGGCCAGGGCACGCGTGATATGGATGGCCGGGATACCGGCTGTGACCTCATTGTTTTCCACGACGAGGGGCATCAACTGGTCATCCTTCTCCATACTCCGCGGGGTCACCAGCAGCACACCTGCTGCCCCCTTATCCTTGGCGGTCAAAATCTTACTCCGCAGATCGCTGAACGGGATAAAAGCGCTCTCCGAGTTATCCGGCTCCGGATCGGCCCGAAATACCATCACCCACCTGCCATTGGCATCAATTCCTTCGTAATCGTTCCATTTCAGACTATCCAGCTCCAGGTCAAAGCCAAATCCGGCAAACACAACCGGGGCTTCCACCTGTCCCGAAGAGGAGAAGGCCAGGGGTATAAAATCGGCCTTCAGTTTGTACCCGGTCCCGTCGAAGGTGAAAAGGTTGTCTCCGCCCAGATCCACTCCCGTGACCACGTAAAAAGACTGGAATCCGTTATCCGCTAACGGTGTGAGGCCTGCTTTTATGAAATTCTCCAGGATGTACCGGGCAGCTACCCCGGCTTCCGGTGTTCCGGGCTTTCTCCCTTTCAGTGAATCGGAAGCCAGAAATTCCACATGCTTTTTCAGCACCTCGGGACTGACCCCGGTCTGAGCCTGAACTGCCTGACCAAGTGCAAAAAAGGTAACCAGTAATAAAGTGATAATTCTTTTCATTAGTACAGGATTTAATAATGTCAAACCGCTAAAATTAACCATAATTCGTAATTCGTAACTCGTAATTCGTAATTAAACAATGATCCCTCCCCCCACCACAACGTCCCCATCGTAAAATACCGCACTCTGTCCTGGGGTAATGGAATCGTTCGGATGTAAAAAAGTCACATGTACTCGCCCGGCACCGGCCGGTTCTATCCGGGCTTCACGTTCTTTCTGTGCCGACCGGATCTTGCAGGTGACCTCCATGGACCCGATCAGTTCACCCAGGGAGATCCAGTTCAGATCTCCTGCCAGAAAGCTGGAATCGAAGGTTTCCTGCCTTGTCCCCACCACCACGCGATTGGTCCCCGGTTCGAGGCGGACCACATACAGGGGTTCTGAATAGGCGACACCCAGTCCTTTTCGCTGTCCGATGGTGAAGTTCCAGAATCCCGTATGCGTGCCGACCACTGTTCCGTCGGTCAGCACAATCTCTCCCGGGGTCTCCGGCATTCCCAGCAACTCTTTGAAATCGCCCCCGTAGAAATCCTGGCTTTCCTCCTTATCTACGGCCGGGATCCCGGCTTCGCGGGCCAGTTCCCGGACCTCGTTTTTGGTATATCCACCGAGGGGAAGCAGGACCTTGCTCAACTGCTTCTGGGATAACCGGTAAATGAAATAAGTCTGGTCCTTTTTCGGATCCACCCCCTTTTGCAGCAGATAGCGGTTCCGCTGCTCATCGAACCCGGTCCTCGCATAATGTCCGGTTGCAAAGTAGTCGTAGAAAAGCCCTCCTTTTTCAGCCAGGAGAGGAAGCATGCCGAATTTGATCAACTGGTTACATTTCACGCAGGGATTCGGGGTGCGGCCGGCCAGGTATTCGGTCCGGAAATAGTTCAGCACCAATTCTCTGTATTCCGTGGCACAATCGAACACATGGTAGGGAATCTCCAGCATCTCTGCGATCTCCCCGGCTTCCCGGATCTCCTCCTCTTCATCAGGGCCATAACAGGCATGCTTCCCCGAAGCGGAGTATTTTCCGTCCCAGATGGCCATGGTGACCCCCACCACGTCATACCCCTCTCGTTTCAGGAGGTATGCTGCTACGGAGGAGTCGACCCCTCCGCTCAACCCGACCAGTACCCGTTTCTTTGCTTTCACACGAAACCCAATTACATATCTTAAAACGTGCATGCAAAGATAAGCATTACTTTGGAAGGTCAAGGGTCAAGGGTCGAGGGTCACAGGTCGAGGATGATCAATTTCTTTGTAAGAACCGCCGAAGAGGTTTGGAGGTGATACAGATAGATCCCTGCCGGAAAACCCGGGGCAGAAAAGGAGACGGTGTGTTCTCCGGATCCCAAAGGCTGATCGATCAGAATCCCTCTGAGGTTACCAAACAAATCTGTGACGGTGAGCCTGACATGGTCAGGACGGGCCAGCGTAAAAGGGATGGTCGTGGAACCGGTAAATGGATTGGGGTAATTCTGAGCCAGGCTGGTCACAGGGATAACCGGCACTTCGATCGCCGTGACCGGTTCGCAATCCTGGAACTGTACTCCATCGAGCCAGAGGGTGAATCCAAAATCCCAGGTATCGGCCCAGAACTCCACGTAATTGATCTCATCCCAGCTCATGGTGCCCACGGTACTCCGCGGGAACGTGGCGTTACCGGAAAGAGGAAACTTGTATTTTTTCCAGACATTGTGCGCATTGTTCAGCAGGGCAACGGATGCTGAATACAGGAAGTAGTTCCCTTTCCGGTCGCCGATCCGGATATTGAAGTAATACTGGAATCCGTATGGAATAAACTTTTTCGTTTTGACCCAGAAACGAAGTGTATCCTCTTCGCTGAGTGACCAAACCGCCAGCGAGTCATCCGCCGGACGGTAGTTCAGTGCGACATACCAGCCACGGGAGGTGACCAGTTTTACGGAGGCCTCCCCTACCATCTTGTTCTCAGTATCAAAGGTAAGGCTGTCGGCATACTTGACCGGAGCCGGGTAGCCCGCTTCCGGGTAGCTGTACCAGGTGGAAGGCGGTTCGGCCATATCGCACGGGGGGGTGTACTGATACAGAACATCCGGAGAGGGCTCCCGGGGCCACCAGATTACCTCTCCTTTGGTCACATTATCATGCTTGTCAAAGATCTTCTCTTCAACCAGGGCCGAATCACCCGGAAGCCAGGTGTTGTGCATAGCCATGATGTCGTATGCAGAATTGTTGGAGATGTGAAAAACGGTAGGTGCGTTGAAAGTGTTCCAGGAGATGGTGTCCATATCGGATTGCCCGTCCAGGGAAATACTGGCATTCCGGTTGAAGTCGAAACTGTTCCCGGTAACCACCATGTGTTCCGTTTTACTGGCCGAGACGGCGAGTGTATTCCCCTCGATGAGGTTGTTCTGGATCGTATAATCGTGTGAGAACTGGTTTGTGTAGCCGCTGATAGGTGACCCCTCCCACAATTCGATCCCGATCGGATTATCACCAATTACATTATCGGTAATGGTGTTGCTGAATCCGCGGTCGATGGCGATGCCGGTCTGGTAATTCCCGACGATCTCGTTGCTGTCGACCAGACTGTTGAACGAATACCCCAGCCAGAAGCCATAGTGGCTGTAATTGCATTTGTTGTGCTTGTATACGTTGCCATCCGCGAAGGTAGCTTCAATGGCATTATGCGGAGAATACGAGCATTCGTTGTAAGCAAAGTAATTGTTATTCGGAATATTGGAATACTGGTATTGTCCCAGAAATACCCCGTCGCCCGAATAGGAGAGGTCGTTGTATTCCACCCTGTTTTTATTGGAGACCAGCATCAGCAGGGCGGCACAGTCGCTCGGATCGGTATAGGGCCGGTTGACGTGGGAGCAGTTATTCTGGTAAATATGGCAGGAATCGGTCCAATACATCCGGATGCCGAAAGAGGTATTCCAGGAGAAGTCGTTTTCATGGACCCGGACACTGTCGCAATGGTACATCGCCACCCCGTCATTCTGCAGGGTCATGTTGTTCTCAAAGATATCCGCCGAACGGGACTGGTACATCAGTACCCCTCCCCCCAGCGCCTGCGTATAATCGGTCCAGATGGAGATCCATCCGATCGAATCGACCTTGTTCCCGGAGAAGACATTCCCGTTGATGGTGATATGATCCGAGTTCATGATGTGTAGGGCGTACTTATAGTTGTAAACCGAGTCAAAATTTTTGATGGTTATATGATCCGAATTGGTGATCTTGATCAGGTAGCCCTGATCGTTCACCCCGTTTACATAACAGGAGTCTCCATCCAGGGTCACATGGTTCACATTGTTGATCTGGATCACACCGTCGGCCGGCGCATCGGTGAAGGTATACTGCCCGGCGACAAATTTAATGTTGGAGTAGCTCTGGATCTGCATGTTGTCGGTGATGGGGATATACAGTTGGGACCAGGCCTGCCCTGCACAAACAACACCTAATGCAAAGAGAATAAGCTGTTTCATGGCTCTCGGTTTTTTGATATAGCTAAGGTAACGCTTTATTGTACAGATACGAAATAAATAGAAATATATTACCTTTGTTGTTTCCGTATTCCCTGATACCCCGAACGTCATGAAACGCCTGTCATTTTTAACAAGGGCTTCAATTCCCGTGGGAATTGCTATGCTCTTTACTGTTTTTATGCTCTCCCAGAACAGTTGTAAAAAGCACCTTCCCGACAATCCCCAAACTCCGACAAAGTTTTCGGAACTCAAGGTGGATCCGCGTTTCGAGTTTCAGAATTTCAAAGAGGTCCAGGCGACTATCTCCATTCCCGGCCTGAAACAAAGCGGGACCAGCATCGTTCAGATCTACCAGGGAAACCCGGCCACCGGCGGGAAACTCATCTCATCCGGATCGCTGAACGATAGCCATCTGTTTCAGAGCTCTATCAGGCTCCCTTCCAGGCTTACCGAGGTATACGTTGGAAAGCTCTCTTCCGACGGGATGAATGAATATGTGGCAGCACCCATTGTCAACAACTCCATTACGGTCAGTTTCGGGCAGAAGTCCGGAATGAAGGAGGGGGAATCCGTCAACTCCAATGATTGCACTAGCGGATGTACGAGTACGGTTTCCGGAACTCAAAATAACCTGACTATTAATTCCGGGCAGGTAGTCTGCGTTCTTGACGGGACTAATGCATGTTTCAACAGCCTGAAGATCAATACAGGAGGTACATTAAAGATCTGTGGTACGGCAATGGTGAACAGCTATAGTTCGAACGGTGGTGACGGGACTATCATTGTGACTCCTTCCGGCACCGTTAACCTTCCGAAATACAATACCTATTTTACCATTGAAAACTACGGAAGCCTGAATTGGTCGGGTTCCAGCAGTCAGACCACCAACCTGAACGGCAGTCTGCATAACTGGGGTACGGTCAATTCTTCCATTAAGTTCACCAATGAAGGGACGATTATTAATGACGGCAGTTTTACCGTTACAAAATACTTTATCAACAATACCGCCAGTGTGTTCACCAACAACTGTTCATTTTACGCCACAAGCACGGGAAACAATTCCTGGTCGAACAATGGCACGTTTACCAACAACGGGTATGTCAGTGTTTCCGGCACCGCGAATGTGAGTGGAAATGCCACTCTGAACCTGGGCTTGCAAAGTTTGATCGAAACGAATAAATTCAGTCTGCAGGGAGATGTTATCGGACCCGTTTCGCAAGGATCCCAGATCCATGCAACAGCCTCTTCCAGCAGTTCGATCAGTGGCGGTTGTACTGTGACCGGGTATGTGGATTTCTGGGCTTCCAGTATCAATCCCAACAATGGCACATATGGATCCCACGTCACGTTTCATAATCCGGGATATACGATCCCTGTTCCAACTTGTACGATGCCGGCCGCTCCCACCATCACGAGTTCGCTAGTGGCAGGAGGACTTGTCGGTCAGGTCATCACCCCCTATGTCATCACGGCAACCGGGACAGAACCCATCACCTACACCGCCACAAACCTGCCTCCTGGACTCACCTTTAACTCCTCCACGCATACCATCAGCGGGACCCCCACTACAGCCGGTGAATACAATGTACCATTGACCGCCGACAATTTCATGGGTACCGATACCAAAACACTGGTATTCACGATTACCCTGCCGACTGCCCCACCTGTGATTACCAGCTCCCTGACTGCGTCCACTCCGGTGAATCAGTCGTTCACTTATACCGTCACGGCTTCCGGAACCGGACCCATTACGTACAACGCCACAAATCTTCCGGTCGGTCTCTCATTTGACACCGGCACGCACCAGATCACAGGGACGCCGACTACTGCCGGCACGTATAATATCGCGCTTACGGCGACCAATTCAGCGGGTTCTGATACCAAAACATTGGTTTTAACGGTAGGATCTCCACCCACCATCACCAGCCCGCTGACTGCCACAGGAATTGTCGGGACGCAATTTACCACTTATACCATTACGGCGACCGGTTCGGGTCCCATCACTTACGATGCGGTGAACTTACCTGGCGGACTGACCTACAATCCAAACAATCACACAATCAATGGGACCCCGATCAATACCGGCCTCACAAACGTCACACTTACCGCGACAAACAGTTACGGATCTGACGTCAAGATTCTGGAGATCACCATCATTGCCGGCATTCAACCACCGCAAATCACCAGCGACCTGACTGAAACAGGAGAGGTCAATCAGCCCTTCTCCTATGAGATTACGGCCAGCGGAACGGAACCTATCACCTTCGACGCTTCCGATCTGCCTTCCGGATTGAGCCTGAACGGTGAAATTATCAGTGGTATCCCCACTGCTTCCGGGACCTATAACATTCCGCTTACAGCCACCAACAGCGCGGGAAGTGACAATAAAACCCTGGTCCTTACCATACTGGCTGCCGGCAGTACGACCGATACCGATGGCGATGGTATCATGGATAACATCGATGAGTACCCCACAGACCCAACCCGTGCTTTCAACTCGTATTATCCGAACCAGGTCGATTACGGATCTTTCACCTTCGAAGATCTCTGGCCTGCTTATGGCGATTACGACTGCAACGACCTGGTGATGAACTTCAATTATCAGATTGTGACCAATGCGCAGAATAACATAGTTGACCTGATCCTCAAGTTACAAATCATGGCTGCCGGAGCTTCCCTGGACAACGGCTTCGGAATCTCTCTGAACACGGCTCCATCCAATGTGGGAAGCATTACCGGATGCATCAAACTGGGGAATGCCATTATTGTTGATCCGAAAGGATTTGAAGTAGGACATCCCAGCAACACAGTCTTTTTCCCGGTTGATGCCGTGAATACGTTGCTCGGGAATGGAATCGTCAACACCATCCATGGCGGTTATATCGTACAGACATCCATACAGACAGTTACCATCCATTTCTCCACACCTCAAAGCAGTATCGGGACTCCGCCATACAATCCCTTTATCTTTGTAGGTCAGGAAAGGGGACATGAGATCCATCTGAAAGACCAGCCCCCAACCGCATTGGTCGACCCGGCGTATTTCGGGGTGTGGGACGATGGTTCCAATCCTTCAGAGGGATTGTATTACCGGTCAATCACCGGATTGCCATGGGCGTTTGAGGTCCCGTCCAATTACAACTGGCCCATCGAGGAAAAGGATATCCTGACCGCTTACCTGCACTTTGCTGCATGGGCTGAATCATCCGGCGTGTCTTACACCGATTGGTACCTCGACCTGTCGGGGTACCGGGACGGTGCCAATATTTACTAACTGATGCTGGAATTGCAGGAATAGGCAATTGCCATTTCCTTAATTCTATTTTCACCAGCAAGATGTGAATATCTTCCTCTGATTCGTTTGATTTCCGACGCATCTTCCCGTATCTTTATACGCTCAATCCATAATGCATAACGGATTTGAAACATTTTACCGGGACATACGGGTGGTGGATAGGTTTTATCTTTTTTGCCCTGATCCTTTTCGGGATGGCAGGGTGCACAAAAACCATCGAGATTCATGACCCGGGCATCGGCAGTATGATTGATCTGGATGTAGATTCCAATTTTAAGTGGCAAACAAGCAAGGAGGTCGATCTGAACATCTCTTCCAACCTGGCTGCACTGCCTCCGGGGAGTCTCTCCCGGATCGAGGTGTACCAGGGAGATCCGCAGCTGGACGGGAAACTCCTGATGAGTGGTGCGGCGGGATACGATTTTCCATTCTCCGCCAGATTGCGGATATCAAGGGCCATCACTTCTATTTTTCTGCGCCTCACCACACTTTATGGATATGATCAAACCGTTGAGGTCCCTGTTCAGAATGAGATTAACTATACTTTCGTCGAAACGTCGGGCACCAAACAAACACCGGTAGTTGCCCCCTGGCCCGATTGCCTGTCGGGGTGCGACGGATGGCTCACAGGAAGTGGTTCCTTTGTGATCAGTGATGGTCAGACCTACTGCATTACCGATAGCTATAGCGGGCATATCACTATCCAGCACGGAACCCTGAAAGTGTGCGGCACCTTTACCGGGACCATCAGCATGGGCCAGGAAGAAAATATCTGCAAACTCCTCGTGACAGGTACCGGATCGGCTACCATCAGCTCGCTCAGCATGAGCCGCAACTGTTCGATGGTAATCTACGGGAACGGACAGGTCACCATCGGATCCATCTCCATGATTCACAATGCAACCCTTGAAAACTTCGGAATCCTCCGGATCAATAATAATTTTACCCATCCGGGCTTGCTGCGTAACATGGGAAATCTGCTGATCAACGGCCAGTATACCATCGGGGCCACGTCGAGTGAACTGGAGAACTATGGATCCCTGACTGTGAACAGCGACTGGGTGGTCAATGGCAATGTGAAAAACAACGGCACGACCGAGGTGTTCGGAAACATCTTTTTCAACGGAAAAACGGTGCAGAACAATTGCCTCATTAAAAGTAATAACGAAGTGGTTTTCAATACGATGATCTACAAGGCCAATCACGGATATCTCCAGGGAGTTCTGGGAGTCACGATAACTGAAGGGGCCAGGTTGACATTGCAAAACCAATCGATGATCTCCACTTCTGTGTTTCTGATGAAAAATAACCTTACGGGAGTTGGCTCAACCAGTGTTATCAAATGTACCTCCTCCGGAGCCATCATCGGGGCCCAGAAATATGTCATCGGGGCAATGGAGATGCTTACCCCTGACGGGACCCTTCTTTCCGGCAGTTATCCTGAAAATTTCCGGGATAGCGCCTCGTTAAAACCGCTTGCCGATGCATCCGCGTATATTCCTACCGGAGAGTGCAATCCGGAAGGAAGCGGATATATTTCCCCCGATGATTCGGATGGTGACGGGGTGGCTGATCAGCTGGACGATTTTCCTTCGGACGGATCCCGGGCATTCGTTAGCTGGTATCCGGAAGCTTCCGGTTTCGGTACCCTGATCTTTGAAGACCTCTGGCCATACCAGGGCGATTACGACATGAACGATGCCGTGATTGATTACCAGTACCGGATCATCACCAACGCACGAAACCAGGTGGTGGATATCCATCCGAAATTCTACCTTAGGGCCGCCGGAGCGACATTAAAAAACGGATTCGGATTCCAGATAGACCAGGTTCAACCAGTTACCATCGCCTCTGTGAGTGGATATGTCTATAAATTCAATTATATCAAACTCAATGAGAACGGGACGGAGAGCTCCCAGGCGAATGCCGTGATCATCGTCTGGGATAACGCTGATAACATCATCCACCGGGTGGGTCAGCGAACTGAGTTCAATACATTACCCAATTATCCGGCAGGCCATTCCGACTCGGTCTTTATCCATATCCACTTTGCCATCCCCCAGGATCAGCAGGTGGTGGGACCTCCTCCTTACAATCCCTTCCTGATCAAGAACCTCGACCGGAACCTCGAGATCCATATGCCCGATTACATCCCTACATCTCTGGCCAATCCGGCTTATTTCGGAACTGCCGATGACGACTCCGACCCCGCCTTAGGGAGGTACTATAAAACATCCAAGAACCTCCTCTGGGCAACCAATATCACGGAGAAATATCACTATACCTACGAAACCATTGAGATCCTGTGGGGATACTATCACTTTGCCGAATGGTGCGAGTCCTCCGGGAACTCCTATCCCGACTGGTACCGAGACCTCCCGGGATACCGGCACGAGAATTACATTTACGACATTACTTTTTAACTGGTTTTCTCCTTGTCACAGCTACCAGGAAGTAGAGGACAGTGATAGCCACTCCTGTGGCCGAGATGATGAACATCCATCGCGCTCCCAGGGTAAACCAGATCAGGCCGGCCAGGCTGCTGGCCAGCAGTGTCATCAGACTGGAGAAGCTGGTATAGAATCCGATCGCCGTTGCCGTATCTCCGCGGTTGGCCAGGTTGGTTATCAACGCCCTGGAGATGCCGTCGGTACAGGCTGCATAGAGGCCATACCCAAAGAAGAGGATGCCAAAGACCAGTATGGATCCTGCCCAGCCGAATCCGAAATAGACGGCGCTGAATAGGGCCAATCCGATGATCAGCATGGTTTTGAGGCCGATGCGGTCGGCCAGCCAGCCAATGGGATAGGACATCAGGGCAAAGACCAGGTTATAAAAGATGTAGACACCGATCATCCGGATATCCGAGAGTCCCTGTTCTTTAACTGCGAGTAACAGGAATACATCCGAGCTGTTGAACAGGGTGAATAAGAGAAGACCCGCCACCAGGAGGCGGTATCCCGGAATGGCTTTCCTCCAGTATGAAAAATAGGAGAGGAAATGGATGCCATTGCTCGGTCTTTCCGGTTCAGGTTTTTTTTTCTCCCGGATGAATAAGGTCAGCAGGATAGCCATCAGACCGGGAATAAAAGCCAGAAAGAAGAGCCACCGGTACCGTTCAGGAAAGAAGAAGAGGTAACCCAGCGCGAGGCCCGGGCCAATAGCGGCTCCCAGGGTATCCATCCCCCGGTGAAATCCGAAAACTTTTCCTTTGTGTTCCCGGGTTGTTTCATCGCTGAGGATGGCATCCCTGGAGCCGGTACGGATCCCCTTGCCCAGGCGGTCCAGGGTGCGGGCAAAAAAGATCCAGAGCGGGTAGATAAATACCGCCATCAGCGGTTTCGACAGGGCGCTGAGGGCATATCCCACCCGGATGAAGGGTAACCGTTTCTGTTTCAAGTCGGAAAGGTTCCCGAAATAGCCTTTGCTCAACCCCGCCGTTGCCTCCGCAATTCCCTCCAGGATCCCAATCAACAGGACGGAGAAACCGATCGATCGCAGGTAAACCGGCAGTACGGGATAGAGCATCTCACTGGCGATGTCGTTGAAGAAGCTAACAAATGAGATCAGTAAAACAGTACGGGTTATGATGCGGTGTTTAGTCATCGGTCAGCTCCCTGTATTCGTCTATCTGTGCAAAAAAGCTGAGGAAATCACGGGCAGCATCGGCCAGTTTATTGTTCCAGTGCCGGGTTGCCTCTTTCGCATTCCTGGCGATGGTTTCGTCAATGTATCCCAACTGTTTCAGTGTGGAGAAGGCATTCATACGGGTTTCAAATTCCTGACCGGGAGCCGTGTAGGAGATCAGTTCCGGAAGATATTCCAGCTTCCAGTTTTCGATGGCGATCTGCAACCATTTCATCCGGATATTCTTTCCCCTCCATCCCCTCTCACCGGCCGTCTCCTCCAGGTAATTATTGGCTTCCCATGAGAACTGCCTGCACAACCGGCTCAGGGCCAGTTCTACATTCAGGTAGGAGGAATCGTGGAGAAGGGTTTCCGCATCCTCCTTCAGGGTGATTGGAATCGGGTCCAGTGCCAGCAATACCGTTTTGCGGACTTCAGCATCCGGGTCGTGCATTGCCTGCCGAAAAAGCTCCCGGGTTCCGGAAAGGGTATCGGCGGCCAGCTGTCGCAGGATCTCAGACCGGGTCAGGTGGAAGCTCTCCTGCCCGTAACATTGGATCAGCAGGTCCCGTTTCTCTGCCAGCGGAACCGTACGCAGGGCTGCCAGGGCATCATACCGGTCAATCATATGGGGTGCTTTCAGGACCTGGGAGGCAAGTTCTGCCGGTGTTTTATCAAAGGTCACCTGCTTCAGGATCCGGTTCCCTGGATCAAACAGCAGGTAGTCGATCCGCTTCTTCCAAGGATTGGGTATCCGTACCTCCTCCACCCTTTTTTCAATCGATACCTGCAGGGAGTCAGCCGTTCCATCAGTATACCAGACCTGAATCCAGACCGGCATCCTGAAGAGGCCTGTCAGCTCGTTTACCGGTTGAACCTGTTCCACCCGGATAAATGTGCTGCGCTGCCCTGTCGTGTCGTCCAGTACCCTGTAGCCGACTTCATAGTGAGGTTCGCCCGGGCGCAGGAGCCACTGATCGAAGAACCAATCGTAACTGCGCCCGGTCACATCGTATACGGTCCGGAGAAAGTCCCCGGTTTCGGCCGATCCTCCGCCGAAATTCAACAGGTAAGCCTCGATCACATCCCGGAAGAGCTGATCGCCCACGACATCGCGCAGCATTCCCAGTACCGCCGATCCCTTATCATAGATCCGGGCCCGACCGCCCCGGCTGCTTACTACCGGGTAATCATTTTCCCTGGATGCCTGCAGTGCGGCCAGTTGCTCTTCCCGGACCATATTCTCATAATAATCCTCCCCGAAAACCGACCGTTCAAAAATCTTGGCGTAATAGGTTCCGAAACTTTCGGTAAGCCAGACGTCCTGATGGGCCAGGTGGCCGATGTAATCGCCGAACCACTGATGGGCCAGTTCATGGGCATTGACGTTGATGTAATTCCGCTGCCAGTAAGCGCGCGGATCGATCAGCATGTAATCACCGAAGATGGTGGAGGTAGTGCACTCCATCCCACCATACATGTAATCGATTACAGGTATGTCACGGTAAACCTGATAAGGATAGGGAATCCCCATCTCCTTTTCGAAAAAAACGAACATCTCCCTTGTAAACTGATAAGTAGGCCCCACCTTCTTGTCCATCCCCCTGTAGTAAAGCAACTCCAACGGAATACCTCTGTTGGTCCGGTCTTCTTTGTAATCGTAATCCCCGATGCCGAGTGCTGTCGAAAAATAGGGGTGATCCGGTTCAAGCCGGTAATGCCAGGTGGTGGTCCCGTCGCCATGCTCTTTTTTCGAAACCCGGACCCCGTTGGTGAATACGGAGAAGTTGCTGTCGAACGTGATCCGGAGATCCATGGTTACCCGTCCGTCTATATACGGAAGCCATCCAAAGGGGCGGTGAGCCCAGATTTGCCTGCGTTTGCCATCTTCCTCCGGCCTCCAGCCCACAAAATAGATCCCCGTAGCTATGGGAGTCGATTCGTAGGTCATCGAGAGGGTGTACTCCTCTCCCTTTTTCATTTCCGGATCCGGAAAGACCACCGTCGTTTTCCCGTCACAGGTGAATGAAACATCCTGCCCGTCGAGCCGGATCCCTTCCATGCTAAAACCGGGTGTCAGGAAGACGATGGAGTCAGTCCGGTAGCCAAGGGGTACGAAACGTATCTTCGCCTCCCCGATCACTTTTCCGGCTGCTGGTTCAAATTTCAGTGAGGCCTCCACATGCCGCAGGGAGACGACCTGGTCGGGGGGGTTGGCATGAGGATCTTGTACGTAGGTGACCGTCGGGGCCTGCCCCCTGACATGGACTGACAGGAGCCAGCAGACCAGGAGCGAAAGGATGTTCAGGGATCTCATTTGGTTTGTTTTTCTGTATAGAGCCGGAATTTTAGTAAGTTTGTCCCATCGAATGACCGATTCCGGATTGACCAAAATTAATAAAAATAGCGTGGATCTGCAGGCTCCGGATCACGATCCGTTCCACAGTCTGAAATCATTCATCGAAGGGGAAGAGAAGGAGCGGCAGCGGCTTTCGAGGGAATTGCACGACGGAATCGGACAGTCCCTGGTTTCGGTTAAAATGAAACTCGAGAGCCTGCTCTACATGGATGAAAAGGTGATGAAGGAGCAAATTTCCAGGATCCGGACCGATTTCGACCAGATCGTTGAAGAAATCCGCCGGATGAGTAATAACCTGATGCCCAGCGTTCTGGAAGCTTTCGGAATCATTTTTGCCATCCGGAACCTCTGTGTGGAGACCAGCGATCAAACCGGTTTGAAGATCTCCCTTGACTTCAAAGGGGACTTTGAATCACTGAACAAGACGATCAAAACCTATATCTTCCGGATTGCTCAGGAGGCGATCAACAACACGGTGAAGCATGCACGGGCTACCCGGGTCGAGCTGGTTCTGATCCGGCAGAAAGAAGAGGTCCTCTTCAAGATCCGTGATGATGGCAAGGGCTTCAATCCCCGGGAGGTACAAACCGGGTCGGGACATGGCATGAACAATATGCGTGAACGTGTCAACCTCCTGAACGGATCCATCGATATTGAATCCCATGTGAATGAAGGCACCCGGATCACGATAAACATCCCGTTATTTCCTTAATTCATGGAGCAAACAGACATTTTCCTTGTAGACGATCATCAACTTGTAAGAGACGGCATAAAAGCCCTTCTGGCCGGCATTCCCGATATCCGTATTATCGGCGAAGCAAATAACGGGAACGAGCTGCTCACGATTATCGATGCGAAACATCCCGATATAATCCTGATGGATATTTCGCTCCCCGACATCTCCGGAATTGAACTGACGCGCATGCTCAACCGGAGCCACCCGGAGATCCGGGTACTGATCCTGAGCATGTACACCCATGAAGATTTTGTTTTCAATGCCATGAAAGCAGGTGCCCGTGGCTATCTTCCAAAGAACACATCCCGGCAGGAACTGCTCGATGCCATTTATGCCATCCGCGAAGGACATGAGTTTTTCAGCGAATCGATCTCCAAGGTCATCCTGAAAAGTTTCCTGCGGCAGGCCACTCAATCCGAGGGGAGTACGGAAGGAAGTCCTCAACTTCTTACCATCCGCGAACAGGAGATCCTGAAGTTATTTGCTGAAGGATATAACAATAAGGAGATCGGTCACAGGCTGGCCATCAGTATCCGTACTGTCGAGTCACATAAAAATCACATTGTTAAAAAGTTAGGATTAAAATCGACCGTTGAGATGGTGAAGTTTGCCATCAAGAACAAGATCGTGGAATTATGAATACCTATATTCTTATTAAGGACATACAGAAAGAGCTGCAGGGCTATCTGGATAAGAATCTGTCGATTGGATTTGTTCCCACGATGGGGGCTCTTCATGACGGGCATCTTTCATTGCTCAGGAGATCAAAACAGGAGAATGATGTCACCGTATGCAGCATCTTTGTCAATCCGATCCAGTTTACCAACCAGCAGGATCTGACCGGCTATCCCCGGATGATAGAGCAGGATTCAAAATTACTGACAGAAGAGGAGATCGATATCCTTTTTGCCCCCGAAGTGGATGAGATGTATCCGCCCGGGGAGGAGTCCCGGATGGATCTCGACTTCGGCCGGCTCGACAAGGTGATGGAGGGAAAGTACAGACCCGGTCATTTCAACGGGGTAGCCGTTGTCGTCAGGAAATTTTTTGACATCATTCGTCCTGCCAGGGCATACTTCGGGAAAAAAGATTTTCAGCAACTGACCGTTATCCGGCATATGGTTGAGGCCCTGCAGCTCCCGGTGGAGATCGTCCCCTGTGAAACGGTACGGGAATCTGACGGCCTCGCCATGAGCAGCCGCAATCTCATGCTGTCCATTTCCGAGCGTCAGCTGGCTTCCCGGATCTACGATGTGCTCATGTTCACCAAAGCTAATGCGGGCTCTGTACCTGTAAAGAAACTTCAGGTGATGGCGCAGAAACGACTGGCTGAAACTCCGGAATTTCGGATCGACTACTTTGAGATCGTCGACAAACAAACCCTTCTCCCGGTCGGCTCCTGGGACTGCCCGGAACAGATTCTGGCCTGCACCGCCCTCTACCTTGGAGAGATTCGCCTGATCGATAATATGGAACTTTTTTCGTAATTTTGCGGGATGAAAATCGAGGTACTCAAGTCGAAGATACACCGGGCTACGGTTACGGAAGCAAACATCGACTACGTGGGAAGTATCACCATTGATGAAGCATTAATGGAGGCTTCCAATATCATTGAATTCGAGAAGGTGCATGTGCTGAATATCAATAACGGGGAACGGATTGAAACCTATGTGATCAAAGGGGCACACGGAAGCGGTTTAATCTGTCTGAACGGCGCTGCCGCCCGCAAGTTTATAAAAGGCGATCTGGTGATCGTCGCCTCCTATGCATTACTGGATTTTGAGGAGGCAAAAACCTTCAAACCAACGATCGTCATTCCCGATCCCCGGAACCAGCTCCCTCCAAACTAATTTTTACCTGATGCCATCCAACTCCGAAGAAGCCAAACCCTTTAAGGCAGGGGTCACGACCATCCTGAAGTTTGTGTTCTTTCTCGGACTGGGCATCCTGATCATCTGGCTATCCTTGAAGGACCTTACGGAAATGGAAAAACAGGAGATCATCAAAGCCTTCCGCACAGCCAATTACAACTGGGTGATCCTGGCCCTGATCCTGGGGATTCTCAGCCATTTGTTGCGGGCTCTGCGCTGGATCATGTTCATGGTGCCTATGGGATACAAACCCCGCGTAAAGACCACCTTCTATGCAGTAATGATCGGGTACCTGGCCAACCTGGCATTCCCGAGGCTGGGGGAGGTGACCCGTTGCGGGATTCTGTCAAGGTACGAGAAGATCCCGTTTAACCGGTCACTCGGGACCGTGATCACCGAGCGAGCCATCGATATGCTGTTCTTTTTTCTGCTCTTTATCCTGATGATCGTGACTCAGCTCGGGACTATCCGGGATTACCTGGATGAGACCATCTATCCCAAACTTGTTGAGAAGTTTGGTGCGATTCATTATTCCCGTCTCCTTTATTCCACGGTGGGAAGCTTTTTCGCCCTTCTGGTCATACTCTTTTTTATCTTTCGGAAAAGATTGCAGCAGTTCACCCTGTACCGGAAGATCAAGAACCTGGTAATCGGTTTCTGTGAAGGATTAAAGTCTCTGACGCAGATCCGGCGGCCATGGCTATTCATCCTCTATTCCCTCCTTATCTGGACCCTTTACTTCCTGATGCTCTATGTCTGCTTTTTCTGTTTCCCGGAGACCTCTCATCTCCCGCTCGGAGCGGGCCTGTCGGCACTGGTTCTCGGAAGCATCGGTATCATGATCACGCCGGGTGGGATCGGGCTTTATCCGGCATTGATCCAGGAGACCCTCAGGCTATACGGCATTGCCCTGGTGACCGGGTTGGCGCTTGGCTGGATTGTATGGGTCACTCAAACCCTGATGATCCTGGTGGTAGGAGGGATATCACTGCTACTTCTTACCTTTAACAAACGGCATCATGGAACGAATCGAACGGATTAAAACCAGGCTGTTCACCCGCGATCAGATCCGCTACCAGTGCAACGTTTGGCGATTCCAGGACAAAAAGATCGTCTTCACCAACGGCTGTTTCGATCTGCTTCACCTGGGACACATCGAATACCTGTCGAAGGCTGCCGACCTGGGGGATGTACTGGTGATCGGCCTGAACTCCGACAGTTCGGTCAGAAAACTCAAGGGAGCCGGACGGCCTGTCACCTGCGAAGAGGCACGGGCCCTGATCCTGGCTTCCCTCTCTTTCGTCACAGCCGTCGTGATTTTCGATGAAGAGACTCCCTATGATCTGATCACTGCCGTTCAACCGGATATACTGGTGAAGGGTGCCGACTACAAAACCGATGAAATCGCCGGGCACGATATCGTCCTGGCACGGGGAGGCGAGGTGGTGACCATTCCGTTGACGGAAGGGTACTCGACCTCTGCTATCCTTTCTAAGCTTAAGGATTAGGTAAAGGGATGAGGGACGAGGGGCGAGGG
>QYQJ01000194.1 GCA_007280875.1 Bacteroidota bacterium
AATTCGTAAATCGAAAATCGAATCAATCGGAGATCAATATGAAGGTACTTGTTACAGGGGCCAACGGACTCCTCGGGGCGAACATCGTCAGGGAACTGGTCGGGCGGGCTTACCGGGTGCGGATATTAGCCCGGGAAACCAGTGACCTCATGGGGATAATGGGGGTGCCTTTTGAACGAGTGACTGGGGACATTCTGGATCCCGAGGTTGTTGACCATGCAGTGGAGGGATGTGATTACGTCATTCACTCAGCCGCCAATACCAGCCAGTGGCCGACCGCGTATGCTCATTACGAGGCGGTAAATGTGCACGGGACGCAGCATGTGATGGCTGCGGTGAAAAGGCATGAGGTGAAACGGTTTGTCTTTGTCAGTTCCGCCAACGCATTCGGGAACGGGACGAAGGAAAAGCCAGGCACTGAGCTGTTCGAGTTCAACGGTTTCAGGATCGGCTCCGGGTATATAATCAGCAAGTTCGTGGCCCAGCAGTTGGTGCTGGCAGAAGTGGAACAGAACCACCTTCCGGCCATTGTGGTCAATCCCGCCTTTATGATCGGACCGTACGACTCGAAACCCAGCAGCGGGCAGATCATCGTGATGGGGATGGGGAAAAAGGTTCAGGTCTCTCCTCCCGGAGGGAAGAATTTCATCCATGTGCGCGATGCAGCCATCGCCACCTGCAATGCCCTCACCATGGGTCGGATAGGAGAGTGCTATCTGCTGGCGAATGAAAACATTACATACCGGGAATTCTTTTCCCTGCTGAACGAAGTCACCGGGGAATCACCATCCTCTGTGGGTCTGCCAGGATGGGTTTTAAAGACGATCGGAGCAGGGGGTACTCTGTTTGAAAAGGTCTTCCGCAAACCGGCTCCCTTGAACCTCGTCAATGCCCGTCTTTTATGCCTTGGGAACTATTATTCAGGGCAAAAGGCTGTTGAAGCATTAGCATTACCACAGACGCCTATTGAGGAGGGGATCCGGGAGGCGATAGGGTGGTTCAGGGAGAACAGGGCGGGGTTGATTTCCGAATGATTCGATTTTAGATTTACGAATTTCAGTAGGCAGTCCTCAGTTGGCAGTTGGCAGTTGGCAGACAGAAATCCACCTGTCCGCTTGTCCGCTTGTCCGCCGGTCCGCTTCAATTCGCCAAATCCAGCCTCATTATTGACCTAACAAGTTATTTAACAATTCCGGCTATATTGGTAATATTGCAGAGAAAAACCTAATAAGCCATCAGTATGAAAGTTAAATCTTCCGCCAGCCTATTCAGATTCAAGTCAGGCATTACTGCTCTTCTTGTCCTTGCATCATTGTGTTGCCACACGGTCAATTCCCAGGACAATGCATCGGGCATGAAATACCGGACTATCATGGTTTTGGCCAAGATTGAGCAGACCGAGATCAAAAAGCAGTTTGAAGATGCCATGGTCAACGCTTTGAAACAAAAGGGTTACAACGCCATCCCTTCTTATGCCAATGTAACTGCTGAAGACCTGGGTAGTACCGAAAAGTTTATTGCCCGGATAGATACACTGAAGGTTGATGCACTGCTGGCATTTACCTTGCTGGGAGTGGAAACCAGGGTGGTAAACACCCCCGCTGATCTATGATTTTGTGAAGAAGACCACCAAGGCACTGTTCAAACAGAAGGTGCTCTGAATGGCCTATAACGCCTTGATCGGGTGTGATTGTATGGTCTGACCCAAACCGGGATCCTGGACCATGAGGGACCTCCCTACTTAGAATCCCCTACCACCCGTCAGTACCCCATACACCTTCGGCGCCAATGTCCGCAACACCCATCCGGTTCCGATACAAAAAGAGAGGATAAGTACCGGCAGGGTCATAAAGGCCCACATCCGGGCATAGGGCGATGGGCGGAAGAAGTCAATCACAGGATCGATGCAAAAGGCGACCATCGGTGCATGTGCGACATAAATGATGAACGAGAAAGCAACCAGCCAGACGAACCAGCGCCGGGCCATGGCCCACCTGACCAGATTGTCGAACCCATACCAGCAGGTCACGAGTCCACTGAAGATCATCACCTTGTGCATCAGGGTCAGGGAAGGGTAGATGCCTTTCCCAAGCCAGGGTTCGCCTGTAAAGGCCAGGATGGTCTTGGCCGCCGCCAGGGTCACAAAGGCGATGCCCCACCACAGGGGGTTCAACAGCTTCGGGGGTGTTTCAATGTTGAAACCGGTTTTCCGGATCCACACTCCCAGGGTGAAGAAAAGCAGCCCCTCTCCTTCGAAAATGATGAACCCGGCTGTTCCCAACCAGAGGAGGGTGGCAACGGAGAGAAATATCCACCGGGCGACGTTGTGGTTTAGGCACCACAGGATAAGTGGGTAGGCCAGGTTGTAAAAGAAGAGCACCCGGATAAACCAGAGCTGGTAAGGAATCGGAAGGAAGAGCCAGCGGAAGAGCAATTCGTACCACCGGTACTGGTGGATCAGATCACGGGAATTGTCGATCTGCACCACATTGGAATTGGCTACCAGTTCCCTGCCGTAGGGCCAGAATTCGAGGAACCAGACCAAGAGAATCCCCAGAGCGCTCCAGATCAGGTAGGGGACAATAAGGGTGCGAAACCGCTTCCAGGCCCGCTGCTTATAGGGCCGGTAATCGTTCATGGCAAAGAGGAATCCCGAGATGATAAAGAGCATCGGGATCCGGAAGCGGAGGAGCCCGTCGGCCAGGAAGTATTCCGTGAAGCCGGTCAGCGTCAGCGCTTCCCCGGGAAGCGTCCAGGGCTGCAGGTAGCGGATGTTTAGGTTATACTCGTGCACCACCACAAGCAGTGCCATGGCCAGGAAGGACCAGAACCGGAATTTGGAGCTGACAAACGGATCAAGGGGAGAGGTCTTCACCGGGAAAGCGGATTTCAGGAAGAAGGTAGCAAGCAAAAGTAGCTAAT
Source organism: Bacteroidota bacterium (assembly GCA_007280875.1). Lineage (GTDB taxonomy): Bacteria > Bacteroidota > Bacteroidia > Bacteroidales > FEN-979 > QYOJ01. The sequence goes on from QYQJ01000194.1 coordinate 2,923, forward strand.
TTATCCACTATTCCGTCAGCATTCGCAACGTCTCTTACTGCTCTATGGTTTAATTCGCCGGAATAGTTTCATGCTCATTCCATTTCCAGGCATACCAGACAATAAATGCTGTGGTCAACACCTCTATGATCCCGCATCCATCAATCCCATTAAATCACAGTACATGTAATTCAGTGTTGCAAAGATCCACAGGGTGGAGAGAATTACTTTTTTGTCTAATTTTCCGGGTTCATAAGGGCTGTTTTAAAATTCAAGGTACACTATCCATTTGATGGTTTATCGAATATAAGGAGAATCAGATACAGAATCAGCTACCGCTGAAATTGAAACCACCATAGCAGAAGGAGATGTTTGTGAGCATCGACAGGGTGGTGGGGTTTAAGCGGTGGCCGGAGGGATAGAGAAGAAGTTGGCAGTTTGCAGTGGGCAATAATTTTACCATTTTGCACTTTGCATCTTGCACTTTCTTAGCTCCATGCATCACCTGCCAGTTGCAATCCCTCCAGGCTTTCCAGAACAATCCCTTCGGAAATACCAACACGCCGTTCAATTACCCGTGCAAGCTGTTCCCGGGAGCCCAGGGTCTGGTGGTTCGCAGCACTCCGGGTAAATTCGGTGACAGTAAGATTTCGGATAGATAAAAACAGATCCCCTTCAAACCTGGTTATCAGCAGGGCATTCATGAATGTTGCCTCCTCTCTGAATGAATTCGCTATCACCTGTAGAAATTCCCCGATCTGCCTGGGTGTGGGATTGATACAATAACCATGTTTCAGCATACCGTCCCGGAAGAGTCCCATCTGATGACGGTTGTTGTCATCCCGGGGTTTCAGCACATATCGTTCATTTCCTATGATGATCTCATAATCGGTTGACAAGTCTAACGGAAAGGGCTCTGAAAACGGTGCGCCATAACCGGTGTCGACAAGAAATTCCCGGTTCTCAATTTTTACGATGTTGACGATATGAACATCCGGATTCTTCATATCCGCCCCGCAGAGTTTCACCTCATACCCCAGCCAGGTGAGGAGCCGGTTCAGATAGAAGTTGTTGGCATAGCAAGTACCTCCGAAATGGTACTTTTCAATGCCATCAAGGTATAATTCAAAATCAATTAAACTTGTCAGGCCTGATCGTTTTTTATAGAATAATTTGGAGATGTTTTCAAACGGGACAGTCGATGCATGTGCCCGGATAATTCTCTTCAATGCCTCCAGACCGGGTCTCTCTTTTCTGACACCCAGGAGTTGAAGGTATTTTTCACAATACTTTTCCAAGCAGTAAAAATACTATCTATTTTGCCATTTTCATGGCAATTTACTTCGGCTCAGGGGAGTTTTTCTCATGAATGAAAGGAGAAAGAAAAAAACAGGAATCCAATGCTGAGAATTACTCAACATTTGCTGTTTTACAACTCCTTTACAATGATTTTTCCAGCAAACTCATGAGTTAGTTGCGTACTTTTATCAATAAAAACATGGGAACAAAATTTTTTCTGGTAAAATGGATTGGAGTTACAAGTATCTCATGGATGGTGGGACTTATCTTATCGTTCGTTGTGGCATACCTTGTGAATAGTATCTATCCTAAGGAAACGAATCTGGTTTTAGGACTTTGTGTTGGAGCATCCGTCGGGTATTCACAATGGGGATTTTTATTACGAAAGCAGATGAAGATTACTGGCTGGTGGGGTATGGCATCTACCTTCGGACTGGGAATTCCGTTTATCCTGGTGGTGATCGGAAATGAAGTTGGCGTTGACCTTCCCGATTTGCCTGGTGGTGATATGACAGATAGACTGATTATAGGTCTACTAGGAGGATTGCTAGGGGGGTTACTCCAATATCCTCTTTTAAAACATCAATTCAGGAGAACCTATTTATGGATTCTTGCAAGTTCTATAGCATGGGGAAGCTGCTGGATGACTACTGCAATACCGGGAATATCGGGTTTCATTGGTGTCATCATGGGAGGGATTTTCCTTTCCGTGATCACAGGAGCATGTTTAATATATTTGCCCAAACGTTAAACCAATGAACACTCGGATTTATATATTGAGTATTACTCCATTTAGGAGAATCGGTGTTCCCAATGGCTGATTTGGTGTTTGAAAAAGTGAAAGAATAAACATCCAGCATCAAGCATCCAGCATCAGGCTTCCAATCAGCGGCCAGGCACAGACAGCCAGTAAGGCAAGGGTCAACAGAGGCTGCAGTGCATTTTTCAGGTTCCTGTTTTTCGTGGCGAAGATATCCCAGGCGTGTACACACATTGTCTGTTTCGGGTGGGCACTCATAGATTTCATTTTATTTTCAACTTTTCAGTCGGATAAAAATACTAAAATTAGGTTTATCTTGAGTACCGACTGGAAACACCGGGAATCAATGTTTTATCTACTTTTACAGCCAGAAACTCTAGGTCCGTTTATTTTGTTCTTATGAGGATAACGTTATACGGAGCCGCCAGCGGAGTGACCGGAAGCGCCTACCATGTCCGGACCAGCAAAGCCGACATTCTGATCGATTGCGGCATGTTCCAGGGAGGGAAGCAGGCCGAAAAACTGAACCGTTCGGCTCCTCCGGTTGATTTCACAAGGCTCGATTCCATTGTGCTGACCCATGCCCACCTGGACCATTGCGGACGTCTTCCACTGGCTATCCGGGCCGGGTATGGCAACGCCATCTATGCCACTCCTGCCACCATCGAAATAGCCGCATTGATCCTCCGGGATTCGCTCAAGGTATATACCAGCGATCTGGAGAAACTCAACCGGATGCTGCAGCGCCAGGGGAAAAAGATGCTGGAGCCCATCTATGACAAGGAGGATGTGGAGCAGGTTATCCGGCAGATGGTAGCCATACCCTACCTGCAACCTTATCCGGTGGCTCCAGGCATTCACGTGATTGCCAGGGAAGCCGGCCATATTCTGGGATCGGTCAGCCTGAAAGTCATCGCCACGGAAGACGGGAAGGAACGGTCAGTCGTTTTTTCCGGCGATCTGGGAGCCACCGGGATCCCGATCGTGAAAGATCCCGAACCTTTCACGGATGCCGATATGGTCTTCATGGAATCAACCTACGGCGACAGGGACCATAGATCCCTTAGCGCTACTCTTGAAGAGGCGCGTACCATCATCCTGAAAGCCATCGAATCAAGCGGGAAGATCCTGGTCCCCTCGTTTGCCGTGGGCCGCACGCAGGACCTGCTCTATTACCTGGGTGAAGCATTCCACAAGGAAAACCTTCCGCCGTTTCCCGTTTACCTCGACAGCCCCATGGCGATCCAGGCGACAAAGATCTACCTGCAACATCCAGAATTGTATGATGAGGAGACCCAGGTACTAAACCTCCGCGGACAGTTCCGCAAAGACCTGGCTAAAATCCATCTCACAGAGACCCCTGATCAATCGAAACAGATCAACGAAGTAACCGGCACCTGCATGATCATTGCCGGCTCCGGCATGTGTACCGCCGGCCGTATTGTTCATCATCTACGCCATAACCTGTGGAAACCGGAGACATCGGTGGTGATCGTCGGGTACCAGGCCGTTGGGACCCTGGGACGGCGACTTGTAGAAGGAGCCCCGTTTGTCAAGATCTGGGGAGAATCCATTGCCGTGAAAGCGAAGATTTACAGTCTGGGGGGCTTCAGTGCCCATGCCGGACAGACGGACCTGCTCCGGTGGTTCAGCGCCATCGCCCCGTCCAACCCCCGGGTGGTACTGGTTCACGGGGAGGATAAAGCACGTGCAGCGCTGGCGGAGAAATTACTCCGGCAGTTCGGCGTGAAAGCGGAGATCCCGGGATATGGAGAGGAGATACAGATCGGAATTTGAAAATCATGTATATTTGCACTCCTGTTTCGGGACGTTAGCTCAGTCGGTTCAGAGCGCTGCCTTCACACGGCAGAGGTCACTGGTTCGAATCCAGTACGTCCCACCTTTTGAATAACGAATTACGAATGTAGAATTACGAATTGAGAATCAATCACGAGTACCTTTGAAATAATATAGTTTACGAGTAATTTACTATTCAATTACCAGAGTTACTTTTTCCTTTCTCATTCCTTCGGCGCTTACTTCGACCTCTACCACGCCCGGTATTTGTTCAGATCCGACAAGGATCATCGCTTTTCCGTAAAACAGGCTCACCGTATCAGATTGAAACGGCTGAAAGGATTGCGGATTGCCGTTGCAGACACCTGCGATGAAACCGGGGCCGGTCAGCGTGATCGTAACCAGATTATCGGCCAGCGGGCATAAATTACCATTTTCATCAACCACTTCAACCAGGATAAAGGACAGATCCTCTCCATCGGCATGCAGGCGTGTCCGGTCAGGAGTCAGCTTCAACTGCGCGGGCTTTCCTGCCGTTTTTACGGACGCTTGGGCGATGACTTTTCCCTCTTTGTAAGCTACAGCCGTCACCTCTCCCGGCTGATAGAGCACATCATACCACATCAACCTGAAGCGTTCAACAGATTTATCTGAACCGGGATCTTTGCACTTTTTTCCATACGATGTACCATTCACAAAAAGTTCGGCACAATCCCCGTTTGTGTAAACAAATACCGGTACGGTATCCCCGATCCGGTTCGCCCAGTTCCAGTGAGGCAGGATGTGGATGGTGGTCTCCTCAGGTCTCCAGTAGCTTTTATAAAGGTAGTACCGGTCCTTCGGAATGCCGCACAGGTCCACGATCCCGAAATAGGAGCTCCGGGAGGCCAGACTATCGGACCAGCCTTGTGTTCCGACCCAGTAGTTGGTGTAAGGAGTGGGTTCCCCGAGGTAGTCAAAGCCTGTCCAAACGAATTCCCCTGCCACATAGGGCTCCTGCTGCTGCCACATGAAATCGTCATCGGCCAGTTCGGCCCATTCCGGAGCATTCAGGTCGTAAGAACTTACCTGCAGGGAGGTGGTGAAATCGGTTTTCACCCGGGGTAGCGGGAATTCATAAAAGCCACGGGTACTCAGGGTGGAAGCCGATTCGCTTATGACAACCGCCTTGCCGGGTTCCAGCTCCCTGGCAAGGGCATACCTCCGGCCATAATTCCAGGCGTGCACGTCATAGAAATCAAAGTGGCGCAATGCAGCGCTTTTATAACTGTCGCAAACCAGGGTAACAGGACGGGTGGTATCATAGGTTCGGACATACCCGATCATGGTCTGAAGCTTTTGAAACCCATTATGTTTATTCCATTGTACATCCCCGATTTCATTGCCCACACTCCAGATGAATACCGAAGGGTGATTCCGGTCACGCAGGATGAAATTCCGGATATTCCGGTGGGCGAAATCATCAAAATCAGTGGTGTCGGTGATATCCGCTTTGGCATCATATTTATCAAACACCTCGTCGAACACCAGGATCCCCATTTGATCACACAGGTCCAGGACTTCCGGAGCCGGAGGATTGTGACTGGTACGGATGGCATTACAGCCCATCCCTTTCATGATCTCCAGCTGACGTTCCATGGCCCGTTCGTTGAAAGCAGCCCCCAGCGGTCCGAGGTCATGGTGAAGATTGACTCCCCGGAGCTGGAGTCGTCGTCCATTCAGGTAAAAACCGCTGTCGGCCGTAAAGTAGAAATCCCTGATCCCGAAGATGGTTTGAACAGAATCAACGCGGTCCTGACCTTGGTAAACCTCTGTGATCAGGGTATACAAAGCCGGGTTGTCGACATCCCATAGCACGGGATCAGAAACAGCTATCATGGATTCAAGAGCCAACTTGCCGTATGGTCCGATTTTCCCGGTGAGCTCTTTCTTTGCGACCTGGATGCCATCAGGGGACAGAATGGTGTGTTCGACCCAGACCTCCTCAGCCTGAGGTGAACAGTTCGCAATAGTGGCAGCGATCCGGATGGTTGCCGATTGAAGTCCAATCACAGGGGTGGTAATAGAAATTCCCCAACTATCCACGTGAACGGGATTCACAGCGATCATCCGGATCTTGCGGTAAATCCCGGCACCGGGATACCAGCGACTCTCATGCTGCCGCGTATCGACATGGATCGCCAGTGTGTTTTCCTTTCCGGCAGTAATGTAATCGGTAATATCAACCCAGAATGAATTGTATCCGTAATCCCATCGGCCGGCCAGGCGCCCATTCACAAAAATCTCCGGAAAGGCCATGATCCCATCGCACAGCAGGTAGATCCGTTTCCCGGCATCATGTTCCGGGATCTGAATTTTTGTCCTGTACCATCCCTCCCCTTTCCAGGGCAGCTTTCCAGTATTCGCGTCCCCATCCACGATCCAGGGTCCTTCGATTGCCCAGTCGTGCGGGATGGTCACCGTCTCCCAGGAGGAAT
>QYQJ01000169.1 GCA_007280875.1 Bacteroidota bacterium
GGATATTTCTTGTTGTCACGGGGATCGGTAAGGGTATCTCCACAGGTATAGGACACGGGATTTACGATATGGATCGTACGGGATGCACTGTCGACACAACCGAAGTTGTTGGTGTAGGTATACCGGATGTGGTGGGTTCCGACTCCGGCAATGGCCGGGAAGAAAGTAGATCCGGCTATTCCCGTTCCCGTGAAGGCGCCTCCGGAGGGGACAGCCCCTTTCAATATAAAAGGTTGTGCCTGGGGAGTGGTGAGGGTATCGAAACAAACGGCGAAGGAGACCACGGGATGGGGATTGACCGTGACGACGACCGAATTTGGGGTTCCCACACATCCATTGGCCGTGGGGGTGACCTGGTAAGTCACGGTGGGCATCATATATCCGGAATTAACAAGGGTTTGCTGGATTACTGATCCGGACCCATTGGAATACCCTGAGACAGCGGGAGAACTTCCGGTTGCTGTCCAGTTGAAGGATGCCCCTGTTACATTTGAGGCAATGGTGATCCCGGTTGTTTTTCCGCTGCAAATTACCTGCGACGAGGGTGTGAAGTTCACATTGGCTACCGGGAATACGGTGACAGTATAAGGAGTGGGTGCCGCTGGGGTGCATCCGTTTGCCAGGGGTACAATGACATAGGTCACGGTTTCGGTTGTAAAACCGGAATTAACGATGGTTTCGAGGATATTTCCGCTTCCCGAGAGAGAATACCCGGAGATATTGGGAGAGCTGGCCGTGGCGGTCCAGTTTAGAGTGGTGCCGGTCACGGAAGAGGAGAGCAGGATGTTTGTTGTTTGTCCGGAACAGATGGATGGGGTGGAGGAGTTTATCACCACATCCGGGATCGGATAAACGGTAACGGAATAGTTGGTCGGAGTGGCCATGGGACAGCCATTGGCTGAAGGGGTGATCTGGTAGGTCACCCATTCCGTAGTGAATCCCGAATTGAATATCGTTTCCATGATATCGCCGTTGCCGGTGGGGGAGAACCCGGAAAGGTTGGCAGAACTACCTGTAGCGGTCCAGTTGAAGGTAGTACCTGTTACAGAAGAGGTAAGTTGAATATCGGTTGTTTCACCCGAACAGATCGAAGGCGTGGTGGAAGTGATGATCAGATCGGGGATAGGAAAAACGGTCACGATATAAGGGGTAGGCGATGGAGGCGAGCATCCGTTGGCCGCAGGGGTGACCTGGTAGGTCACCCATTCCGTTGTGAATCCTGAATTGGTGATGGTTTCCATGATATTCCCGCTGCCTGTGGGAGAGAATCCGGTGATGTTCAGTGAGCTGGCCGTGGCAGTCCAGTTTAACGTGGTACCGGTCACGGAAGAAGAGAGCAGGATGTTGGTTGTTTGCCCTGAACAGATGGACGGAGTGGTGGAGTTTATCACGACATCCGGAATAGGATAGACGGTGACGGTATAGTTGGCAGGCGAAGATGGAGAACAGCCGTCGGCCACCGGGAGTATCGAGTAAGTTACAGTCTCGGTTGTAAATCCTGAATTGAAAAGGGTCTCCAGGATGTTGCCATTGCCTGTGGGAGAGTAACCGGATACGTTAGGCGAGCTGGCCGTTGCAGTCCAGGGGAAGGCAGTCCCGCTCACGGATGAGTTCAGGAGAATGTCGGTGGTTTGTCCGGAACAGATCGTGGGTGTGGTGGAGGTGATCACCAGGTCCGGAATCGGGTATACGGTCACCACATAGGTGGTGGGTGAAGCCGGGGAGCATCCGTTAGCCGTAGGGGTGACCTGGTAGGTCACCCATTCTGTTGTGAATCCTGAATTGGTGATGGTCTCCAGGATATTGCCGCTGCCGGTGGGTGAATACCCCGATAGGTTGGGTGAACTGGCGGTTCCAGTCCAGTTAAGGATCGCTCCTGACACCGAGGAGGAGAGCAGGATATTGGTGGTTTGTGCAGAACAGATAGAGGGGGTGGTTGAGTTTATAATGACATTCGGGATGGGGTAAATAGTCACCGTGTAAGGAGTTGGATTAAGCGGGGAACAGCCATTCACTGAAGGAGTAATTGAATAGGTCACTGTTTCTACCGTGAATCCCGAATTCGAGATGGTTTCAAGGATACTTCCACTACCGGACGGGGAATAACCGGTCACGGCCGGGGAACTGGCTACGGCAGTCCAGTTGAATACCGCTCCCGGTACGCTTGAAGAGAGCAGAATGTTGGTGGTACCCCCCGAACATAGTGTCGGGGTGGTTGAATTGATCACGACATTGGGAAGGGGATTCACGGAGATTACGATATCCTGTATGGTTCCGTTGCAACCGTTTAATGCCGGGGTCACATGGTAGGTAACAGTTCCTGAATTGAGATTGCTCAGGGTCAGGAGATCATTGATCGTAGAGCCTGAACTACCTGGCGGACAGGATACGATATTCGGTGTGCAGACGGGAGGCGGTGAGGTCCAGCTGAAACTGGCACCCGGAGGGGTAGAGGAGAGGGGAAAATTGGTAGAGGTTCCGGAGCAGATAGATTTTGTATAGGGCGAATTGACACTGGGTACGGGTTTGATTGTAATGGCCAGAGAAAGAGTAGGTCCGGGATTGGTACAGTTGCCGTTGGTTCCGAATACCTGGATATTTCCGGATGTGGCGTTTGATGCAAAATTCACGGTGATAAAGGCATCGGAAGGGTTGGTTTGAATGATAGTGACTCCTGTCCCGGTATAGCTCCAGTGGTATACATCGGTATTCGGATCCGCAGTAACCGAAAAAGACCAACCGCTGGTCCCGGCACAATAGCTCTGCGGTGGAGCCGGATTGAATGCCAATGGCTGCGGATTCCGCCATTGTGTGATATCCACCGGTGCTGTAGTGGTGGCGACGTTGTACCACCAGGTATTCATGGTATGGAGGTTCCCGTTCGGCCAGGAATGACATCCTGGGGGACTGAGACAACCTGTAAAGTTGGTGGTTCCACCCGGGATGTTGGAGTCGTCCCAGTATACAAGCGGCGTACTTCCGGCCGGACTCACCAATCCGATAATGAACCCGTTGTTGTTACTCTCTACGTCGTAGAGGGGCAGGTTGGTTAATCCATTGATATAGCTGACCGTAAAGTTGATGTTGATATTGTTGGGAACAGGAACTCCAACCGGTAAAGTCCCGTCCAGCCCGTCCCAGTTGATCAGATTCTCCCCGTAAGTGACAACGGCAGCCAGGCTGCGGGTCACATACGGCGAGGCGAAATCCAGCCCGATGATGACATTTCCCGGCTTATTTACGGTTACGTGAAAGAGGATGTTGCCGTTATTGCAAAACCGGTCTCCTGTTACCGGTGGAATTACCTGGCCCAGGGTTGTCGCAGCCGGAAAAAGGCTGGCATCGGGAGGATTCAGAAAAATGTTGTACTGTGGAACAAAGGCCTGCTGGTTGTTCAGAGATTTCCGGTCTTCTTGAAAATTCCCGGTATTGGCACAGCCGAACTGGTTGCAAAAAGTCACCCATACCCCCCCGTCCAGACTATTCTGCTCCAGTGAGGTGACAATGCTGTCGTTGGAATAGATATAAAAGGTTGCTGAACAGTTAGCCGAGCCACTTTCCTGCAGCTGCCAGGCCTTGGAGTAAACTCTTCCGGGTTTTGCCACCATGGCAACGGTGTCGGCCACGGTAATGTCAATTAAATTCATAACGAAACTACCGATGGAGGTGTTCCCCGATGTATTATTAACCCGGTCGAATTCGATGTAATAAGCTCCCGGAGCCGAAGGATGAAAACTGATGGCATTATAGCCTCCGCCTCCATAAAACTGGACAGGCCCTACACGGGCTTCTGCGATTGTATTGATGAATCCGGCTCCACTGGTAGGGAGGTTTGCCTGACTGCGAACAATCGTTCCTCCTGCATTCTTGATCCGAAAAACGATATGGTTCTGGCCTCCGGCTCCACTCCCCTGAAACCCAAGATAGACAGTTTCGTCATTTGAGGCAGTGACAAAGTAAAGCCTGTCGGGAGGGGTACAGTTATAAATGGCAAACTGTGTCCGGTCTCCGTTGCCGTTATTGCACTTTCCGACAAAATCGTTGCACAAATAGAGTTCGGTCTGATGCGTGCCGATATAAATCTGTTTGGAGCCTTCAGGAAACCCCAGGCAGGGCCACACCAAAATACATATAGTAAGAAAGATAACTTTCTGCATGCTTGTTGCTTGAAAATCCCTCTTTATTCAGTACTCAAAATTAGAAAAAAGGTTGCACTGGAAGAGATTAATTTACAATACCGAATTGCTTGATTTTTTCCATCAACTCCTCCCTGCTTACCGGTTTGGAAAGGTAATCGTCACAACCTGCATCCAGCGCTCTTTTTTCATCTCCGCTCATGGCGTAGGCGGTGATGGCAATGATCGGGAGGTTTTTCCGGGAATCTGAAGATGGTACTCAAGATTTTTAATAGCACACCAGGGCTGAAACTGATCAATGAGTTGATGAAGCATCGGGTGCAGGTCCATGGATTTCCGGTTCACCTCCATCTTCTCCTCGTCCCACACTAGTTCGTTCCGGTAGATTTCTTTGTTCAAAATTATAGCACGTGTTCACACTAGATATAAATATATTGAGTAATTTTGCGAGTTGTAATGAGTAAATCATAAAGTATGTTTCAAAGATCATTATTTCAAATAATTAGAAAAAGAATGAATGAGCCACGCAGGTTTATTCAAGTCCTGTCGGGGCCCAGGCAAGTGGGAAAAACGACCCTGGTCAATCAGGTCTTACGAAGTTTGTCTTACCCGGGTCATTATGCTTCTGCCGATGGTTTGATATCCATGGGTACAACCTGGATCAGGGAACAATGGGAGGTAGCAAGGGCAAAACAGAATCAACACCCCTCATCCGACTTTTTATTGATTCTTGATGAGATTCAAAAGATTGAAAACTGGAGCGAAGCGGTTAAGAAAGAGTGGGATACGGATTCTTTAAAGCCATTGCCCATCAAGGTTATTCTTTCAGGTTCATCCAGACTGCTGATACAAGAGGGGTTATCGGAATCGTTGACCGGGAGATTTGAATTGATCAGTCTTGGCCATTGGTCGTACCTGGAGATGAAATCTGCCTTTGGTTTAAACCCTGATCAGTATGTCTGGTTCGGCGGGTATCCCGGTTCAGCAGGGATCATGGATCAGGAGGAGCGGTGGAAGCAGTATATCTCCGATTCTATCATTGAAACCACCATTTCGAAAGACATTCTCATGTTGACACGGATTGAGAAACCGGCTTTGCTACGACGGTTATTCGAACTCGGTTGTGCTTACTCCGGACAAATTCTTTCCTATACCAAGATGCTTGGCCAACTCGCTGCTGCAGGCAATACAACCACCCTGTCGCATTATTTAAGCCTGTTAAATCAGGCAGGATTGATTACCGGTTTGGAGAAATTCTCCACAAACCAAATCAGGCAAAGATCATCAAGTCCTAAATTACTGATTTATAACACTGCGTTGATTTCCGCACAACATCATGAATCTTTTTCTGCCATCATGCAACGGCCCGAGAAATGGGGACGTTTAGTGGAATCGGCGGTTGGCGCTCATTTGCTGAACCATTCCCTATCGAATGGATTTTCCCTGCAATATTGGCATGACCATCATAATGAAGTCGATTTCGTGATTCAAAAAAAAGGAACCCTGATCGGATTGGAAGTATCATCCGGCGAATCGCACAAACGATCAGGCATGCAAGCTTTTCAGGATAGATATCGCCCCGACCGGATTTTACTGATCGGGAAATCCGGTATTCCCTGGGAAGAATTCCTTCAGTTCAACCCCGGGGAACTTTTTTAGACGAAGGACGAAGGAAGAAGGACGAAGGAAGAGGGACGTGTTTCAACCCACCCCGAATTGCTTGATTTTTTCCATCAACTCCTCCCTGCTTACCGGTTTGGAAAGGTAATCGTCACAACCTGCATCCAACGCTTTTTTTTCATCTCCGCTCATGGCGTAGGCGGTGATGGCAATGATCGGGAGGTTTTTCCGGAATGTTTTGATCTCCCGGGTAGCTTCCAGTCCGTCCATCACCGGCATTCTCAAGTCCATCAATACCAACGAGACCTCAGGATGTTCGCGGCATACATCCACGGCTTCTTTCCCATTGCCCGCTAATAATACAGTTATAGCGGTTTTTCTTAAAATAGTCTGAAGGAACAGTAAATTTGATTCTTCATCTTCGGCAATGAGAATGACCTGATTTTCCACACTTAGCGCCTTTTGTTTCCCCTCGGTTTTTGTGATTATTCCGGTCTCCGTTTCTTCCCAGGGCAGGGTAAAGAAAAATGTTGAACCTATACCCTTTTCCGACTCTACGCGCATTTTGCCGCCGAGTAACTGGATTAATTTTTGTGCAATGGACAATCCCAGGCCGCTGCCTTCATGGCCCCTGGTATTCAATAACTCCTCCTGCGCAAAACTTTCAAAGATCCGGGTTTGAGCCTCTTTTCTGATACCCGATCCCGTATCTTTTACAAAAAATTCCAATACCCACGGTTTGTTGACATATCCAAAAGTAATCTCTCCTTTAGCGGTAAATTTAAAGGCATTGTCCAGCAAATGCGACAGAACTTTCAACAATAGCTCTTCATCGGAAAGAAGTGTGATGGGTTCGGTTTTCCCGGGAATTTTAAGGTGTAACTCAAGGCTTTTACCAGCGCACAAGGGCTGAAACTGATCCCTGAGGTGATGAAGCATCGGGTGCAGGTCCATGGATTTCCGGTTCACCTCCATCGTTCCGGAGGCTATCAGGGAAATATCCATGTAGTTGCTTATAGTACCCAGCAATCGATTGCTGCTCTTTTTTATATGTGCACAAAATTCCACCTTCTCCTCGTCGGTAATATCGGGCTGTGTGATTAAACTGCTGAAGTCAAGTATTCCGTTTAAGGGTGTACGAATTCCGTGGGTGATGTTATTCATGAAAGCCGTTTTAAGGCGGTTACCGGCGTCGGCTCTTTCTAAGGTTCTGAGAAGTTCTACCTCCGCCAGCTTGCGCTCGGTAATTTCTTCAA
>QYQJ01000214.1 GCA_007280875.1 Bacteroidota bacterium
GCTGAATTCAGGGGGAGCCAGTGCAACTGCCGGCATGCTGAAGCATTTGAGGCAGTCAAACAAATTGTCAGGTAACCTGTCCCGGCATCAACTGAATAAAGAAATCCCGGCCGCTTTCTTTTCAGCTATCTCCTGGTCATATTTCGGGGCGAGGAAAATAAAGGCCATTGAGCTGTACATGAGCAATCCCGTTGGCATCTGACCATATACACCATTCCCATAGCTGGAAACCATGATGCCGAAAATTCCACTGATGATCCCGATCATTTTCCCTTTCAACTCCGGATCCCTGATTCGATGCATGATGATATAAGAGCCCTTGATCAGAATAAAGGCCAGTATCCCCAGGTGCAATGCCAACCCCACCACCCCCTGCTCTGCCCAGATTTCCACGTACCAGCTATCGGTTGCGGTATTTGCCAGAAAGGTTGAGGGCGTAAACCGTTGTGCTTTCGTCCCGGCATTTCCAAGACCTCCGCCAAACGGCCGGAGGGCAAGGTAGGGCCGAAGTTTGGCCTGGTTCTCCAGCCGGACAAGAAGGGAGGGGTTGTTGGGATCAAAAGCGGAACGCATTCGCTGAATGAAATAAATACCCTGTCCGATATAGGTATACCGGAAAAAGATGATTACCGCAATTCCGATCCCCAAACCGAGAAAGAATAGTTTGAAGTTCCTGTTCAGAAGGAGCCAGAAGACACCGGTGCCTGCCAAAACACCCCAGATCCCCCGGGTACCTGAAATGAACATGCCATAGAAACAGAAAATGGCCACCACGAAAAATGTCACCCGTTCTTTGAAACTTTTTGTTGTCAGCGCAATGATGGCAGCAACCATCGCAGCATGGCCCTGAGTAGCACCGAACTGTCCTGCATCAGTGAAAAAAGAAAACACCCGGAGTTTCCCGAAGAGAATGTGGGTGGAGTATCCGACCACTGCCAGCCACCGGTCTTCATAGGGATCAAGTCCGACGTACAACTGGATCATACCCTTCACCGATCCAAGCACTTCAAAGAACATCCAGAGGTAGATAAAATACATAAAATACTTGTACTTATCCATCAGGATGAACATCAGTATAACCGTAAACAGCATATACATACTAACCGACCTGACTGAATAGATCCATGCAACCCTGCTGGCAACTGCAGGATTGACCAATTCAAAACAGGAATAACCAAACCAGATCAGAGCAACGTAGACAACCGGGTTGTTCAATTTTGACCAATCAAATTTTTCGTTGAAATACTTGAAAAATATGGCGATAAATGTAAGAACCAGGAATCCGTCCACCAGTAATCCGAAAGGAGCCTGTAAGACATACCGGGCAAGACCCAAAGCAACAAAATTCACTACATAAACGGCGAAAAAACCGACGACAGGGTTTTCAAATACTTTGATCAGAAAAAAAACTGCAAAAGGAAGAACCAGCAACGCGGCTACTGCCAATATCCCATTTTCGGCAATGAAATAACCCACTCCAACCAAACTGATAAAAAACAGGAACAGAACCAGCGGGTGGTTGATACGGTAGGCTCCTGTTTTCGGGATAAATAGATCTGCCATGTCCGGAACGAAAAAGTGGTCCTTAAAGAAGAATCAAATTTAACAAAATCTGAAAATAACTATTCAGTTTTTATTGTAAATTTACTTTCCATATACAGAGGTTATCTGAGGCTTCAATATTCCGGACATGATTGATCATCAACAAACGCAGGAAAAGTACCCGCTGGTTTCCATCATCACAATCAACTATAACCATGCGGATATTACCTGCCAGATGCTGGAATCATTGTCCCTGATAACTTATCCTCACTATGAAGTAATTGTGATTGACAACGGTTCCCCTGACGACGATCCGAAGATTATTCACGAGAAATTCCCGCAGGTAACCTATCTGGAGACCGGTGAAAACCTGGGCTTCGCAGGAGCTAACAATCTGGGGATCTGTATGTCGAAAGGGAAATACATCCTGCTGATCAACAACGATACCGTTGTCACTCCCGGATTCCTTAAACCCCTCGTCGATAAAATGGAATCAGATCCGGAAATAGGCGCTGTTAGTCCTAAGATCCGTTATTATTTCCTTCCCGATACCCTTCAGTATGCCGGTATGACCCCAATCAATTCTTTTACGGTAAGAAGCCATTCTTACGGGTACATGGAAAAAGATACCGGCCAGCACGATCAGGACAGGATCTCTGCCTATGCTCATGGTGCTGCCATGATGGTTTCCCGGAAGGTGGTGGAACAGGTAGGACTGATGTCGCTCGTTTTTTTCCTTTACTACGAAGAACTGGACTGGGGATTCAGGATCAGGCAAGCAGGCTATAAAATCTTTTATGTGCACAACTCGTTGATTTACCACCTTGAATCCGTCGCCACCGGGAAACAAAGTCCCCTGAAGACTTACTACCTCAACCGAAGCCGTCTTCTCTATATGCGCCGGAATGTTCGGGGTCCAAAATCCATCATCCCCATCCTGTTTCAGTTGCTCGTGGCCATCCCGAAAAACATGATTCATTTCCTTCTCCAGGGAAGAGTTGATCTGTTCCGGGCTTACTGCAGGGCTGTCGGATGGCAGATACGGACAGTCTTTCAGAAGTTTATCCATCAACATCCGACATGCTGATCCGAAAAAAACTTGCCCGATATCCACTTGTATCTATTGTGGCAGTGAATTATGATCATCCGGAAGTAACCTGCGATTTTATTGAATCGCTCCACAAGATCACCTATCCGAACTTTGAAGTAATCATTGTCGACAACAAATCCCCGAATGATAATCCGGCTTTGATCAAGGAGCGGTTTCCCAACGTGATTCTTTACGAAAGCCATATCAACTGGGGCTTTGCCGGAGGGAATAACCAGGGGATCATGCGGGCAAAGGGAGAATATGTATTGTTACTTAATAATGATACCATTGTCGATCCTCATTTCCTTGAACCACTGGTGGAAAAGCTTGAGACTGATCCGCACATAGGGGCGGTCAGTCCAAAGATCCGGTTCTATTACGATCCCAAGATTATCCAATTTGCAGGATTTTACCCGATCAACAGGTACACCGTTCGGAATGCTGCTGTTGGTTACCGGGAAAAAGATACAGGGCAGTATGATATGGATTCCGAAACGGCTTATGCCCATGGCGCTGCTATGATGGTTCCGATGCGGGTGATCAAGGAGATCGGACTGATGTCGTACATTTTCTTCCTCTACTACGAGGAGGCTGACTGGAGCTACAGGATAAAAAAAGCAGGATACAAGATCTGGTACGTGGCCAACTCCCTTGTTTACCACAAGGAATCCGTTTCGACAGGGAAACTGAGCATATTGAAAACCTATTACCTCACCCGTAATCGTCTCGTCTTCATGCGGCGAAACATCTGTGGCAAGGATTTCTACCTGGGGATTCTGTATCAGTTGTGCATCGCTATTCCAAAAAACATCCTGGTACTTCTGCTGAAATTCAGACTTGGACATGTTTACTCCTACCTGCGTGCATTGGGATGGCATGGGAAAAACGCCTTTAACAAAGATATCCATAACAATCCGGCACTCTAACTAATGAAAAATGGAGTATATTTGTTCTAGTATTGCCTGATCCCGATCAATATTTTCCTTATGGCAATGAACAGTTTAGCCGTCATTCTATTCATCATCCAGTGGATTATACTGGCTTACCTGGCATTTGGAACACTCTATATCTTTGTGTTTGCTTCAGCCTCCCTTTTTCATTACTACCCCCGGAAAGCCGGGAAGGAAGATCTTCACCGGATCGCTGTCATGATCCCGGGATATAAAGAAGATGCCGTCATACTGGAAGCAACTGGCGATGCACTTCAGCAACACTATCCAGAGGAAAACTATGAGGTGATTGTGATCGCGGATTCCTTTCAACCGAAAACACTTGAGAAACTTAAAGCATTATCCGTACAGGTTGTCGAAGTGTTCTTCGAGCACAGTACCAAGTCCAAAGCGCTGAATAAAGCCATGTCGCAGCTCCCTGATGACCGGTACGATATCGCAGTAATCCTGGATGCTGACAACCTGATGGCCCTCGACTTTTTAACCCGCGTCAACAACTCTTTTAACACCGGCTTCAAAGCCATCCAGGGACACCGGATCGCGAAAAACGCCGACACATCCTTTGCCGTTCTGGATGCTGTCAGTGAAGAGATCAACAATTCAATCTTCCGGAGGGGGCACCGGGTAGCAGGACTTTCCTCCAGCCTGATCGGCTCGGGAATGGCATTTGAATACCGGTTTTTCAAGACCCTGATGCTGACTGTCCAGGCTGTGGGAGGTTTTGACAAGGAAATTGAATTGAAAATGCTGAAGGAGGGTGTTAAAATTGAATACCTGGATGAAGCACTGGTCTATGACGAGAAAGTGAAACGCGAAGAGGTTTTCGTCAAGCAACGCCGGCGCTGGCTTTCTGCCCAGATTCACTACGCCTCTTATTTCAGGGATGCCTTTCGAACCTTCCTGACCAAACGGAATTTCGATTACCTGGACAAGGCGATCCAGATGCTTCTTCCTCCGCGGATCTTGCTAATCGGTTTATTACCTCTGTTTACCCTTCTCTCTGTCCTGGTAAATCCAGTTATATATACAATACTGTGGGCAGGACTATTGGCATTGCTGATCCTTACGTTCCTTTTTGCCATCCCCCGAAAATTCTACAACACCCAGACACTCATCGCTGTCTTATCCATCCCGAAAGGGATTTTTCTGATGTTGATCTCCCTTTTTACCACCAAAGGAGCCAATAAAAAGTTTATTCACACGGAACATACAACATCGACGCGGACATAAATTTGTTATATGAGAATAGGCATTGAGGGACAACGACTGTTCAGGCAAAATAAACACGGAATGGATTTCGTGGCACTGGAACTGGTAAAAAATATCCAGGAGCTGGACCACCAAAATGAGTACGTGGTATTCGTCAAACCGGATGAGGATGTGTGCCTGCAGTCATCCGGAAACATGAACATCATTGAACTGGGTGGAGGACCCTACCCTACGTGGGAGCAATGTGCATTACCTCATGCAGTTCAAAAATACCGCTGTGACCTCCTTCATTGTACAAGCAATACCGCCCCTCTGTACAACCCCGTTCCGATGATTGTGACAGTGCATGATATTTTTCACCTCGAGAATATCAGCCTTTTCCGCAAAGGATTTAGCCCATATCAGAAGTTCGGCAATATGTACCGGAGGTATATTGTTCCGGGCGTCGTGAAAAGAGCCAAACGAATACTCACTGTTTCCGAATCGGAAAAGAAACGGATCCTTCAATTCTTCCACCTGCAAGACGAGCAGGTTTCAGTGGTTTATAATGGGGTGAGCAAAATTTTCAAACCGGTGACAGACCAGGGGGTCCTGGAGAAGATCAGGTTAACTTATGGCCTCCCGGGAAAGTATATGTTGTTTCTCGGGAATACAGATCCGAAGAAAAATACCAAAGGTGTTTTGACTGCATTCGCCCGGTACATCCATGAAGCAACCACAAAGATCCCGATTGTGATCGCCGATTATCCACAGGAAGAACTGGAGCGAATCCTGCAGGAGATCCGGGAACCAGACCTCATGCCGTTTATTCACCGGCTGGATTATGTGAATAATGCCGACCTTCCGGGGATCTATACCATGGCATCCCTGTTCCTTTATCCATCCTTCAGGGAAAGTTTCGGGATCCCGATTCTGGAAGCTATGTCATGCGGCACACCGGTGATTACCTCCAATGTATTTGCTATGCCTGAAGTTGCCGGACAGGCGGCTCTTCTGATAGATCCTACGAATCCGAATGATCTGGCGTCTGCTATACACAACGTTCTGACCGAACCCGGATTAAGCAAAAGCCTGTCGGAACGGGGATTCGTTCAGGCAACCCGATTTTCCTGGGCTAAAATGGCACAGGATTATATGGAAATCTATAAAGAACTTGTTGATAAAACTGCAAGTCGAACCTAACTTTTTTCGGAATGGAAAACAGGGATTTTATTATCATTGGACTCCCAGCCTGGGATCTTCCCATCGCCACTACACGCAAATATACGGCCCTGGAGATTTCCCACAAGAACCGGGTTCTTTTTGTAAATCTGCCCGAAACACGCACTACCTATATTAAACAAAAGGAAAACCCTCTGATTCAAAAAAGGAAACGGATTCTGCAAGGCAAGGAACCCAACCTGGTGCAGGTTTCTCCGACCCTGTGGGTGTTGTACCCCAGGGTGGTGAGTGAGTCCATCAACTGGATCCCGGTTCATCCGCTGTTTTTTCTTCTTAACTACCTGAATGAGCGGGCATTTGCATCAGAAATAAAGAAAGCCGTCAAAGACCTCGGATTTCATGATTACATCATCCTGAACGACAATTCCATGTTGAACGGCTATTTCCTGAAGGAACTGCTGAAACCAAGCCTCTATATCTACCTGCTTCGGGATGCCGTTACCCTGGTCCCCTACCACAGAAAGCATGGATCGGTGCTGGAACCCAAACTGATTGCCAAATCTGACCTGGTGGTGACGAATTCAAGCTACTTCTGCAATTATGCAAAACTGTATAATCCCAATTCGCACACCATCGGACAGGGCTGCGATGTGTCCATGTATAACGATCAGGATGGTAAACTCCCTCTTCCTGAAGATGTTCGAGAAATACAACGGCCGATCATCGGTTACACCGGTGCCCTCACTACCATCCGGCTGGATATTGGAATCCTCGAATTTGTGGCAAAGGCACATCCTGACTGGAGCCTGGTTATGGTCGGTCCCGAAGATGAAACCTTTCAGAAAAGTGTCCTCCATCAACTTCCCAATGTCCATTTCCTGGGAAGAAAAGACCCGGATACCCTTCCCGGGTATGTGAAATCGTTTGATGTAGCTATCAATCCTCAACTCCATAATCCCATTACAGATGTCAACTACCCGTTGAAAATTGATGAATACCTGGCCATGGGGAAACCTGTGGTGGCTACAAAAACTGCCTTTATGGATTACTTTAAAGACCATACCCACCTGGCATCCAGTTACGAAGAATGGGTCGACCATATTGAAGAGGCCTTACAGGAAAATACCTCTTCATGGATTGCCAAGCGGAAAGCTCTGGCAACCGAACATAGCTGGGAAAATTTTGTCGGAAAAATTTATACCTTATCGATGGATGTAGAAAATAAAAGGGAACAACCGATAAGTCCGGATTGCGACATTGTGATCACCGGACTTCAATCGTGGTATATGTCAATGGGCGGAAATGCCGTTAACCTAGCCAAAGAGTTATCCAAGCATCACCGGGTTTTATATGTCAACTACGCTGTTGACAGACTTGCCCTGCTTTTGAATCATTCCACTCTGGCCGTAAAAAAATACAAGGAATCAAAGGCCAATCCGTATGCTACAATTGAACAGGTCTCCGATAATCTGTGGGTATATACCCCCGATGTAGTCATGGAATCTGTCGGCCGGATCAAACCCCGGTGGATTTTTAATCGTCTCAATGCGATTAACGCAAAACGGTTTGGAAAAAAGGTCAGGCAGGCTGTGTTGAAACTTGGATTCCATGATTTTGTCGTTCTGACCGACAATGATTTTTACCGCAGCTTCAAATTAAAAGAGATCCTCCATCCCGCATTATTTATTTACTATATCAGGGATTATATGATCGATACAGATTTTTACCGCAGCCATGGTCCCCGGATGGAAGAAGCCATTATGCGGAAAGCAGATCTGGTAGCAGCAAACTCTGAATTCCTGGCAGCCTATGCCAGAAAGTACAATCCCAATTCATTCTATGTGGGGCAAGGATGCGATTCGGAGCTGTTCAATCCGGAGAGATCATATAAATTCCCTGATGACATGAAAGAGATCCGTGAGAAGTTCAAGGTTATCGTAGGATACGTCGGAGCTTTGAGGGTTCTCCGGATCGATATCAAGTTACTGGAGTTTATTGCTGTGAATCGTCCCGAATGGGCGCTTGTCCTGGTGGGATGGGAAGGTGAAGTCTTTCAGAAAAGCAAACTCCATGAACTGCCCAATGTGTTCTTTCTGGATTCCAAACCGGAGTCGGAACTCCCCCGTTACATTCATGCTTTTGATGTGGCTATCAACCCCCAGGTGTATAATGCCGTCACGAAAGGTAACTACCCGCGGAAGATCGATGAATACCTGGCTATGGGGAAACCTGTTGTTGCTACCAGAACCGAAGCCATGGAGATGTTTTCCAACTACTGTTTCCTTGGAACAACACCGGAGGATTATTGCAAGCTGATTGAAGAGGCATTCCGGACGGATACTCCGGAACTTCACGAAAAGAGAATCCGGTTAGGGAGACTCCATAGCTGGGAAAACAACACCCGTGAACTATTTAAAGCGATTGAAAAAGTCAGACCATCATAACAAAAGCCCATGTCATTCGCAGAGAAAATAAAAACAAGTCCGAAGCTTAAAAAACTTGCTTCCAGAGCGTTAATGCCAAAAAACCAGGCCAGGCCCAGGCGGTGGGTCAAGTGGTTTCTGAACCCGTTAATTCACCATAAAGGAAAGAATTCGTTGATCCGGAAGCGAACCAGGATGGATATCCTCCCCTATAATAAGTTTTACCTGGGAGATAATTCCACCATTGAAGATTTCACGACCATCAACAACGGAGTCGGTGATATCTACATCGGCGACCGGACCCGGATCGGACTGGGGTGTACCCTGATCGGACCGGTAAAAATCGGAAACGACATCCGGCTTGCCCAGAATATTGTCATGTCAGGACTCAACCATAACTACGAAGACATTTCCCTTCCCATCTCCGACCAGGGAGTCACTACCGCCCCCATCGTCATTGAAGATGAAACCTGGCTTGGAGCGAACTGTGTGGTATTGCCCGGTGTGACAATAGGCAAGCATTGTGTCATCGCCGCCGGCAGCATTGTGACCAAAGATGTCCCCTCTTACTCGGTTGCCGCCGGAAATCCTGCCCGGGTGCTTAAACACTATGCCAAGGAGACAAAAACCTGGGAGCGCAAGGTTTAACCAACTGTAACAGATATGCTGACATTGAAAATTATCTTTTGGGTCTTTCTCTTCCTCATCTTCTATGCCTATATCGGCTACGGGATTCTGCTTTTTCTTCTTGTAAAGATGAAAAGCCTGCTGGCAAAAAAACGGGATACGGATGGAAAGGAGACCTATGAACCGGAGGTGACACTCTTTGTGGCCGCTTACAATGAAAAGGATTTCCTTGACAAGAAGGTGGAAAATTCCCGGTCCCTCGATTATCCCAAAGACAAGGTTCGTCAGATCTGGATCACAGACGGTTCTGATGATGGAACTCCTGATCTGCTTCGTCAGTATGAAGGGGTGGAGGTGTATCACAAACCTGAACGAGCCGGGAAGATCGCTGCCATGAACCGGGGGATGGAATTTGTGAAGACTCCGATCGTCATCTTTTCAGACGGGAATACGATGCTGGGAAAGGAGTCTATCCGAAGAATCGTCAAGCTTTTCAGCGATCCGAAGGTAGGATGTGTCTCCGGAGAAAAACGGGTTGCCCTCTCCGGCTCAACCGCTGCTACAGAGGGGATTTACTGGAAGTATGAGAGTACTCTGAAGAAGTGGGATGCAGAGCTGAATACGGTGGTGGGAGCGGCAGGAGAGTTGTTTGCCGTACGTACGGAATTACATCAGCCGATAGAACCTGATACGTTGCTGGACGACTTTATCATCTCGCTGCGAATTGCCGAACAGGGGTATAAGATCCAGTACGACCCGGAGGCTTATGCACTGGAGAATCCATCAGCCAACGTCAGGGAAGAGCTGAAACGAAAGATCCGGATCTCTGCCGGAGGGATCCAGTCTATTGTCAGACTCAAAGAGCTACTCAATCCGTTCCGGTACGGACTCCTCTCTTTCCAGTATATTTCTCACCGGGTTTTGCGCTGGACCCTGGCTCCGCTAGGACTTCTGGTTATCCTGCTGTGTAATTTTTTCCTCGCTTTACATTACGGATTGTTCAACATCCATACCATCTATTCCTGGCTCTTCCTGGGTCAAATCCTTTTCTACGTGGCCGCACTTACGGGTTGGCTGCTGGAAGACCGGAACATCAAAATCAAACTGCTCTATATCCCGTTCTACTTTTTCATCATGAACCTGGCTGTCTATCTTGGCTTTTTCCGGTACATTAAAAAGAAGCAGTCGGTCAATTGGGAACGTGCAAAGCGGGGATGAACGCAACAAACAGATACGCATGGTACACCGCACGCAACACACTATTCGGATAGTCATCCTGGCCGGACTCCTGGTCTTGGTCTTCCCTGCCCTTTTCAGCCAGACTTCTTCCTGTGACCTGCAAATTCCAATAACAGAAGGTTTCATTGACGGGCATGGGAATGCATCTGCGATCGGCCCGGGTGATACCGTATGCCTGTTGCCGGGATTTCGAAGTTATCTTTGGATCCGTTATCTCCATGGCACCAGTGACGCGCCGATCGTTATCATGAATACATTGGGAGGGGTTTCGATCCACCAGTTTTATTATGGAATTAAAATTGATTCCTGTTCCCATATCAAACTATCGGGGAAGGGGGTCAGTGCCTTACCTTACGGTATCCATATTTTCGACATTTCCGTTGGAGGGGGCCTGAGTATTGAGGGATTGAGTACCGACGTGGAGATCGAAGGTATCGAGATCTACAACACCGCCTTTTCCGCTGTCTACTGTAAAAGTGATCCCGATTGCTCATTTACTTCAACCAGGGATAAATATGTGATGAGAAATATTTCCTTCCATGATAATTATATCCACGATGCGGGCAATGAAGGATTCTATATCGGGAGTTCCTTTTATTCTGGTGTCATTGATACCTGCAACGGAAAGGACACCATTCTTCTGCCGCATATGATCCGGGGATTGAAAATCTTTAATAATCTGGTCACCCGTACCGGATGGGATGGGATCCAGGCCTCCTGCGCAGATTCAGCCTGTGCGATCTATCATAACGAGATCTGGTACGACAGTGATGCGGCCGTATTCAACCAGATGAGCGGGATCATCATGGGCGAAGGCAGCATATGCGACTGCTACAACAATTGGATCCTATACGGGAAAGGAAACGGGATCCAGGATCACGGCCTCGCGGGAAATAAGACCTATAACAACCTCATTGTTAATCCGGGAAGGACATTCCCGGAAGAGTTTCCTTACCAGAATGGAATTTATGTCGGGACTCAACAAACCCTTCCGGGAAACAGTTTCCTGATCGCGAATAATACGATCATCTCACCGAAGGATTTTGCACTCGATTTCCGGAATGAGTCCTCCTCGGGGAATCGGTTCATCAATAACCTGGTCATGAATTGGGGACGGGGTCTGGTGAATGTGGAGATGGGAAGTAACATTTTAGTCCAGAACAACTATACGGATCCCAATTTTGACGTCTCTCAGTTTGTGGATCCCGGTAACGGCAATTTTGATCTTCGTCCGACCTCGGGAGCGGTCAATGCAGCTGTTCCTGTAAGTCCGCTGAACCTCTCCTTCGATATTCTCGACCGCACCCGTCCATTTGCCCTGGTAAATGATATCGGAGCTTACGAGTGCCACGACTCCTCCCTGATTGCCATCCCTGAAAATCAATCAGGCCCGTCGCTCCGGCTCCATCTTTTAACAGGCTATCTGCCAGACTATATGGTAATCCGGTATACGATTCCTTCACAGGATCGGGTCCAAATCGGTTTATACGATATCTCGGGACGACTCGTCATGATGGTTATGGATTCCCTGATTCCACCCGGAGAATATGAGCAGCAGTTTGTTCCCGACAGCCTGGCTGCCGGAACTTACCTGGTCAGGATGACGGTCGGACATGTCAGTATCTCAAAAAAATTTCAACTGATCAGGTAGTTTTCCTTATACATATGCATACCTTTACATTAATATAAAGAAAAAAACTGGTAATGATGAACATACCTGGCAAACGACTGATTCCCTTCTGGCTTGGAAAAAAGCTCCGGGGAGCATGGCAGAAATACCTGTCCGTCAAGTATTCAGGATCCGAGTATTTCTGTCCTTATTGCGGAAATACATTTCGCAAACTCCTGCCAGGCGGACAGGATTATCC
>QYQJ01000182.1 GCA_007280875.1 Bacteroidota bacterium
GGATATACGTTAACCTTCCGCTCCTAAACCGGATTAATGATCAACGGTTCTTTTCATTGCTAATTCATTTTAACCGCTGAGAGCTCGGTTTAAATCTGTTTGAAGGAAGTAAGTCTACCAATTGCCGACTCAATATCTGGCACCTCGCGGAAGACCAGCAAGAGCCGCTCCCGCTCCTGCTTCATCTGGCAACAGGTGGGATGCGCTTTGATATGATCCAGGATGCCGGTGAATTGCTCCGACTGGTAATACCCCGATTCGGGATCGGAAGGGAAGAAAGCCGCCAGCCTGCCTTTCCGGAGCACCAGTTTTTCGAAACCAATGCCTCTGGCCAGCCACCGGAGCCGGATGGTCCGTATCAGCTCCTCGGTCTGATGGGGCAAGGGGCCGAACCGGTCGATCAGCCTGTTGCGGAATTTCACCAGCTCCTCCTCGGTCTCTACCGAGTCCAGCTCCTTGTACAGACTGAGCCGCTCCGGGATATGGGTAATGTAATGATCGGGTATGAGGATCTCCAGGTTGGTTTCGATCACACAATCCCGTACATAATCAACCGGTTGATCAGTCTGGTACAGCTCTTTGAACTCCTGCTCCTTCAATTCGTGGATCGCTTCATCCAGGATCTTCTGGTACATCTCGAATCCGATCTCGGTGATGAAGCCGCTCTGTTCGGCACCCAGGATGTTTCCCGCGCCCCGGATGTCGAGGTCGCGTAGTGCGATATTGAAGCCACTCCCCAGGTCGGAGAACTCCTCGATGGCACGCAACCGCTTCCGGGCTTCATCGGTCAGGGTGGAAGGAGCCGGTGACAACAGGTAACAGAAGGCTTTTTTGTTGGATCGCCCCACCCGGCCGCGCAGCTGGTGCAGGTCGCTCAGACCGTAATGATGGGCATCGTTGATGAGGATGGTGTTGACGTTGGGGATATCCAGTCCCGATTCGATGATGGTAGTCGCGACCAGTACATCGTAATCCCCTTCAATGAAATCGAGCATCACCCGTTCCAGCTTATGTCCCACCATCTGCCCGTGAGCTACCGCCACACTGACAGTAGGAACAATGCGCCGGATCAACCCTGCCACCTCCTCGATGTTCTGAACCCGTGTGTTGACGAAAAAAACCTGTCCCCCCCGCGAAACCTCATACTGAATAGCCTCACGGATCACCTCTTCATGGAAAGGGTGGATCTCGGTCTGGACAGGATACCGGTTTGGTGGCGCGGTATTGATGATGGAGAGGTCACGTGCACCCATCAGCGAGAATTGCAGGGTGCGCGGGATCGGGGTAGCTGTCAGGGTAAGGGTATCCACATGTACCCGGAGCTGCCTGATCTTCTCCTTGGCCGCTACCCCGAACTTCTGCTCTTCATCGATGATGAACAGACCAAGGTCTTTGAATTCAATGTCCTTGCTCAGCATCCGGTGGGTGCCGATCACGATATCCAGCGTTCCGTTCTTCAGCTCCTCCAGGATCTTTTTCTGGGCTCTGGCGCTCTTGAACCGGTTGAGGTAGTTCACCTTGCAGGGAAAGTCGCGGAGCCGGTCGGAAAAGGTCTTGAAATGCTGCAATGCCAGGATGGTGGTAGGCACGAGGACGGCCACCTGTTTGCTTTCAGCAACCATTTTAAAAGCAGCACGGATAGCGATTTCGGTCTTTCCGAAACCCACATCCCCGCAGATCAGACGGTCCATCGGGAAGCCGGCCTCCAGGTCCCGTTTAACGTCGGCCGTTGCCCTGATCTGATCGGGGGTGTCCTCGTAAATAAAGGAGGCCTCCAGCTCCGTTTGCAGGTAGGTGTCGGGTGCACAGGAAAACCCGCTGGTAGCCCGGCGTTCGGCATACAAGCGGATCAGGTCCTTGGCAATATCCTTGACCCGCTTCTTGGTACGGGCCTTGAGCTTGTTCCAGGAGTCGGAACCCAGCCGGTGAAGGGTAGGTACAGCACCCTCTTTCCCCGAGTACCTGGAGATCCGGTGGAGCGAGTGGATGCTCACGTACAGGATATCGTTATTCTTGTAAATGAGCCGGATCGCCTCCTGCTCCCTGCCTTCGTTCACGATCTTTTCCAGGCCGTCGAATATCCCCACCCCGTGGTCGATGTGCGTCACATAATCGCCCGGTTTCATGCTGTACAGCTCTTTCAGGGTCATCGCCTCCTTGCCGGCATAGCCATCCCGCAGCCGGAACCGGTGATACCGTTCGAAGATCTGGTGGTCGGTGAAAAAAACGACCTTCAGGTCGTGGTCGATGAAGCCCTCATGGATGGAGTAGCAGAGAGAATGGAATTCAATGGGCGCCTCTCCCGGCTGCTTCGCCTGTACATCTTCCAGGATGGAGAAGAGTCGTTCGCTCTGCTTGGGATTATCCGACAAGAGGATATTTGCATAGCCATCTTCCGACTGTTTCCGCAACCGGTCAATCAGCAGGTCAAAATTCTTATTGAAGGAGGGCTGCGGAGAGGTGTGGAACAGAAGCTCCAGGGTTGGCCTGAAGAGGGGCCGATGACCAAATTCCAGTATGGGGTATTCCCGAATCGCTTCAATGAACCCATCCCGGTTAAGAAAAAGGTCATTCACGGCTGTCCGTTCCATCTCTTCCGTGATAAATTCCAGCTCCGCACCCCAGATAACCGGATGAGCCGGAAAAAAAGAGAAGATGGAGGTATAGTCGATCCTCCTTTCCGGATCGATCCGGATATCGGGAACGATGGTGATCTCGTTGTGTGTTTGCACCGACAACTGGGTGGCCGGGTCGAACGACCGGATGGAGGCGGTTGTGTCTCCGGCAAACTCGATCCGGTAAGGGTGATCCCCTCCGAAGGAGTAAACATCGATCAACCCGCCGCGAAGGGAGAACTGTCCGGGTTCCAGCACGAAATCGGTCCGCTCAAACTCGTACTCGACCAGCAGGTCCAGGATAAAATCAAGCGACACCGCTTCTCCCTGGCGGAGCTTCAGGGTGTGCTTTTCAAAGAAGCGCTTGTCGGCCACCTTTTCCGCAATGGCTTCCGGATAGGTGACAAGTAATAACCTATCATCTCCCTGATGCAACCGGGTCATCACTTCGGTCCGCAACAACAATCCCTGATTATCCCTCACCCCGGCCGAAAAGCCCCGTTTGTAGGAAGAGGGGAAAAAAAGCACCTGCTTCTCCTCCGGCCGTTTCTCCTTCTCGTCCAGGATCTGCTCCAGGTCGTTGAGGTAGTAGGCAGCCTGTTCCTTATCGGGAAGAAGGACCAGGTGAACCGCCGGGTGAAGACGAAACTGAACGGCAGTGAGAAAGGCTCTGGAAGAGCCTGCCAGCCCTTTGAGATGGACACGCTCCGCTGCATGGGTAGCCAGGGCCCCGGCCAGGGTTTGATTCCGGGAGTCCTGCAGGAACAGGGTGGCTATTTCGCTGGTAATCACAATGGGTTCGGGGAGCGCGTGCAAAGTTACGAAATCGGCCGGTACGTCAAACGAAACTATTCCTTACTTTTGCAGTGGAATGAAGGTAGAAGTCTTTAAATTCGGAGGGGGGTCGGTCAATTCAGCCGAAGGGGTCCGGAATGTGGTCCGGATCCTGAAGTTGTACGAAGGCCGGTCGATGATGCTGGTGATCTCGGCCATGGGAAAAACCACCAATGCGCTGGAACGGATCCTGCAGCACTACATGGAAGGGGATGCGGTATCCATGGTGGAGGAGTTCACAGCACTCCGGGAGTACCACCTGGAGATTGCCCGTACGCTGTTTCCTTCAGCACACCCGCCTGGTTCAACAGACTCCCGGTTTTTCTCCTCTGTTCACCCGCTTTTATCATCTGATCACCCGCTTTTCAGGGAGCTCGGGGAGGAGTTCGAACACCTGCGGAACCTCCTCCTTCAGGAACCGGTAGCCGGGTACAACGAGTCGTACGACCGGGTGGTCAGTACCGGGGAGTTTTTCTCATCCTCCATCCTGTTCCATTTCCTGGCCGGAGAGGGATTCCCGGTCACCCTTTTTGATGCGCGAAAGCTGATCCGCACCGACAGCTCCTTCCGGGATGCCCGCATTGACTGGAAAAAGACCCAGCTGGCGATCCAGAAGCAGCTATTTACCCTCTTCCAGGATCACAAAGGGAGCATCGGCCTTACCCAGGGTTTTATAGGTTCCGATCCTGATGGAAGACCCACCACCCTGGGGCGGGAGGGGTCCGATTTCACGGCTGCCATTCTCGGGTACTGCATGCGGGTGAAGGAGGTGACCATCTGGAAAGATGTTCCGGGGATCCTGAATGCCGATCCCAAATGGTTTGACCATCCGAAGAAACTGGACACCCTCTCTTTCCATGAAGCGATCGAGCTGGCCTATTTCGGGGCCACGGTGATCCACCCGAAGACCATCAAACCCCTCGAAAATGCCAACATCACTTTACACGTAAAACATTTCCTGTCTCCCGGCGATGAGGGGACAACGGTTCAACGACTGCAGGAGTGGAAGATCGACACCCCCATCTTCATCCGGAAACAGAACCAGGTGCTGATCTCGATCCTGCCACGCGACTTTTCCTTCATTGTAGAGGAGAACCTGAGCCATATCTTTACCCTGCTGGCGCAGTACCGTGTAAAAGCGAATGTGATGCAGAATTCCGCCATCAGCTTCTCGGTTTGCACCGACCACGACCCGGTTCGAATTGACCCGCTTATCCGGGAGTTGCAGAAATCCTTTGAGATCCGGTACAATGAAGGGCTGGAGCTATATACCATCCGGCATTACGACGAAGAGGCGATCCGGCGCATCACCTCCGGCCGGAAGGTCATCCTGGAGCAGAAATCCAGGAGCACCGTGCACCTGGTGGTCTCCTGATCTACGATTTTGCTTCGTCCCCCGAGTACCCGGGGTCCTCGCAATGACATTCGATTTGGGATTTGGGATTTGGGATTTGGGATTTACTCTGGTATCACCACCGGGAAGTTGTACCGGAATTCGTCGAACTCCGGCTTCTCCAGAACGATCTCAAGGAAGTTCCGGTATGCATCGGTAAAGGAGAAGGTATTGGCATCGAAGTAATCCTCCGACAGCGGTTTGTTGCCGATCTTGCCCATGTCGATCGCCGAGGTGTTGAACTCCTCCAGTTCGACGAAGGGGACCAGGTTTTTCATGACCGGCATCATGCCGTACTCTTCCCGGATCAGGAGGTCGGCCACCTTATCGGCCAGGGTCTGGGTGAGCCTCCGGTCGTACATCCGGCAGTGGCCGGCACGGGCATAATAGCCGGAGATCTGGGCACGCGCTTCGATCCCCAGTTTGTTCGATATTTCTGAAGCGATCACGCCGCTGATGCCACCGAACCGGGGATGGCCGTATTCATCCACTTCGGAGCTTGCATAGACCACATCCACCTTACCTGTTTTTTCGTCGAACCAGCGCACCCCTTCCGATACCGGAATGACCAGGCACCTCTTGGGCGAACGCATGTACTCCTCCTTCACCGTCTCCAGGAAAAATTCTTTCCGCTCGCGGGTGATCTCCACCTCCGGGATCAGGGCCAGCGGTCCGGCTCCTCCGAAGATGGCCGAACCGGTGAGCCACCCGGCGTCGCGCCCCATCACCTCCAGCACGATGATCCGGGAGTGGGATTCGGCCGTGGTTTTGAGGTTGGCGGAAAATTCGGCGACGGCTTTGGCAGCCGACGGAAATCCGGGACACAACACCGCTTCGATATCCTTGCCCTCGTAATGGTGGATGGTACGCGTCCGGAGGTCGTTGTCGATGGTCTTCGGGAAGCCGATTACCGGGATCCCCTCCATTTCGTACAATCGTTTGGCCGCTCCGTTGGTATCGTCGCCTCCAATGGTGACCAGCACATCTATTTTATATCGTTCCAGGTTCCGCAGCACCTGCGGGACACGGCTCTCCGGATTCTTTTTGGAGGGGAACGGGTTGGTCCGGCTGGAGCGCAAGGCGGTGCCTCCGTACCATCCGTCATAGGGCTGGTTGGTCAGGTCCACCACATCGCCCTCTCCCAGCATCCCTTTCCAGCCTTGACGCACCCCATATACCTTGAATCCCAGCAGTGAGGCACGGTTCCGCACCGCTTCGATGCTTGAGTTGATGGCCGGGGTATCGCCGCCGCCGGATAAGATGGCCAGGGTTTTTCCTTCGAATAGTTTAGTTTCCTGCTTCATAATGAATACCTCTCTCTTTCTGGGGCAAAACTAGGGAAATATGATGAAATGGTGAAATGGTGAAATTTTACTCGCTACCTAATATTTTCTCTACCAGCACCCTGGCCAGCTTTATATTGGATTCCTCGGTCCAGCCGGCGATGTGGGGGGTGAGGAGTACGTTATCGGCTTCCAGCAGGTACCTGAAATCATCCGGAAGATCCTGTGCCAGAGCCTCAAACGTACTATCCTCGTACTCTAATACATCCAGAGCCGCTCCGAGCACTTTCTCCGTTTTCAACGCCTGGACCAGGTCCGCCGTCCGGACCACCTTTCCACGGGAGGTGTTGATCAGCCGGATGGGCTTTTTAAACCTGGCCAGGAAAGCGGCATCCACCATGCAGGTGGTTTCATCCGTCAACGGTACATGCAGGCTGAGGATATCCGCCGAATCAACGAGCTCTTCGAGCGTGGTCTCCCGCGTATTTCCGTCGCTATATCCTGTCCTGTACTTATCGTAAGAGAGTACGTTCGCTCCAAATCCTTGTAACCGGCGGGCAAAAGCGCTACCGGTATTTCCGTACCCGATGATCCCGATGGTTTTCCCCATGATCTCCGTTCCCCGGTTCCCTTCCCGGATCCACCGGCCGGCCCGCACCTCCCGGTCGGCACGAACCAGGTGATCCATCAGGGCCAGCAACATCCCCAGGGCATGTTCCCCTACGGCATCGCGGTTGCCCTCCGGGGAGTTATAGCATTTGATCCCTTTTTCAGCAGCATACGCCACATCGATATTTTCCAGGCCCGATCCCACCCGGCCGATGAACTGCAACCCGGTGGCTTTGGTAAGAAAATCCCTGTCGATCCGGATCTTGCTCCTGATAATGATCCCTTCGTACTGATCGATGATCCTGAGGAGATCGTCCCGCCCGTAATCCGGGAAACAATCACAGGCATAGCCATGAGCGGTCAACTCCTCCGTGATTACGGGGTGCACTTTATCGATGATCAACACTTTTTTTCGCTGCTCAGCCATGTTCCATCCAAGATCTTCTGACAAAATTAAGATTTCGGTGCGATTATGAGGGATTTTCTTGCTGGATTCCTGTCGGATTATCTTATCTTCGCACCATTAAAACCAAGATCCTGTGTGGCCTTTTCTAGTCAGGAGAATTCTTCGGAACCGGTTCCAGTTCCTCATCATCATCTTTGCCATCACGGCATTCATGTCGTATGAAGCCAGGGATGTGAAGCTCTCCTATGAGATGACACGGATCCTCCCCGCCAGCGATTCCACGTATATTGTTTACCAGCAATTCAAAGAACAATTCGGCGAAGACGGCAGTGTTCTTTTCATCGGGATCCAGGATACCAACCTGTTTCAGCTGAAGGAGTTCAACGACTGGTTCGATCTTTCGGAGAAGATCCGTCGCGTTCCCGGAGTGGAAGAGGTGGTCTCCATCACCCGTCTCTACAATCTGCAGAAAAATGATTCCCTGAAGAAGTTCGAGTTTGTACCCCTGACGCGGCGTCCACCGGAGAACCAGTCGCAGCTTGACTCGCTGAAAAAGATCATCTATTCACTTCCTTTTTACGATAAACTGATCCTCAACAAAGAGACCAGTGTCACCCTCATCGCGGTGACGCTGGATAACCGCCTGCTGAACACCAAACAGCGGATCAACCTGATCAACCAGATCAAGGAGGTCACCAACCGGTTCGGGGAACGATACCATACGGAGATCCACTACTCAGGGTTGCCTTTCATCCGGACCGTCACCTCCAAGATGCTGGAGGACGAGATGAAGCTCTTTGTCTTCCTGTCGCTTTTTGTCTCCGCCATTTTCCTCTTCATTTTCTTCCGTTCCTTCAAAGCGGTTCTCTATCCCATGATCATCGTTACGATCAGTGTGGTGTGGGCGCTGGGCATGATGAGTCTTTTCGGTTACAAGATCACCATGCTCACGGCCATTATTCCACCCTTGCTCATTGTGATCGGAGTGGAGAACTGCATCTTTCTGCTCAACAAATACCACTATGAATACCGGCTTCACCGGAACAAAGTAAAAGCCCTCTCGCGGGTCATTCAGCGGATCGGGACGGCAAATTTCCTGACCAATGCTGCCACAGCCATGGGATTTGCCGCCTTTGTCATCACGCAGAACACACTTCTTGTCGAATTCGGGATCATCGCCGCCATCAACATCATGGTGGTCTATGCCCTCTCCCTGACCCTGGTCCCGATCTTTTTCAGTTACCTTCCGCCTCCGCAGATGAAAGATATCAAACACCAGGAGGAGAGCATCGCCCGGGCCATCATCGACAAAGCGGTGTTGTGGGTGACCGGATACCGGAATATCATCTACATCATTACCGGAGTGCTGATCCTGGTTGGAATCGTGGGAGTAACGCGGCTCACCACCAGCGGGCGGATTGTCGATGATATTCCTAAGAGTGATAAACTGTACCAGGACCTGATGTTCTTTGAAGATAACTTCAACGGGATCATGCCGCTGGAGATCACCATCGACACCAAAAAGAAGAAAGGGGTTTTTACCCTTTCGACCCTGAACCGGATCGACCGCCTGCAGGATTCCCTTCTGACCTATCCTGAGCTGGCCAAACCGTTGTCGATCGTAGAGGTGATCAAATCGGCCAAACAATCGTTTTACGGAGGAGATCCCTATTTCTATCAGCTTCCCAGTTCCAATGAACTGACCTTTATGGGAGACTATATCCCTGAGCTGAAAACCAGGAAGCAGGCCCTCCTCAAGAACTTCATCGACACCAATTTCCAGATCACGCGGATCAGCGTTCAGATGGCCAATGTGGGAACGCGGGACATAGCCAGGATCCAGAAGGGGGTCCGCGCTACCATCGATACGATTTTCAATCCGGAGAAGTACGATGTTAAACTCACCGGAACCAGTATCGTATTCATGAAGGGAACCAATTTCCTGATCCGGAACCTGTTTGAAAGTATCATCCTGGCTGTGATCGGGATTGCCGTCCTCCTGGCCTTTCTCTTCACCTCCTGGCGAATGATCCTGATCTCCCTGATACCTAATCTTATTCCTCAGTTAATGACCGGCGCCCTGATGGGATTCCTGGGCATACCCATCAAACCTTCCACCATTCTGATCTTCAGCATCGCCCTCGGGATCTCCGTGGATAACTCGATCCAGTTCCTCTCCCGCTACCGGCTCCAGCTGAAACACTCAAACCGGAACATCCCCTACTCGGTGATCTCTGCGTTGCAGGAGACCGGTTACAGCATGATCTACTCCTCCACCGTGCTCTTCTTCGGGTTCGCCATCTTTATGCTCTCCTCCTTCGGCGGAACCCAGGCGCTCGGTTTCCTGATCTCCTTTACTTTGCTGGTGGCCGGACTGCTGAATCTCTTCATCCTTCCCTCGATGATCCTCACCCTGGATAAGTGGAGCACCACCAGGGCCTTCGAGAAACCGCTGGTCGAACTCCTCGAGGAGCCGGAGGAGACGGAGATCGTGGATATCGAGATTCCGCCTGAGGAGGAACCCACTGGTAATGATAAGAATTGCACATGATTCCA
>QYQJ01000077.1 GCA_007280875.1 Bacteroidota bacterium
CATTCGGAGAGATCGGCTGAATTAATGACTTTCCTCCACTCGACGGCACGCTCTATATTCTTGCGGATGGAAAACTGCTGAAAAGTTCCGCCATATACCTGTGTGGTTGCCACAAAGTTCATTGGCGCCGATGGTTTCTTCGGATCTACAACCAGGAACTGGTCCACCGTACACTGGATGGCGGCCATGCCTGAGGAGGTAGCGATGCAACTGGTCTCCACACCGGTGTTGTAACCATCGAGCAAGGCCATCACCCCTTCCAGGTAATACATGGTGGGATTGGCAATCCGGGAATAGCACCAGGTGGGAATTTCATACCCCAGCGCAGCTTCCATTTCATCCGAATCGCGGTAAGCCTGGGAGGTGGACATATAGATCGGTTCAATAATGGAACCCTGGTTGTAGTCCAGTGCCTCCTGCATCGAGTAGACGCCATGAACGGCAATGGTGTCGAACCGGCATTTCATCATCTCTTTCCGGTATTCAGCGTGCCATTGCATGGCGCGCCTGGCGGCATTCTTGTAATAACTGGTTCCGTCCGGTATCATAGAATCGTAAGTTGGTTCTTTCAACCGTAAAAGTACAATTTTTTACCTTGTGAAAAAATTTGTAATATTGTATGTATCTAATTTTTAATATATGATCGGATCTTATGTGCGTGTCATCCTGTGTATACTCCTTTCCCTTGTTTACACAACCGGTTCGAAAGGACAGTTGATTCAGGCACCGGAGGATTTCTTTGGTTTTAAACCCGGGTCTGACCGGAAATTATTTGATTACGAGCAATTGATTGATTACATGAAACTTCTGGACAAGGGATCCCTCCGTTTGCTCCTGAAGGAGATCGGAACCTCCCCGGAAGGACGGCCGATGTACATCGCGTTCATCTCTTCGGAAGAAAACATCCGGAACCTGGACAGCCTCCGGGAGATCAATCAGCAACTGGCAATGAATCCGGATCTGACCCCTTCACAGCGAAACGAAATGGTAAGGGAGGGAAAGGTGTTCGTTCTGGCGACGCTTTCCATGCATTCCACCGAGGTGGGGCCATCCCAGGCAGCACCATTAATCGCATATGGTCTCCTAACAGCTACCCATCCCGATACCTATTTCGTCCCTCCTCCTCATGATCCCATTGCAGAGAATGTGGATGCCGGCGTCTGGAACTGGATCGGCATCTTCGGATCCAATATGATGAAAGATATGACGCAGGCGGGCCAGAAAGGAGTCAGTCAGCATTACCTGTTCGACGACTACTGGCCTGGTTCAACCGAAACATGCATCTGGAAAAACGTGATCGGTTTCCTCACTGAAGCAGCCGGTGTTCAAACGGCCACCCCTATCTATGTAGAAGAGAATGAGCTCGATGTGATCGGGAAGGGGTTGGGTGATTATAAAAAAAGTGTCAATATGCCGGCTCCGTGGCCGGGATCGTTAACCTGCTGCTGGAACACGGGGTTTCAGTCTTTTTGACAGACCAGGAGATCGTTTCGGGATCGGTCAATGTTCCGCCCGGAAGTATAAGGGTTGGAAGTAGCACGTATACCAGGTGGCGATTTCATCATTTTCCGGGACGAGGGAGAAGGGAAAAAGCTGGACCGGCTGGTCGAACAACTCACCGTAATGCCGGAAATCCTTCTCCGCGAAGCCGATTTCCCGGTTTATTCCTTCACCGTGTCGCGAATCGCTCTTGTGGAAACCAATATGCACGACATGGATGCCGGCTGGACCCGGTACATTTTTGATCAGTACCACATTCCGTTTACGGCTGTAAAACCCGGTGATTTTGATCACACCGATTTTCACAAAGAGTACGATGTGGTGGTCTTCCCGAGTAACGCTAAATCGATCCTGATGGAGGGCCAGTACCGCTCGGAAGATGAGGTCTATCCGACCAGCTATCCTCCGAAATTTACAAAGGGATTGGAAAAAAGGGGATGGAACGGATGACTTTCCTAGAAGAAGGTGGGATCATCCGCTGACACTGGGGATGCCAGAAAGAGCCGGTGTATTTTTCAGGGGATCGCCTGTATTTTCCACTTCTATTCCACGGTTCGACATGGATCGCAGGGTGATCGGGAAATTCCCGGAAGAGGATATCGTACTCAGCGGATATTGTGAGAAGCCGGAGAAGCTGGCTGATAAGAGCGTTCTGGTCTGGCTACGAAAAGGGAAGGGACAAATGGTTCTCTATGGATTTAACCCCCAGTTCAGGGCATCGACCCAGGGAACCTATAAGCTTTTATTTAATGGGTTGTTGCTGGAGAAGATTAAGTGATTCCTAAGCAATTCTCTGTTAATCCGTTTGATGGTCTAAAGGTTATATGTACTGAGAAAATAAATTGTGATCTTTGTGTCTTCGTGCCTTCGTGGTGAAAAAAAATTTGAAACCGGGAATTCCAAAGCGACACCTGTTGCTGGTAGCGACTGCTGTATGGCTGTTTGCAGGTGGATTTTTACTTTACCGCGGAATCAGGATGATCCCCAGCGGGAGTTCAACCCTATGGCTAAAACTTCTGATCGCTGTGATTGCCGGATTGCTATTGTTTCATCTTCTTTTTCTGCGAATATCTCTGCGCCATATCACCCGCATCCGCTCACTTGAGATCCTGCGTCCTTGCGTTTTTTCTTTTTTCGATTGGAAAAGTTATCTGTTGATGGCGGTTATGATCTCTGCCGGCATTCTGGTCCGCAAAAGTGGCTGGATCGATCAGCAATGGATTTCCCTCTTTTTCATTACCATGGCCACGCCTTTGCTGCTGTCGGCGGTCCGGTTTTTCAGGGCATGGGGGAAGTATTGTGAAATAGTGAAATAGCGAAATCCAGGATCTAGCATCCGGTAGTGTTGTCATTGCGATCCCGAGTACTCGGGAGAAGCAACGGCATCCGGCATCCGATTTTTTTCTACCTTTGCCCTTTCAAACAGACCATTTATGAATTACGATATCATTGTCATTGGCAGCGGACCGGGCGGATATGTCGCTGCCATCCGGGCGGCTCAGCTTGGGTTTAAAGTGGCCGTGGTGGAACGTGCCGAACTGGGGGGCATCTGCCTTAACTGGGGATGTATCCCTACCAAAGCATTGCTCAAAAGCGCCCAGGTATTGAACTATTTTAAACATGCAGAAAGTTATGGTATCCTGGCTGGGGAAGCCAAACCCGATTTCGAGGCTATCATCAAGCGCAGTCGCGGGATGGCGGATCAGATGAGCAAAGGAATTCAGTTTCTGTTGAAGAAGAACAAGATCGACGTCCTGACAGGAACCGGAAAGGTAAAACCGGGCAACGTGGTTGAAGTTACATCAGTGGGCAGTGGGCAGTTGGCAGTGGGCAGCGAGGCAAAAGAGTTTACGGCGAAGCATATCATTATTGCCACCGGAGCGCGGTCGCGGGAGTTGCCTGATTTGAAGCTGGATGGGAAAAAGATCATCGGGTACCGGGAAGCGACGAACCTTCCGAAGCAGCCAGACTCGATGGTGGTGGTAGGATCGGGAGCGATTGGTTCCGAGTTTGCCTGGTTTTACAATACTATCGGTACGAAAGTCACACTGATCGAATTGCTGCCGAATGTGGTCCCGTTGGAAGATGAAGAGGTCTCGAAAACACTGGCCCGGGAGTTTAAAAAGGCAGGCATGGTCGTTATGACCGGCGCCACTGTAGAATCAGTCGACACCAAAGGGAAACTCTGCAAAGTGATTGTCAAGACCAGGAAGGGAGAAGAGATTGTGGAAGCGGAAGTGGTACTGAGTGCCGTCGGCATTGCCACCAACATCGAAGGGATAGGGCTGGAGGAGGTGGGGATTAAAACTGAAAAGGGGAAGGTACTGGTGGATGACTTTTACAGGACCAACATTGACGGATATTATGCTATCGGCGACATTGTTCACGGCCCTGCTCTGGCACATGTGGCCTCACATGAAGGGATCATCTGCGTGGAGAAGATCGCCGGGAAAGAGGTTGAACCGCTGGATTACGGGAATATCCCCGCCTGTACCTACACCCATCCTGAGATCGCCTCAGTAGGGATGACCGAACAGCAAGCGAAAGATGCGGGATACGAGATACGCATAGGAAGATTCCCTTTTACAGCATCCGGTAAAGCCACAGCAGCCGGAGCCCGGGGAGGATTTGTCAAGGTGATCTTTGATGCCAAATACGGGGAGTGGCTGGGAGCTCATCTGATCGGTGACAACGTCACGGAGATGATCGCCGAGGTGGTCGCTGCCCGGAAGCTGGAGACTACCGGAAAAGAGATCATCGAAGCAGTCCACCCCCACCCGACTATGTCGGAAGCAATCATGGAGGCGGTGGCTCAAGCGTATGACGAGTGTGTGCACTTATAGAGCAGTGGTGCAGTGGTGCAGTGGTGAGGTGGTGAGTAAAGAGATTTAAATCGAAAATCAAATTGCTTCTCCCGAGTACTCGGGATCGCAATGACATTAATCGGATCAATCGGAAATTGAATAGTGATGGAAATCATCAAGACTCCCCTGGCCGGTCTGCTGATCATCAAGCCCGATGTGTTTGAGGATGAGCGGGGCTATTTTTTCGAGTCATACAACAGGGAGAAGTTCATTGCTCATGGCATCGATGTGAATTTTGTCCAGGACAACGAGTCGAAATCGAAGAGAGGAGTACTGCGTGGATTGCATTTCCAGAATCCCCCGTTTGCCCAGGGGAAACTGGTGCGGGTGATGCGCGGTTCGGTGCTGGATGTGGCGGTAGATATCCGGACAGGGTCTCCCACCTATGGCCAATGGTCATCCATCGTCCTGTCTGGTCAAAACAAGTGGATGTACTGGATCCCGTCCGGTTTTGCTCATGGATTCCTGACCCTTGAAGATGATACGATCTTTTTCTACAAATGTACGAATGTATACAACAAGGAGTCGGAAGGGGCAGTCCGGTGGAACGACCCGGATCTGCGTATTGACTGGGGTATTGAGGATCCGGTGATCTCGCCGAAGGACCAGGTGGCCCCACTGTTCAGGGAGCTGGAGTCCGGGTTTTGAGGAACGAGAGACGAAGGACGTGAGACGTGAGACGTGAGACGTGAGATGTGAGATGTGAGGTGTGAGGTGTGAGATTTGGATAGGAAAGGTGTTCATGTCCAAAGATAGGTAAATGCATAGTATATCCGCGAAATCTGTGAAATCTGTGGTAACTAAATCCTGGAAATACCTTTTGTCGTTGGCTGTTCTTCTTTCTGCAGCCGGAGTGCTCATCTATGCTATATCCGATAGACAAGATCCGGAGCGGGATTATCAGGGGGCGTTTCAGCGGAATTATAAGATTTTCACTCCGGAGCTTCCGGAGGAGGCTGATTTTGCAGGAGAGAAGGTGCCGCTGGATGATCTGCTGGTTCGGGAGAGTCTCGACCGGGAGATTCTGGCCTTCACCTTTATGCACTCTACCACCCATCAGATGTTTAAGCGGGCACATCGATACTTCCCTATCATCGAACCAATCCTGAAGAAGAACAACATCCCTGACGATTTCAAATTCCTGGCTATTGCCGAAAGCAACCTGGTCAACAGTACGTCACCTTCCGGTGCGGAAGGGGTATGGCAATTTCTCCAGTCGACCGGCCGGAAATACGGGCTGGAGGTGAACGCGCAGATCGATGAGCGGTACAACCTGGTGAAGGCAACAGAAGCCGCCTGCCAGTACCTGCTGGAGGCGCACGATTCGTTCGGGAGCTGGACACTTGCTGCGGCATCGTATAACCGGGGATTTAACGGAATAATACGAGCCCTGGAGAATCAGCAGGTTTCCACCTACTATAACCTCTATCTGAATGAAGAAACGGCCCGGTATGTGTACCGGATCCTTGCAGCCAAAGAGATTTACCGTCAGCCGACAAAATACGGCTTTTACCTGAGCGAATCAGACTTTTATCCCCCAATTAAAACCTACACGATCAGGATCGATACCACCATCGAAGACCTTACTTCTTTTGCCATGAAACGGGGGCTGACCTACCGGAT
The DNA here is from genome assembly GCA_007280875.1 of Bacteroidota bacterium. Classification (GTDB taxonomy): domain Bacteria; phylum Bacteroidota; class Bacteroidia; order Bacteroidales; family FEN-979; genus QYOJ01. The sequence continues at coordinate 5,988 of QYQJ01000077.1, forward strand.
CCTCCGGGAGTTCAATCCCTGGATTCACAGCTACTCCCTGCCTAATAAATCTTGCCGTACCTATATCCTTACGTTGCCAGAGAAAGATGCGCTGAAGGTTTCCACTTATTCTGGTACCAAGCGACCGGAAACCTTTTTCCACGACACCCTGAAGATTAACCAGATTCACTAAGCGGAACAGCGAGGTCACAGTGGAAGAGCAGCTGGAGATTTACGGAGCCCGGGTTCACAATCTGAAAAATATCGATCTTACTATTCCTCGGAACAAGCTGGTAGTGATCACCGGATTGAGCGGCAGCGGTAAATCTTCCCTGGCCTTCGATACCATTTACGCAGAGGGTCAACGGCGTTATATGGAGACCTTCTCCGCTTATGCCCGTCAATTCATCGGGAATCTGGAACGCCCTGACGTTGATAAAATCAACGGTCTGAGTCCTGTCATCTCCATCGAGCAGAAATCAACCAGCCGGAATCCCCGGTCTACAGTCGGTACTATCACCGAAATTTACGATTTTCTCCGGCTTTTATTTGCCCGGGTGAGTGATGCCTATTCGTATAATACCGGGGAGAAGATGGTCCGTTATACGGAGCAGCAGATCGTGGAGCTGATCCTCTCCAACCATTCCGGAAACGAACTCCTCATTCTGGCTCCTGTTGTGAAAGGGAGAAAAGGGCATTACCGTGAGCTCTTCGAGCAGATCCGGAAACAGGGATTTTTGAAAGTGCGCGTGGATGGAGAGGTCCGCGAGATTTCCCAGGGCATCCAGCTTGACCGGTACAAGATCCATGACATTGAGATCGTCATTGACCAGATCCTGGTCAAGGAAGAATCACGGAAACGGTTGACCCAGTCGGTGGCGCTGGCAATGAAACACGGTAAGGACCAGCTTATGACCTCTGCCGTCGAAAACGGAACGCCAAGACATTACAGCCGGTCGCTGATGTGCCCCACCACCGGTATATCCTACGATGAACCGGAACCCAACACCTTCTCATTTAACTCCCCTTATGGAGCTTGTCTTACCTGTAACGGGCTGGGGACCATTTCGGAGATCGATATTAAAAAGATTATTCCCGATCGGAATAAAAGCATTAAAAAAGGTGGCATTGTGCCGATCGGAGAATACAAAAACAACTGGATCTTCAAGCAGATGGAGGCGATCGGGGAGAAATACGGATTCAACCTGAATACTCCCATTGCAGAGATTCCGGAACATGCCATCAATGTAATCCTGTACGGCTCCGACGAAGTGTTCAAGGTCCGGAACGACTACCTGGGGGTTACCTCTACCTATTCCCTCAACTTCGAGGGAATTGTCAGTTTTATCAACTCACAGCATGCAGAGGCAGCGCCGGCTGGTATCATGAAATGGGTGGGCAGTTTCATGAACAAGAAACCCTGTCCGGAATGTATGGGAACCCGTCTGAAGAAAGAGTCAGTTTGGTTCCGGATCAACGGGAAGAACATCTCGGAGTTATCGGAGATGGACCTGGTCAATCTTTTCGACTGGTTTGAAGAGCTGCAGGGATGTCTGGACGACCGCAAAAAGATCATTGCCAACGAGATCATCCGGGAGATTCAGAACAGGATCAGGTTTTTGCTGGATGTGGGCATCGGTTATCTGAAGTTGAATCGTACGGCCCGGAGCCTTTCGGGTGGCGAAAGCCAGCGCATCAGACTGGCTACCCAGATCGGATCACAGCTGGTGGGGGTCCTGTATATTCTCGACGAGCCCAGTATTGGGCTGCATCAGCACGATAACCTGAAACTGATCCAGGCACTGCAGAGCCTGAGGGATACCGGAAATTCTGTGATCGTAGTGGAGCACGACCGGGAGACCATCCTCCATGCCGACTATGTGATCGATATCGGCCCGTATGCCGGAATGCACGGCGGAAAGATCGTTGCTTTTGGTACACCGGAAGAGATCAGCCGGACCGACCACCTTACCGGAAAATACCTGAGCGGCAAGCTGAAGATACAGGTTCCTCCTTCACGCCGGGCTGGAAACGAAAAAAAGCTGACATTAAAAGGAGCCAGCGGACATAACCTGAAACAGATCACCCTCGAGCTTCCTCTAGGGAAATTCATCTGTGTGACCGGCCTTTCCGGCAGCGGCAAGTCTTCCCTGATCAACGAGACCCTCTATCCAATTCTGAGTCACCACTTCTATAAATCGGATCAGAAACCACTTCCTTATGAATCCCTGGAAGGGATTAAAAATATCGATAAGGTAATTGAAATCGATCAGTCCCCCATTGGCCGGACTCCCCGTTCCAACCCGGCCACCTATACCAAGGTTTTTGACGAGATCCGGAAGCTCTATGCCAATCTTCCGGAAGCAAAGATCCGCGGGTACAAGCCCGGACGATTCTCATTCAATGTAAAGGGTGGCCGGTGCGAGACCTGTAAAGGGGCCGGACTTCGGGTCATCGAGATGAACTTCCTGCCCGATGTCTATGTGCTCTGTGAAACCTGCCAGGGACGCAGATACAACCGGGAGACCCTGGAGGTCCGGTACAAGGGGAAATCGATCAACGACGTGCTCAATATGACCATCAACCAGGCGGTGGAGTTCTTTGAGACGATCCCGATGATTGTCAGGAAGATCGAGACCCTGCAGGCGGTAGGATTGGGGTATATTACGCTTGGACAACAATCGACTACCTTGTCAGGCGGGGAGGCCCAGCGGGTGAAGCTGGCTTCGGAGCTCTCCAAAACCGACACCGGGAATACTCTTTATATTCTGGATGAACCCACCACCGGACTACATTTCGAAGATGTGAAAGTGTTGCTTGGCGTATTAAATAAACTGGTATCCAAAGGCAACACCGTCCTGGTGATCGAACACAACATGGAGGTAATAAAAGTGGCTGATCATATTATTGATCTCGGTCCGGGAGGTGGCGAACGCGGCGGTGAAATCATCGCTGAAGGCACACCTGAAGAGGTCGTTGCTGCCGGAAAGGGGTATACGGCGCTGCATTTGAAGGGATACCTGGAAATTAATTACTTTCGCTGATCTGCAAATATAGTCTTCTATGCAACGAGATGGATTTAAGGTGTACGGCTATCGTTGGATTATGCTGTTCATCTATATGCTTATCGTGGCTGTGAACCAGTTGATCTGGATCACATTTGCTCCCATTACATCCGAAGCCGCCTATTATTATCACGTTACTGATTTGCAAATCGGGATGCTCTCCATGTGTTTCATGATCATATATATCGTAGTTTCAATTCCTGCATCATGGGTCATTGATACCTTTGGAATTCGTATCGGAGTTGGTACCGGAGCAATATTGACGGGGGTTTTCGGACTTCTTCGGGGCTTTGCCGGGCCTAATTACACCATTCTGCTTATTGCACAAATTGGCGTGGCTGTCGGACAACCTTTTCTTCTGAACGCCATTACAAAGTTGGCTGCCCGATGGTTTCCAATGTCAGAACGAGCAACTGCTTCGGGATTGGCTACTCTTTCCATGTATTTCGGTATTCTGGCAGGACTGCTTGTGACACCCTATCTGGTACTGAGCAATGGTATTGGTTCGATGCTGTATATTTTCGGGATCCTTTCTATCGTAACGGCTACGCTTTTCATCCTTTTCGTTAAAGAAAGACCCCGTACTCCTCCATGCCTTTCTGGACAGGAAGAACGTGCGTTGGTTTTTGACGGATTCAAGCGTACGATACGGACACGAGATTTTAACTGGCTGATGCTGATTTTTTTTATCGGGTTGGGTGTTTTCAACAGTGTAACGACCTGGATTGAGAACATTTTAAGTCCCCGGGGATTTACAGCTGCCCAGGCAGGTATCACGGGAGGACTTATGATTGCCGGGGGAATCATTGGTGCATTGGTAGTCCCTCTCCTCTCTGACCACTATCGAAAAAGAACCCCTTTTATCATCATCGCCCTTGCAGGCGCCACATTGGGACTTATTGGAATTACATTTACGCACAGTTATACGATCCTGTTGCTTTCCGGTGCATGTTTGGGATTCTTTCTGCTCAGTTCAGGCCCTATCGGGTTTCAGTATGGGGCAGAAATTACCTATCCGGCTTCAGAAGGCACCTCCAACGGGTTGTTGCTACTCATGGGACAAATATCAGGCATCGCTATGATTTTCGGGTTGGATATATTTAAATCGCCTGAAAACGGATCCATGACCAATCCGTTGATGCTTCTGATCGTCGGAATGATCCTCAGTGTGTTTATTTCTGGTAAATTGAAAGAATCGGCGTTCATGAAAAATCATGATTAACCGCCGGTAAATTATATTTTTTAAGGATCTCAAAAGGAGGCCGGTAGGATGTGTCCCGGCCTCCGCAACCGATCATCGTGAAGAAGATCGTAGCAAAGATTACAGCGGGAATTGTTTTCATACGATATTCAGATCCTATGTTCTATTCACAACTATATATAAAC
>QYQJ01000138.1 GCA_007280875.1 Bacteroidota bacterium
GCCATCATGGTCTTCCGAAGAACAAGGCACTGATCAAGTTCCTGAGCGAACCGGGGATGAAAGCCCTGATGCAGAAAACCGAGAATTTCTACCTGCAGGAACAGGCCAAGAACATGCCCGTCATCAATGACGAACTCTACTTTATCATTGAAGAAAAACACAATACCATTGAGCTGACCGAGAAAGGGATTGACCTTCTGACGGAATCTTACGAAGAAACGAACTTCTATATTCTTCCTGATATCGGATCGGAGCTGGCAGAACTGGAGAAGCAAAACCTCTCTGATGCAGAACTGATTGAGCGGAAGAGCGCCCTGATGCGTGATTATTCAGTCAAATCGGAACGTGTCCATACGGTGAACCAGCTGCTCAAAGCATACGCCCTTTTTGAGAAGGACATCGAATATGTGGTGATGGATAACAAGGTGAAGATCGTCGACGAACAGACCGGCCGGATCCTGGAAGGAAGAAGGTACTCCGACGGTCTGCACCAGGCCATCGAAGCCAAAGAGAGTGTGAAGATCGAAGCGGCTACGCAAACCTATGCCACCATCACCCTGCAGAACTATTTCCGGATGTACAACAAACTGGCTGGTATGACCGGTACGGCTGAGACAGAAGCCGGGGAGCTGTGGGATATTTACAAGCTGGATGTGGTGGTGATCCCCACCAACCGGGAGGTGGTTCGCGACGACCGGGAAGATCTGGTGTACAAGACCAAGCGGGAGAAGTTCAATGCGGTGATAGCAGAGATTGAAGATCTGGTCGAGAAGGGCCGTCCGGTCCTGGTTGGGACTACCTCCGTGGAGACCTCCGAACTTCTCAGCCGGATGCTGAAGCGGGTCAACATCCCCCATAACGTCCTCAACGCCAAGTTGCACGCCAAAGAAGCTGATATCGTGGCGGAAGCCGGTAAACCAGGAACCGTTACCATCGCCACCAATATGGCCGGTCGTGGAACCGACATCAAGCTGGGCAAAGGGGTGAAAGAGGCGGGTGGATTGGCCATCATCGGTACCGAACGGCATGAATCACGCCGTGTGGACCGCCAGTTGCGGGGCCGGTCAGGTCGCCAGGGCGACCCGGGAAGTTCCCAGTTCTTTGTCTCGCTGGAAGATGACCTGATGCGGATGTTCGGATCGGAACGGATTGCCAGGATCATGGACTCGATGGGAGTAACCGATGGAGAGGTGATCCAGCACAGCATGATCACGAAATCGATCGAGCGGGCCCAGAAGAAGGTGGAAGAGAACAACTTCGGGATCCGGAAGCGGCTGCTGGAGTACGACGATGTAATGAACATCCAGCGGGATGCAATTTATAAAAAACGGCACCACGCCCTGTTCGGCGACCGCCTGGCGGTCGATATTGCCAACATGATCTTCGATGTATGCGAGGCTTCTGTCATCGACTTTCAGGATTCACGTGATTACCAGGGATTTAAGCTGGAGCTCATGAAGGAGTTTGTCATCGAATGCCCGGTTTCGGATAATGAGTTCGCCTCGCTGAACAGCGATGAACTTACAGGCAAAATTTACGAAGCCACCTATAAGCGGTACAAGTCGAAAAACGAAAGCATTGCCCAACGGGTCTTCCCGGTGATCAAAAACGTGCTTGAAAACGACACCCGGTACGAAAACATTGCCGTGCCGGTGACCGATGGCATCAAAACCATGCAGGCGGTTGCCAATCTAAAGAAGGCTTTTGAAGATAAAGGCAAGGAGGTGGTGCTCTCCATCGAAAAAGGAGTGGTGCTGGGAATGATCGACAATGCCTGGAAGGAGCACCTGCGGGAGATGGACGACCTGAAGCAATCGGTTCAGAATGCGGCCTACGAGCAGAAAGACCCGTTGCTGATTTACAAATTCGAGTCGTTCGAACTCTTCAAATCGATGGTGATGCGTACCAACCGGGAGATCATATCGTTCCTGATCAAGAGCGACGTCCCGATGCAGGCCGATAATGTCCGTGAGGCCCAGATGCCCCGGAAACTTGACCGTCAGCGGTACAAGGAAGAGCGTTCCGACCTCCTCTCACAGGCTCATGCCAACACCCAGGAACGCCAGCGGCCGCAACCGGTGAAGGTGGAGAAGAAAGTTGGCCGGAACGATCCCTGCCCGTGTGGCAGTGGCAAGAAATACAAGCATTGCCATGGAGCAGGAGGGTGACCCCTCCCCCCAACCCCCTCCCCTGAAGGGGAGGGGGAGATTGAAATTTTGTACAGCCGCGATTCATCGCGGCTCCGTAAAAAAACTCAAAACCCCAAACCCGGAACCATATGACCTTTTCCCGCATCCTTTTAAAGCTCTCCGGCGAAGCCCTTGAAGGCGCGCAGGGGTATGGCATCGAACCGCAACGGCTGGCTACCTATGCCGGCGAGATCAGATCCATCGTGGATGAAGGCATCCAGGTGGCCATCGTAATCGGCGGAGGGAATATCTTCCGCGGCCTGCAGGGCGCCGTGCAGGGTGTCGACCGGGTACAGGGCGATTACATGGGGATGCTGGCTACGGTGATCAACAGCATGGCCATCCAGGATGCACTGGGAAAACAGGGCGTCCGGTCAAAACTGCTTGGAGGAATTGCCATTGATCCCATTGTAGAGGAGATGAGCAGCGGGCGGGCCATTAAATACCTGGAGCAGGGGTATGTGGCCATCATCAGCGGAGGTACAGGCAATCCCTATTTCACCACCGATACGGCTTCTGCTCTCCGTGCCGTGGAGATCAAGGCCGATGTCATCCTCAAGGGCACGCGCGTGGATGGCGTCTATACCGCCGACCCTGAAAAAGACCCTTCTGCTGTAAAATATGAGACCCTTTCGTTCGATGAAGCCATCGAAAAGGGACTGAAGATCATGGACCTCACCGCGTTCACTCTTTGCAAGGAGAACAACCTACCGATCGTGGTGTTCAATATGAACACACCAGGGAACCTGAAGAGGGTGGTGAAGGGGGAAAAGGTGGGAACCATTGTGCAATGAGCATTCTTGTCATTTTATAAACGCCACCACCAACACCCCCTCGTGCTCCCCCTCATTCACCACCCTGTACCACCCCGCCGCCACCGGCAACACAAATGTTTCTGCATAGTTGAAATGCTGGGAAAATCCATTCGCTGTTTCAACACGGATAGAACTGCCTTCCACCAGGCTCAGCACATGGCATTTATTTCGTGTCTCGACCGTCACGACCGTCTCGAAATGATATCGATGCACGTCATAGGAATGATCAGGGTGTGTTAACAAGTGGTATTGTTTCCAGTCGGAACCCTCATTCAGAAGAACAGGCCGGGAGATTAGCTCCTGTTGAACGGCTTTTCCTTTCCTGTTGAAATTCAGGTTGTCAAATCCCCTTCGGATATTCAGATCACGCGGTTCTCCGTTAAGGTCCATGCGTAGCCAATCGTAGAGCTTGAAGGTAAAGATATACGGGGTGGCGCTGATCTCCAGAGCTTCCCGGTACATGAGCCAGTCTAAAGAGGCTTCGAGAAGGTTCCCGGAGCTCTCAAAGAGCAATCCATTCTCAGGTACGATTAGTTCAAACGTCCAGGCATAATTGGGAACATCCTTGTTCACACCTTCAATGTGCTCCCTTATCCAGGTTCCTCCCCATGCCCCCGGCTCAAACCAGGGACGCACCCGGAAACAGTTCCGGCTAATCCGGTGCAGCGCTTCCCGGAAATCCGCTCCCTCCATCCAGGGGACCGCATCAGGCCGCTGTCCGTCCACCAGGATATCAATTCGATCCACAATCTTCTGCTTATGCCGGTTCAGCACGGGCCAGTCAACAAAATAAAACCGTTTGTACATCGCCTTGGGATCTTCCGGTCTGGCCGCACCCAGGTTAGTCACGCTCCCTGCCCGCGCCCGGTACTGGAGTTCGTTCTTGGGAAGATCAATATAGACCAGCATGCCCTCATCGGAGAAGATCGCATCATTGGCAAGCCGGAAAGAGGGGTAAATGTCATACTTGCCTGGTTGAGGCTCAGGCTTCACTAGGGGTAAAAGATACTGGGACGTGTTCCGAAGATGATCGTTGTACGCAGACAAGAATCCCGGGTTTTTCTCAAAGACAATAATACGAAAAAGACTTTATTCATGCCATCCCTCGATCCTCGACCCTCGACCCTCGACCCTCAATCCTTGAACCTTGAATCTTGAGCCTTGGTCCTTCTTACTTTCTGACCGAATACACCGCCACCCCCAGCAGGTACACCATGCACCCGATCAGCACCCAGATGCCGGCGGCGGCACTGCTCAGGTCGGTGACCCAACCCATCAGCAGGGGGATCACGGCGCCTCCGCAGATGGCCATCATCATCAGACCGGAAATCTCGTTCGTACGGGTAGGATATTTCTCCACTGCGATCGAAAAGACCAGGGGCCAGATATTGGCCACGGCCAGACCGATGACAAAGACCAGGATCCAGGCCATATAGTGCTCCCTGGAGAAGAGGATGATGAAGAGGGCAATGATGCCCAGGAGGGAGGTCCATACGAAAAATTTCCTCGGAGAGATTCTGGTTAGCAGAATCGCCCCTAGAAAGGTCCCCAGCATACGGCCGAAGAAATAGACACTGCGGCCCGATTCGGCAGCTACCCACTCAATGCCGAAATGTTTGATCAGGAACTGTCCGGAATTGGAGTTGAACCCCACATCCACCCCCACAACTACGAAGATCGACAATACCATCATCAGGATAAATCCGTTGCCCAGCAGTTTGAAGGCGGTCCCGAAGGTCACTTTCGGTACCTCCTGCCCTTCATGACCTCCATGACTTTCATGACCCCCATGACCCCTTTCCTGTATCTTTACACCAGCCAGCCACAGCACAGATAAAATGGAGACGATGCCAAAAACCAGGAAGATCAGTTTCCAGTCGCCGAACTGGGCGGCAAAGAGGGCGGCCAACGGGGCGCCGATCATGGAACCGATCGCCTTGATGAACTGGGAAAAACTCATGAAACTGGAAACCTTGTGTCCGGATACCACGTCCACCAGCAAGGGGTTGGCCGAAACCTGGACAATGGTGTTCCCGATCCCAAGCAGGGCGAAACCGGCCAGGACAGTCCCGAATGTGTAAGCAAAATAGGGGAGAAGCATCCCGAGAGCGGTGATCGCCATCCCGATGTTGAGCATGTGCCGTTTGCCGATCCGGGCCTGAATGATCCCGGTGGGTACCGAGAGCAACAGGAACCATAGAAAGGCAGCCGAAGGGATCAGCTGTCCCATGGTGGCGCTGAGCGCCATGTCTTTGCTTACCCGGTCAACACCAATGCCGACAAGATCGACAAAGCTCATGACAATGAACGATAGTAGCACCGGAAGGAGATGGGAATACCTGATTTTTTTGATTTCCATAAAGAGGTTACTTGTCGGAGATGAAGGGTAATTTCGAATAAAAGGAGTCATCGGTCAGCCGGGCGCTTCCGGCGATGGCGGCTAACTCCCCGAGTTCCGATAAAAAAAGTGCCGGTTCACAATTATGAGAACGGAGAGCCTGCCGGAACGGTTGTTTAAAAAGATCGTATCCACGGGAAATGTTCCCACCGATAGTGAGGCATCCGGCCCGGAAACGAACCAACCAGGGAGCCATGAAATTGCCCAGGTTCTGGCCAAATTCAGTAAAAATGGCCTGTACGTCAGGATTTTGTAGTGCCTCTTCCGACATCTCCTTCACCCCGCCACTGGAGCGGGTGAACAGTTCTTCGTAAACCCGTTTGAACCAGCGTGAGGAGAAGTGGTCGTCGGCATTGCTGGTGCCAAACGGAAGGTGGTAGACGCACCCGCTCTCGGGGACTTCATCCCCCTCTTCAACCGGGATGCCATCCTCCAGGAAAGCAGAGCCAAAACCTGTTCCGAGGGTGATGGCCACCGTTCTGTGGAACCGGGAGGCAGGGCCCATCCAGGCCTCACCGATGGCAAAACAGGTGGCATCATTGAGAAATCTGATGGGGAAATGGCCGGGCAATTTCAGTCGCCGTAGCAGCTCAGCGCGGACATCAATAGTATTCAGGCTGTCGTACTTTTTCACTCCTTTGAAATGAGCCACTCCGGCCGGATAATCAAATGGACCCGGCATAGCAAATCCGATACCGGTCAAGTGCTTCAGCCCGATCTGCTTAATCACATCCTGCAACGACCCGACCCAGGCCTCAAGGATGCAATCGGCTGCTTCGTGACAGTCGACCGGTCGGCGACTGGTCAGTTCACGATGCAGTACTTTGTGCTTGAGGTCCACAGCCATGCTGGTGATGTGGCTTCCTCCGATATCCACTCCAATTACGAAGGAGGTAGTCATGGATCAGGTTTTAAGCAAAATTATTTATTTTTGTAACACCACCAAACTTGTAGCCGTTATGACCGAAGAAATCGAATTTGCCCTCGAAGAGGCCAGGGAAGGGATGCAGTTGACTATCACCCACCTGGAAAAGGAGTTTCAGAAGATCCGCGCAGGGAAAGCCAGTCCGATGATGCTGGAAGGCGTGAAGATCGATTACTACGGGGTGATGACCCCTATTGAACAAACGGCGAACATCAGTACCCCGGATGCCCGTCAAATCATTGTTCAACCCTGGGATAAGAGTGTGCTGGGTGTGATCGAAAAGGCTATCATGGGGGCTAACCTGGGATTTAATCCGAAAAACGAAGGTGAGATCCTGCGGATCATCGTCCCTCCGCTAACGGAAGAACGTCGTCGGGATCTGGTAAAAAAAGCCAAGATCGAAGCGGAGAATGCACGAATCAGCGTCCGGAACATCCGCCGGTTAGCTAACGATACGGCCAAACAGATGAAAAAAGACGGAACCCCTGAAGATGAAGTAACCAGACTTGAATCAGAGATCCAGAAACTCACCGATGAACACATCTCACAGGTGGATAAACTTCTCGAAACCAAAGAGAAGGATATCATGACGGTATAATCCGAAAACCAGCATTTCATTGACCGCTTTCGCCTGGCCTGTTAACATTCTTCCGTTTATAACTTTTCAGGAAGCAACTTCTAGTATTAACCTTTGTCCTTTACTTTTAAGCACTTAAATCATAGCACCATGAAAACTTTTACCCGGTCTGTAATTACCGTCGTCTGCGGTATTTATTGTTTTTTCTTTGCTTCTGTCCAACCTGTTCATTCGCAGAACCTGACCTGTACTTTCACCATGGCTGAGATCGCCTGCCTGGAGCAGCATGTGAAAGTGACTTACACGGGAAATGCTACTTCCGGCGACTCGGCCGTCTGGAATTTCGACGGCGCCGTGATCCTCGATGGCTCCGGACTTGGGCCTTACTGGATCAAATGGCTGACTACCGGAGAGAAGCATGTGACCTTGAACATCCAGCAGAATGGTGAGACCTGTACTTATACGCGTGGGATCCTGATCGTGGAACTCCCGGCTGTTTTTAATATGACCGGTGGGGGAAGTTACCCGTCCGGGGGCATTGGCGTCCCGATAGGTTTGAGTGGTTCCCAACCGGGAGTAATATATAAACTCAGGAGAAATGGGAACTATACCGGGAATAACAAGGTTGGGACCGGTAATCCGATTGAATTCGGGCTGCAGACCGAAGCCGGGACATACGACTGTGTGGCAAATATTGATGGCAGCGAATGTATCCGGGAGATGGAAGGAGTGGCCGTGGTGACCATCACGGGAGGTGCGATTGTTCAGCATATCTGCATGGTATCATTTGATACACTGACAAATAAGAATATCTTGATCTGGAATAAAGTTGAGAGTGATTATGTTTCCCATTTCAATGTTTACCGGGAAACCTATCTGAACAACCACTATGAGAAGATCGCTGAGGTTCCGTACTCCAGTTTCAGCACCTATATCGATACCACAGCCGATCCGCTCATAAAAACCGATAAATACAAACTATCTGTCACCGATACCCTGGGGAACGAATTCGAGAAATCACCGCCCCACAAGACCATCCATTTGAACATCAATCCGGGCATCTACGGATTTAACCTGATTTGGAATCACTACGAGGGCTTCGAGTTTCTCACGTATAAGATCCTCCGGAAGCTGAGTACTGACCCTTGGCTGGTACTCGATTCGGTAGCGAGCAATGTCGATTCCTACACCGACCTGTACACCACCACGGGATTGGCCACCTACTTTATCGAGGTACTACGGCCGGAACCGTGCCATCCAACCAAAGGAAGTGAGTACAGCTCGGTGATCTCGAACACGGCTACTGCCGCGCCGTTAGGACTGGAAGAGGATAAATTGTCGGGTATCCTGATCTATCCAAACCCTGTACGGGAGCGGTTGTTCCTCTCAGTGCCCGGAGAAGGGAAGGTGCTCTTTACCCTGGAGATTTATCGTCCGGATGGTCGCAAGGTGCATGAAGATCAGGTCCGGAATGGAACGACAGAAATAGATGTGACCGGCCTCCAGTCAGGAATGTACATCCTGAAACTGAAAGGGAATACTGCCTCTGTTGTTAAGAAATTCTTCAAGAATTAATATACGACGATCTCATCAAGAAATATCCAGCACTGTTCCCCTTTCCCTTCATGCCAGTCGGGGCAAGTTCCACGGGCAAAGGCTTTTACCCTGACATACCTTGCTTTGGAACCTTCGGGATAAGCATTGGAGAACGGTTGGATAATGGTTCTCAGCTCTTTCTCGGGGATTGGGTTTCGTTTCTCATAAACGGAGTGCCATTTTTTTCCATTGGACGAAAGACTGAACTCTACCAGAGTCGGGGCAAAGATCCAGCTCCGGCTGTTTTGCAGGAAGGTGGTCGAAACGGATTTAATGGGAATCTCTTTTCCTAAATCAATGATCACCTCTACGTTGTTCCCCAGAAACCCCTGCCAGTGGCCGTCGCGGTAGTTGGTGGTACCGCGTAGTCCATCAGTTAAAGAATTGATGCCAGATGCCGGATACCGGGTTGAATAGGGTTCAAGGTATTCTACCGGTTTGCCTGTGGCATGGTGAAAAATGATGGGCATCTCCGTAGCTTTTTCCTTGAGTTTCCCATCCACGAACAGGCCGGTTTTGATGTAAGAATTCGAAGAGATCTCAAAGGGTTTCGTATAGCACTTCGATAAGGTAGTAGGCTCATCCCCGTTGGTGGTGTAATAGATCGGAACACCGGGCTGTTCGGATGAAAGCATCACCCGGATGGTACCTGACTTCTTATCGTATACGGTCTGCACCTCAACATGAAAGGAGCCCATGCAGAAATTCACCCCTATGTTGCTAAGGCGTTGATACTGGCTCTCCAGTCGGTTCCGGAAATCATCCCAGTTCCGGAGTCTGGCAGGTGTCCAGTCGATCTCGGCGATGGCCAACATCCGGGGAACTGCCATGTACTCAGCGTGCTGAGGAGTAGAGATAAATTCTGTCCACACGTTACCCTGAGCGCCAAGTATATGTTTCCTCTCTTCCGGGGTCAGCTCTTCTGGAACCGGTTCAAAGGAGTACACTTTTTTAAGGGGAGTGAACCCCCCGATGGCTACCGGTTCAAACTCCGGATTGGCCTGGTAGTAGTCGAAATAGCAATGGGAAGTGGGGGTCATAATCACATCGTGTCCCTGCCGGGCTGCCGCAATACCCCCTTCCACCCCGCGCCACGACATCACCGTGGCCTCCGGGGCCAATCCTCCTTCCATGATCTCATCCCATCCGATCAGTTTCTTTCCTTTAGAAGTGATAAACTTCTCCATCCGCTTGATGAAATAACTCTGCAGCTCATCTTCATCCTTCAGACCTTCATCCTTCATCCTTTGCTGGCATTTACGGCACTCTTTCCAGCGCGTCTTGGTCGCTTCATCACCACCGACATGAATATACTCCGAAGGGAAAAGTTCCATTACCTCTGTCAGGACATCCTCAAGGAAGGTAAAGACCGAGTCGTTGCCTGCACAGAAGATATCATCGTTTGGCCAGTAACTTCCAGGTGGTACAGTAAAAGGTCCACCGGTACAGGAGAGATGCGGATAGGCTGCCAGTACTTCCACAGTATGGGCCGGCATTTCGATCTCGGGGATGATCGTGATGTATCGCTGTGCTGCATACTGCACGATCTCCCGGATGTCGTCCTGGGTATAGAATCCGCCGTATGTCGCTTTTTCTCCCTCTTCCTGAGGAGGCCGTTCCCGCCAGGGGAGATCTTCGCGATCAACCCGCCAGGCGCTTACTTCAGTCAGTTTCGGATACTTTAGGATTTCGATCCGCCAGCCATTGTCATCTGTGAGGTGCCAGTGAAAGATGTTCATCTTGTACATAGCAAGAAGGTCAATGTACCTGAAAATAAACTCCTTAGGAAAAAAATGGCGTGATACATCCAGGTGCATTCCACGATAGGGGAACCGGGGCTCGTCTTTGATGTCGGCACAGGGCACCTCCCAGCTTTTTCCCTCCTTTGGTTTGGAAATTTTATACACTTCAGGCGGAAACAATTGCAGGAGTGTCTGCATCCCGTAAAAGAGCCCGGCACCCGAATTCCCGGCCAGCAGAATCCCGTTTTGGGTTACCCGAAGCCGGTACCCCTCAGGAGGCAGATTCTCTCTGTTCCGGGTATAGGCAAAGATGATGGCCCCACCGTCATGGGTTTCCTCCAGAAGTGGTTGCACCCGCAAAAACGGGCCTCCGGCCAGCCTGAGCTGTTCGGCAAAAAGGATCGCCACATTCTTCAGGTCAATATCCCATTCAGCAACCAGGAGTTGTGCCTGTTCCGTGATCCTGAATGATCCCGGTTTTGCATTGACCGATACGGGTCGGGGTACGATGGAAAACAAAGAGGAATCGGAAGTGGTCGCATGCGTGTTTAGAACGAGGAAGAATGCAACCAGAAAAAGAAAAACGAACGTTCTCATGTACATCAGAAATATAGTGGAACAAACTAATTCACCAGTCACCACTCACTGGTCACTGGTCACGATTCGCAACTCACAAGTGCAAAAATAAGGTTCTCCTGAAAATCAACGGGTTTGGATGTACCAAATTTTTCCTTCGAACTTCCCGTTTTGAATGACTACTGAATCATGTAATGGATCTCCTTCCAGCGGGAGACTGCCGGAAAAGGTTCCTTTGACCCATCCCCCGTTTCCCTCCCATATGCTGATGTTCAATAGCATATGACCTCCCTGATGGGACGTATACTGTTTCGCATCGGGCGAATTGTACACAAATTCAAAATGAGAATCCCCGGTCTGATATGATTTTCCTGTGGTAACATCGGAAGGAAAACCGATAAAAATATGGTTGCGGTCTGCCTGGGAAGTATTCAGTGAGAAAGAACCGCAGAAATCAGACAGAATGCAAATTTTATTAAAGCTGGAAGCAGAGTTGAAAGTATACGTAACACTCCCAATCGTGAAGGATACATAAGGCTGGGGAGATTCCTCTTTTTTCTTTTTGCAGTCAGTAAAAAGCAGAACCACGGAAATAGACAGGATAAAAAAAAGTTTTGTTTTCATGATAGATAACATTTGGTAAGCAAAGGTATCTGTTTTCTCTTATGATAAGTATCCCCGTAGTTAAACATTTTGCCAAGGTTGACCATATTGACATTCCCCCCAAGTTCGGCCATTGCAGCACTATTTTCAGGAAATTCAAAAAAAGTTATAAAAACATTTGATCTATATAAAAA
>QYQJ01000218.1 GCA_007280875.1 Bacteroidota bacterium
CCGCAAACCAAAGCCTGTTCTGGGCTCCCAATTTCAGCATCGGGGTCAACATCTTCCTGGAACTGAACCGCCGGCTGGCCTCCCTGATGTCGCACTGGCCCGATTATGAAATTGTACTGGAAGAGACCCATCATATCCAAAAACTAGATACCCCCAGTGGCACAGCCATCGCACTGGCCAATGACATCATCCGTTACCATGGGAAAAAAGATAAATGGGTAAAGGAAATCACGGGAAATCCCGGCGACCTTGGGATCCGCTCTTACCGGATCAAAGAGGTTACAGGCTCCCACAAGGTTCTTTACGAATCACAGGAAGACCTGATCGAAATTGTCCATACAGCTAAAAGCAGACGGGGGTTTGCCCTCGGAGCCATCATGGCAGCAGAGTGGCTGTCCGGCAGAAAAGGATTTTTCGAGATGAAAGACCTGCTGAACCAGATAACCTGAAACATGAAACACGAAATACATGTCATTGCGAGCGAAGCGAAGCAACGAAATACGAAAGATTGGAACTAATCGTTTGATAATCATATAAACCCTTTACAATGAACATATACATGATCCTCACCATCCTCTTCCTCATCCTTTCGATTGTAGGCCTGTGGGCCATTTTTGAAAAGGCAGGACAAAAAGGATGGATCATCCTGATTCCCTTCTATAACCTCTATATCTGGTTGAAAATCATTAAGAAGCCTCTCTGGTGGTACCTTTTTCTGCTGATCCCTTTCATCAATGTATTTGTCGTTCTCCTGATGATCGTCGAAATTGCCAAATGTTTTGGGAAATACGGACTGGGTGCCCAGGCTCTGGCGGTTATCTTCCCTTTTGCTTACCTTCCCTACCTCGGATTCTCAAAGACAGAACACTATACCGATCCGGCCGAAGCCACCCCTCCAAAAAAAGGGTTTATCCGGGAATGGGTTGATGCCATCATCTTCGCCGTCATTGCCGCCAGCATCATCCGGATCTTCCTAGTAGAGGCCTATACCATTCCTACCTCGTCGATGGAAAAGAGCCTGCTGATCGGCGATTATCTCTTCGTCAGCAAAATCAACATCGGGGCCCGGGTACCCAATACCCCTTTGTCTTTCCCCTTTGTCCACCATACACTTCCACTGACCGAAAACACGAAATCCTATCTCGAATGGATCGAACTCCCTTACCGCCGCTTCCCGGGATGGTCGAATATAGACAACATGGATGTGATCGTCTTCAACTACCCCGATGGGGATACCCTCTCAACCAAATTTCAGAGCAATGTCAGCTACTACCAACTGGTCCGGCAATTCGGCCGGGATCAGGTATGGAAAAACAAACAATATTTCGGCGATATCATTGCCCGGCCGGTCGACAAACGGGAGAATTTTATCAAACGATGCATCGGTATCCCGGGCGACACCATCCAGATCGTTAACAGAGTGGTAAGCATCAATGGAAAAGAGGAGCACAATCCGGGAAAGAAACAGTATAAATACCTGGTCAGAACAGATGGCACATCCATCAATATCCGGAACCTGGAAAAACTGGATATCACCGAACCGGCAGCCACGGATAACCAGGGTAATTACGAGATGACCCTGACCGACCAGGCGGTGGAAAAACTGAAAAACTACAGTAATGTGCGGTCTGTCGAACCCATTATCATTCCGCCCGGGTACCGGGATCCGAACATTTTTCCGCACGATTCGGCCTTTCACTGGAATGTGGATAATTTCGGCCCCATCGTCGTTCCGAAGAAAGGGGTGACCATTGAGATTACCCCCTCCAACCTCCCCCTGTACCGGCGCATCATCGATGTATTTGAAAACAACGATCTGGAGGTGCGCGACGGGGTGATTTACATCAACGGTCAGCCAGCCAGCACCTATACGTTCCAGATGAACTACTACTGGATGATGGGAGACAATCGCCACAACTCAGCTGATTCCCGGTACTGGGGATTCGTTCCCGAAGATCATGTGGTTGGTGAAGCCGTATTTGTATGGTTATCACTGGATGACAAAAAGAGCCTCTTCGATGGAAAAATCCGCTGGGACAAACTCCTCCGAATTGTAAAATAACTACATTTGTATCAACCCATTAAAATCCAAACCCTGCCATGAAAAAACAACCATACATCCGGATGACAGTCCTAGCCATCCTGGCAGCCTTCGTCATTCCGGCCTTTGCCATGCCTAAGCCCTTCGAAGGGGTAATCACCTACAAAATCACCTATCCCGGCAACAAATTCTCGGAAAGCCAGATGGCGATGTTTCCCAAGGTGATGACCATCACCATCAAGGGAGAACGGGCCAAATCAGAGATCCTGACCCCAATGGGAGCCCAGGTCGAGATCACCAATTATACAGAAAAGAGCAAAGTTGGACTGATCAATATGATGGGCCAGAAATATGCCATCCAGGAGTCCAATGAGGAGATCATGGAAGATTTGAAATCTGCCCCTGTGGCGCAGGTACAAATTACCGGTGAAACCAAAACCATTGCCGGATTTACCTGTAAAAAAGCTGTCGTGACCGTGGAGGAGAATGGCTCCCCCTCCACCTACGAAGTATGGTTCAACGAAGATTTCGGCGCGCCGGATCCCAACTTCGATAATCCGCTCTACAAAGATATCCCCGGTGTATTACTGGAGTTCTCGATGGTTACACCCCAGTTTATGATGGTTTTTTCGGCGATCTCTATTGAGAAAAAAGGAATCTCAAACAAGGAATTCGAGATTCCTTCTGATTATACCACCACTACCAAAGAGGAGCTGCAGTCCAAGATGGGTGGGGGGATGTAATTTTAGCTATGGCAAAGAAGGCAAAACCGAAACCAGCACCAAAAACTGTTACCGGGAGCAGGGCGAAAGAGAATCCTGAGAAACACGATCAGAAGCTCAGGGTTCTGGGCCTGTTTCTTCTGCTGACCGGGCTCTTCCTCCTCTTTGCCTTTCTCTCCTGGTTTCAGTCGTGGAAAGTCGATTACAACTTTGCCGATACCATATTCAAACACTTCTCATTCGGCTACTTTTTCGACACGAATATCCATGTAGAGAACTGGATGGGGAAGACCGGAACTATTCTCTCTTATCTATTTATTACCAAATGGTTCGGTGTTTCAGCCCTGTTTGTGGTTCTGGTCATGATCGTGACCGGAACGAAGCTTTTTTTTCATTATTCCCTGCTCCCTTTTGCCCGGACGATCAAATACTCATTTTTCGGTATCCTCTGGTTTCCTGTCTTTTTCGGTTTGCTCTGGCCCGACACCGACATCCTGGCCGGTGTGTACGGGTATCAGATGAATCAGTGGCTGATGGATTACCTGGGTCTCACCGGGCTGATTCTGCTGCTGATATTTACAGGGCTCAGTTTTATCATTCTGACCTTCAACATCCCGTTCCGGTGGATGCATCCCGCCAGCAGTGAAAAGGGTCCGGTCGCTGATCCTGCTGTACAGAAGGGACGGCCGGGAACTTTTCAGGACGATCCGGTAATTCTGCCGGTGAATAAGCTGAGGGACGCACCGGCAGATCCGGTCTCTGCCGACGATGGTTTTCTTCCCCCGACCCCCCATGCCAACATTGAGTTGCAGATCGAACAACCTACCGGTGAATCGGATGAACCTGTGGGAGGAGGAGAACATTACGGCGTTGACACCCTCTATGATCCCACCCTGGAACTACGGAACTATAAGTTCCCGCCTCTCAGCCTGCTGAACGACTATGGTGGAGAATCGCTGAATGTGAACAAGGACGAGCTGGAGGCAAATAAGGACCGGATCGTGGAAACCCTCAGCAATTACGATATCCGTATTCAGAAGATCAAAGCCACTATCGGGCCGGCAGTCACCCTGTACGAGATCGTCCCGGAAGCCGGTATCCGGATCTCACGTATCAAAAATCTTGAAGATGATATTGCCCTGAGCCTGGCTGCCCTGGGAATCCGTATCATTGCCCCGATCCCGGGAAGAGGCACCATCGGCATCGAGGTTCCCAATCAGAATCCGGAGATCGTATCGATTAAATCACTTCTCTCATCCGAGAAGTTTAAGAATTCGCCGTTTGATCTCCCCTTTGTGCTGGGAAAAACCATCTCCAACGAGACCTTCATTGCCGATCTCACCCGGATGCCTCACCTCCTTATGGCCGGCGCTACCGGACAGGGGAAGTCGGTCGGACTGAACGCCATCATCACCTCTTTCCTCTATAAGAAACATCCGGCCACAGTCAAGTTCGTTCTAATCGACCCGAAAAAGGTGGAGCTCACTCTCTACTCCAAGATCGAACGCCACTACCTGGCTAAATTGCCCGATTCGGAGGAAGCCATCATCACCGACACCAAAAAGGTAATCCGTACCCTCAACTCCCTCAACCTGGAGATGGATGCCCGTTACGACCTGCTGCGGGATGCGCAGGTGAGAAATGTCAAAGAGTACAATGAGAAGTTCCTCAAACGGAAGCTGAATCCGGCCGACGGACATAAGTTTCTTCCCTATATTGTAATGATCATTGATGAGTTTGCCGATCTGATCATGACCGCCGGACGGGAGATCGAGAACCCTCTCACCCGGCTGGCACAACTGGCCAGGGCTACCGGGATCCACCTGGTTATCGCCACCCAGCGGCCATCGGTGAACATCATTACCGGAACGATCAAAGCAAACTTCCCGGCCCGGATTGCATTCCGGGTCATCTCCAAGATCGACAGCCGGACCATTCTCGATGGCAGCGGAGCCGATCAGCTTATCGGGCGGGGTGACATGCTCCTTTCTACCGGAAGCGATCTGATCAGGCTGCAGTGCGCCTTTGTCGATACCCCGGAAGTAGATAAAGTGACCGAGTATGTCGGGTCCCAGCGCGGCTATCCGGATGCCTTCTACCTACCGGAATACTACGACGAGGAGAATGGGAGCGGAAAAGAGTTTGACCCCAACGAACGGGATGAGCTTTTCGCTGAAGCCGCCCGGCTGGTGGTTCAACATCAGCATGGCTCAACATCCCTGATCCAGCGAAAACTGAAACTGGGATACAACCGGGCCGGGCGCATCATCGACCAGCTGGAAGCGGCCGGGATCGTTGGATCCTTCGAAGGAAGCAAAGCCCGGAAGGTGAATTTCAAGGATCCGGGAGCTCTTGAAGACTTCCTGATTAACCTGGAAAAAGAAAACTAACACCGAACAAGCATGATAAAACTATTAGGAATCGTACTCGCAGTGATGACCCTCTCAGCAACAGCCCAAAATGATGAGAAAGCAGCGACCCTCCTGGATGAGGTGAGCAACAAGACCAAAACCTATAGCTCTTTTAAAGCTGATTTCAACTACGCGATGGACAACAAAACGGCCCGGATCCACGAATCAAAAACGGGCACCCTGCTGGTTTCAGGAGATAAATACAAAGTCAATGTAGCCGGACAGGAGGTCTTCTGTGACGGGAAACGGGTATGGACTTACATTGGTGAGTCAAATGAGGTACAGATCAACGAGATGGATACCCGGAAAGATGCCATCACCCCAACCAATATTCTTACCTCCTACACCTCCAATTACCAGGCGCGGATCATCAGTGACCCGGATGCCGCCAGCCCTGATCTGGAG
>QYQJ01000007.1 GCA_007280875.1 Bacteroidota bacterium
CGCACATACGGCGGGTTCCCGATCACGGCATCAAATCCGCCCTGGCTGAAGACTTCGGGGAAGCCGGTCCTCCAGTCGAAGGCGTTGATTTTTTTTATCTGTTCGGGAAAGAGTTCCAGCTGATCATCGTAAAAGTCGGTGCCAATGAGCGAGTTGCCGCATTGGATGTTGCGGTCGAGGTTGGGGAGCGCCCGCTCGTGAAACAGCTCCATCTGCTGGTTGAGGGAGGCTGCGGTCTCGCCCTCCAGCGCTTTGAGCAGCAGGTTGAGTTTGGTCACCTCAACAGCCTGCGCATCGATGTCCACTCCGAAGATGTTATTGGTAAGGATCCTCTTTTTGGTAGCTGTCGCCAGGTTGCCTTCCGGCGTGAGCGGCGCCTCCTTTTTCCCGGTGGGAGGATGTTCTGAATAGTAGGTTACGTGCCAGTCGAGCAGGTACTGGTAGGCGCCAATGAGAAATGAGCCCGATCCGCAGGCCGGGTCGCAGATTCGGATCTTCTCAACCTGTTTCGGCGTTTTCCCTTCAACGAGTTTGCCGACCGTATTCTCAACAATGTAATCCACGATATATTTAGGCGTATAGTAAACACCTCCGGCTTTGCGTACTTCCGGTTTCTCTTCAATCTTCGCATGATGGGCCTTGGTGAGGCGGATCGTCTTCCCCAGGAACCGTTCATATACGCTACCCAG
The DNA here is from genome assembly GCA_007280875.1 of Bacteroidota bacterium. GTDB lineage: Bacteria > Bacteroidota > Bacteroidia > Bacteroidales > FEN-979 > QYOJ01. Next base: position 690 of record QYQJ01000007.1, read on the forward strand.
GATATCGGCAGGCATCACCGAAAATTCATATTCGCATTTCGGATAGTACAGATCGCCGATGATGGCTTTCAGAATTTTGTCGTCAATGGCGATCCCTGCAGTGATCTGATCCTCGTTGAGGTCAAAGAGGCCCGAGTTATACTTATCATCCGCGATGGTGAAGATGGCAAACAGGGTTCGGTAGAGAGAGCTCTCCTCCGCTGCCTTTTTCAGGATGCCGTATTGCTCCACACCCCGGTCTTCACACATGCGTAAAAAGATGATGCGGTCGATGGTCTTCTGCACGGCGTAGTTGATCTCATCTTCGTTGAGTGATTTATTGCGCAATGCGATGTTGACAGCCAGGGAGGTGCGCCACTGCTCGATCGATTTCAGAAATTCATCGTCGACGGTTGTCGTTCCTTTCCGCCGTGTATCGCTTTCTATATACTTATCGAAACGGCCTTTGGGCAGGTTCTCTTTGGCAAAGACATCCCAGAGGAAATCGAATTCGTCGAGGTAGTTGTCGTAGGTCAGGTATTTGATCCTGGCCACCGAAGCTTTATCTGTTGGCTTCGGTTTTTTGGTGCAGTCATAGACAGAGAACTCTTCAAAATCGGTGACAATGGAGATGGGGACTTTGGCGCTCCAGCCGTAACGCCTTACCTGGTAAGCGGGAGCGATATCATCTTTGATATCCACCGACGGCTTCTTGGCATCTACAAAGAACTTCCGTTGCCCATACAAAGTAAATCCATAGTCGGGGGCCCTGGTGGAGGAGCCCACTTTGATCTTGTCTTCATGGATCACCTCCCGGTAGGCCTCCGCGAACCCCTGCTCGTTGTCCATATCCCAGCCGAGCGCCTTGAAAAAAGGGTTGATGAAATCGATCCTGGTCTGGTGCTCATTGTATCCGGAACGTTTATACGATTCGCGGTGTTCATGAAACCGCTCCACCAGTTGTTCAATGAGGAGAAACGCTTCTTCTTTTGAAGGATGAGCCATGTCGGGCAGTTTATTACAGGTAAAAATAGGGATAATTTACTGATGAATTATCATGCTGGTTGAGAAGCATAGAACAGGCCTCATCTGAATGCCATCCCAACAAAGGATAGAACACATTTTTTTTCCTGTGAAATTATTAACATGCAGAAATCTAGATATTTGCAATTATATTTGCATTTCAGAAGCCAGAAACCAATCCATTACGCTTGAAAATTCTGTTGACCGGAGCCACCGGATACATCGGAAAACGATTGTTACCTGTTCTGCTGGAGAATGGCCACGAGGTGGTTTGCTGTGTACGCGACAAAGCCAGGTTGCGGGTGGATCCGGAGTGGGTTGACCGGATCACGGTGGTGGAGGTGGATTTCATTCAGAAAAGCACCCTGAATGAGATCCCGAAGGAGATCGACGGAGCCTATTACCTGGTCCATTCCATGACCTCTACATCCAATGGTTTTGATCTGGCCGAGGCAGTTTCCGCGCATAACTTTAAAGATTATATGAACACCACCGGGGTCAGGCACGTGGTTTACCTGAGCGGAATTGCCAATGATCCCCACTTGTCCAAACACCTGGCTTCACGGAAAAATGTGGAGGATATATTGACCGGGGGTAATTATAAATTCACCACCCTCCGGGCCGGGATCATTATCGGTTCGGGAAGCGCCTCCTTTGAAATGATGCGGCACCTGGTGGAAAAATTGCCCATCATGATCGCTCCACACTGGCTGAAGACCCGCTCCCAGCCCATCGCTATCCGGGATGTCATTTATTGCCTGGAAAAAGTACTCTTCAAAGAGGAATGTTTCAACCGGAATTATGATATCGGCGGGCCGGATGTCATGACCTACCAGGAGATGCTCCAGGAACTTGCGCGGATTCGCAAACTGAAACGACGGATCTATTCGCTCCCACTCCCCATTCCCCGTCTGGCTTCCATCTGGTTGTATCTCTTTACCCCCGCCTCGTTCCATCTGGCAAACCACCTGGTAAGGAGCATGCGTTCGGAAGTGGTAGCACGCAATAACCGGTTACACCGGATCCTGGGGGTATGCCCGATGACATTTTTCGAAGCCGTGGAGGAGGCACTGGCACTTCAGGGTCGAGGGTTGAGGGTCGAAGGTCAAGCGTAAGTAAATGACCAGCAAGATCACCTCCATCACTTTCATGACCCCATGACCCAGATATTCAGGAATTCCCTTGGAACCAATACGTTCGGAATCATGGGAATCACGCCCGAAGGCAAAATCATCCCGGAAAAGAAAGTAGTCGTCGAAAGGGAACGACCTCCTGGATTCACTATTCAACAATGAATTTTACAACCTGGTTCCCATCAGTTCTCCCGATTCTCAGCAGGTAGATTCCGGCTTCCAGATCTACCGGAAAGGTCATGGTCTGATCACCAGTTGAAGAGGTTCCCTCGTATATCGATGAGATCTGTTTACCTGTAATGGACAGGATCTCAAGCGTGATGTTCCCGGTAGTTGCTCCGTTAAATGAAACAGACAATCTGTTCTGTATGGGATTCGGAAATATCCGTGCCTTCCTGGGAGCCAACTCTGAAATCCCCACTCCATGCTGTGGCGCAACCATCGTGGTGGTTTTGGTTTTCAGTTCGCCAACCACCGCACAGGCATAGAATGTGACCGTACCCACTCCGGGCGTCGGTGCAGTCCAGTGAAATATCCAGGTCGTGGGATCTATTTCCGAGGCAAGGTGATGGGTCACATATTTGCCACTGCCAACCAGCGCATTGTCGGTACCCGCAATCAGGGTGCCTATCAGGTTTCCCTCCAGATCCTGAGGAGAGAGCTCAAATCCCTTGTTCCCGTTACCGCTTACAGTTACCGCAATGGCGTATGTTGTTCCGGGCACATACCCAGACGCTGGAATATCCGATGTGATCCAATCGGCAATCGGTTCAACCGTTCCTCCCATGCAATGTGAGCAATTTTTTCCATCACCCGGCGAATTGGTATATCCCGGAGGGGCGCCGGAGGGATACATGGGATCATCGCCCCCTCCGAAACCGGCAAAGAAGACGACAAAACCAAAGGCACAGGCTGGGATTAACACGGCGTAAAATCTTTTCATGGGCAGTTGGTTTTAATTTCAACTGTAAAGGTAGTAAAAAAGGCAAATTTTGTAATTTGGCAGAAATTTCCATTTCATATGAAAAGAGCCCTGGTAGCATCTCTCTGTTTCCTGGCTATTTCTCCCGTATTATTTTCCCAGGAGCGGGTTAAAAATCTCATCCTGATGATCCCCGACGGGACCAGCAGCAATATCCTGAGTCTGGCCCGTTGGTACAGGTTCGGGATCTGTCGGGCAGACAACTGCCGCCTAGCTATTGATCCGCATATCTGCGGCATGGTGTCTACTTATAATTCCGACTCTCCCATCGGAGATTCGGCCCCCACCGGAAGTACATACGCAACCGGATACCTCTCCAACACCGGCTTTGTAGCCACCTACCCCGTTTCATCCGGAAAGATGAGAGATTTGGTTGAGGTGGATCCCCTGCGGGCATACCATCCCCTTTTCACCATCCTGGAAGCAGCCCGGATCCAGGGAAAATCTACCGGACTGGTGGTAACCTCCGAGTTTCCACACGCCACTCCGGCCGATTTTTCGGCTCATACACCCGACCGCGATGATGAAGAGGGCATTGCCGCCCAGATGGTATACAACCACCTGAATGTAGTCTTCGGCGGGGGTTTGCAGTACCTCGATCCGGCCCATCGGAAAGACGGCCAGAATCTCTTCAATATTCTGCGAACCCGGAATTACCGGCTCGTTAGCACCGTGAACGAGTTTGATGCACTGACCCCGTTCGATACACTCGTTTATGGTCTGTTCACTGAGAAGTACCTGCCAAACGACCTGGACCGTGATCCGGATCAGGTTCCCTCCCTGGCGGAGATGACCCGTAAAGCGATCAAGATCCTGGCAGAGAATCCCAAAGGATTTTTTCTGATGGTGGAAGGGAGTAAGATCGATTGGTCGGCGCACCAGAACGACCCGGTTGGCATCGTTACGGAATACCTCGCTTTTGACGATGCTGTAAAAGAAGCCATGGACTTTGCCAATCGTGACGGATATACGGCCGTCGTAATTGTCCCGGATCACGGGAACAGCGGGATCAGTCTAGGAAACAGCCGCTCCAACAGCAATTATGATGTACTGCCCCTGCTGGATCTGCTCCAGCCACTCTATCATTGCAAAAAAACAGTGGAATGGATCTCTGATGCCGTCATGGAAAATCCGGAGAAGACAGAACAAATCTTTTTTGATAACACCGGAATCCGGTTGACCTTTGAGGAGATTGAGCAGGTGACCCTGGCGCTGCATTCCGATAATCCGTACCTCCTGCCGATAACCCTTGCTCACCTCATCAACCAGAATACGTATATCGGATTCACCACCCACGGACACACCGGTGAAGATGTACTGCTGGCAGTCTATCACCCGGGGCAATACCGGCCCTCCGGAGTCATCAAAAACACCCGGTTACATCAGTACATGACAGAGATTCTTGCTACACCCGATCTCGATTCCCTCACGGCTGCCCGTTTTTGCATCGATACCCTGGCACTGCAGGGTGTAGCCTGGACCATTCAACATGCGGGTGACGAACGAGCACACCTGGTTATAAGCCTGCCGAAGGATACCAGAATCCGGGCTGAAGTGGTAGCTTCCACCGATTACATCACCATCATCCGGAAAGAGAAACCGGTGCAAACCATCCCGCTCGGATCCCTGGCCCTCTACGTAGAATCGCTCGGTCACTTCTTCATCCCGGCAAACCTGGGCGAGCGACTACGGAACGAAATCCTTCCATGATCCCGGTCGGTTCTTTTATTTATTTTTCAATACTCCTCCATTTTTATTGTTATTATTTAGAATTAGTCTTAATGCAGTTGTGTTTGCCTCTAAAGAGGACTTCAGCGATATGGAGGCAGAATTCATAGCTGAGGTTGACAGTATCAATACCAACCAACCTGACCGGGACGCACACCTGAAATCTCCGGATTTCTTTGACGTGGCCAGTTTCCTGACGCTGACTTTTCGTTCAACAGGCTTCAGGAAGCAAGCGGGGGATGAATATTTTTTAACCGGCGACATAACGATTCGCGGAACGACAAAACCGATCACACTGAGTGTCGAGTTCGGAGGGATCATCCAGGATCCATGGGGTATGACCAGAGCCGGATTTGAACTTTCCGGGAAGCTGAACCGGAAAGAGTTTGGGCTTCACTGGAGTGCATTGACCGAAACAGGTGGTATGGTTGCCGGAGATGAGGTGAATCTGATGCTGAATGTTGAGTTGGTAAAGCAGAAGTAAATTAGAGGATGTTGTCCCTGAAGATCAATGAGTTCGGCGAATACCCTTGATTGCTTCTCCAGGTAAAAATCACGGTTTCATCTACAAATGAGAGTCCCAGCAATCCTTTATCGGTTCCGGTCTCCTATTCCTCCCAGTTCCATCCTCCATCGGCGGAATGCCAGATGCTCCCTCCTGCTGTAATATCCTGACAAGTAATCCAACCGTTCAGGGGATCTGTAAATACGACATCAGAAAGATTTGATGTGCTATTCCCTATAGATACGGTATCCCAGACCTGACCTCCGAAGGTACTTTTTTCATGATCTCCATTCAGTTAATTCCGAAAGATAATAACTGTTTAATTACCTGAACATGTTTCGGGGATTTTTTTTACTTTTATCTGTTCAATTTCCATCAGTATGAGACCATTAGTAAAATTCGCAACATGTGTCCTGTTCCTGGCTTCAACAGGAATGACCTTCTCCCAAAACTCTACCCTGATCGTTTTTTCTTCGGGCGGAGATAAATTCAGACTGGAGGTGAACGGGAATATCCTGAATGCGAGTCCACAGTCCCGTGTGGAAGCCAGCAATCTCTTCGGTCCGGCCATCCGAATTAAAATTTTCCCGGAAGAGTCCCCCGTCCCGGTGATCAGCAAGAACCTCTTCAACACACCGAACGGGAGGCTATTCTATATTTACAAACGGGATCCCAAGGGGAAATACATCCTGGAAAAAACCACCGGCGACTGGAGCGGGGAGGCAGCCGGAGAGACCGCCGTTACAATGCCTCCTCCGAAAGCGTTACCGGTGAAAAAGCAGGATCCCACCGGTACACCGAAAGAATCCACAACCACAAAGAAGGAACCATCCCCTGCCACCATAAAACCCACTTCCACCACATCCACTACTTCCATCACCTCCTCCACTTCCACTACTCCCACTCCTGCAACAGAAACAAAGGCAGTGCGTTGCGAGTATCCGCTCAACGAGGCTGAGTTCCAGTTCTCGCTGACCACAGTTACCCGGCATCCCTATGACAGCCCTAAACTGTCAGCAGCCAAGAACCTGGCAAAAACCGCTTGTCTCACCTCCGCACAGGTCAGGGATATCCTTTACCTGTTCGAGAACGAAACATCCCGTATCGAATTTTCCAAGTACGCTTACAACTATGTGTACGATCCGCAGAATTACGGGATTGCCAGGGATGTGCTGGATCCCTTCTCGATGGAGGAGCTGGATGCATACCTGCGTTCGGTGGATAATAAATAGATGCCGGATGCAGGATGC
>QYQJ01000196.1 GCA_007280875.1 Bacteroidota bacterium
CATGACAGTATCATTCTCAATGGTCAATTTGTGAAATTTCATAGATGATCCGGACAATGTGATTTTGCCCTTTTTCAAAGGCGGAACCTTCGAAAGGTCATGAAATGTTTGTGAATTAGATGTTAAAGTAATTATCAATACCATGAAAAGGAAAATCATTCGGTTCTTCATTGTGTATAAATTATTTCAATTTTCAAAACTAGCCGTTATTAAAGTGTGTTTCATATTAATTGCAGTACACATGTCCGGTTTAATTCAAACAAATGTAAATGGTTCTCATGTAATATCAAAACGTTCTAAATCTATTTTTTCTTACTGATTAAAAAGAAAAGCCCCACCAATCGACGGGGCCTTTCTCAACACACAACACCTATGAAAAACACGGGTACCTTTACCAGGAAGCAGAAGCAGGATTGAAAGCAATCGCTCCTTCATAGAATGCCATTGGCGCAAACTGCTTGCATTTGAAAGTGAACTTAGAGCCTTTATCTTTATCAATCTCCTCTCCCCATTTGATATCGATATTCTTCTATTGCATTGGATATCTCAATTCATTGATAGTAAGATTGATTCCCCAACGATCATGTGAAACACCCTCTTTGTCAGCCGGATCGTCAAAAACACCCGTCTTACCAGAATCTGGTCGCTCGAGGACTGGATATGGAACTTAGTATCTCTCGATGGGTTTGCCGAAATCCGGCACCCCCGATCTTATGTCGATGGAAGGTATCAGCCGTTATTCCGGGGGCATTGGCCACACGTAATCAAAACCGATCGCACGACGGAGGGGAACAAGTATCCCGCCAGGAGTATTGGCCCCAGAATTCCGATCTCCGATGTTTTTGCCATATTACCGGTCATCGTGATGATGATCTTCCTTTGGTTCTATTTCCGCAAGACAAAGCGGTTGCAGTGCCAGGACCGATGGGTGTTGTGGGTGATTGATGTTGTGGGATTTGCGGCCGGAGTGGGAGTGGGGACAGTAGTATAGATTTTTACTCCACAACAGGATTATTGGCAGCATTCATCGAACACATCGGCCAGCCTGTTAGTGCCGGATTACCTGTATTGTAGGAAATCAGCTTCCCTTCGGATGAGGCCGCATAGATCCAACCGGCGTGGACGACCGGTTGAAATGTCACGGGTGCTTCCAGGTCATAGCTTGTTTTCAGGGTGCCTTTTACAGGATCGATCACCAATGCCTTCCCTGAGCGGGTAGCAGCGATGATTTGCTGATTCGCCGCGATCGGCATGGTCGTGAATGCCTCATCCTCCATTCCGGGAATGGCAGACAGATCGAAGGACCACTCGGTGGAAAGCCGGACGGGATCAAGACAAATCAGCAATGTGCCTGATACGGCATACAACCTGTCCCGGTAAAAGAGCGGCCGGCCACCGCTGTAATTCATCTGTTCGGAAGGAGTCAGGTAAGATGAGGTACCATCCGCATATGTTGCATGAAGGGGAAAGGATCCGCAGGGAACCAGTGAATTGACATGATAAGCATTAAGCTGCTCCCGGCCAGGACTCTCAGGATCTTTGCAGGTAAGGTATATCCTGTCCCCTGCTATGGTAGGGGGAGAAGTACATATACCCTGAGTCAATGTTCCCTGGACCAATCCCGTCGTATTATCAAACTGGTACAGGTTCCCCCTGGACGTTGTGATGAACACCGATTGGTCACTGGCGACGGGTGAACCGATCGGCTCAGAGTCAACCCAGTTTTGCCAGAGGATGGTTCCTGACTTCAGTTCAAAACAAATGACGGCATAAGGCATCGAACCCTTCAGTGGAATTCTCAGTTCGGTCGGGTACACAGCGTATACCTTTCCATCGGCAACCGTTGGTGTGGAATGAATTTCGGGGCCCAGCCATTTCGACCAGGCCAGTTCACCGGTGTTTCCATCGATCGCATAGAGGGTGCAGGATTCGGTGGTGATGATCAGGAAATCTTCTGTACATACCGAAGCCGAAACACCGTTGTCGCCCAGTTCAAGCCCCCAGTTAAATCGACCTGTTTTATTGTTGAAAGAGTAAAGCTGTTTGCTGTAATAACCCCCTCCCTGGATCACATCGTCGTCGTTAAAAACTGCCGGAGTCGGAGTCTCGCTCCGGGAAGGGAAATTTACATGATAACCGTGTTCGGTTGGTTGAACGTTTGAAGGGTCAAATCCGATCTTCTTTACCTCAACTGGCATGAATTCAGTGATGAATCCCTGTTCATCCCGGTTTGATTTATGAAAAAAATCTTCTATTTGTCTCGTCCCCCGGTAGGTGATAAATACCTCGTCTTCAACCAGGTACCCTTTTCTGTACGGGTATTTGCATAGAAAGATATCACGCTCATAGGTCAGATGAAGGGTATAGTTCTGGTTGTACGGAAGCAGGAAATACGCCTTCCCCTGTTCGTCGGTTGTCGCTGTATAAACCTGGCTTTTCCCAACTACATCAAGGTACACGTTTTCGTTGGCTAATGGCCCCTGTCTGTAATCGGTGACGAGTGCCTCCAGAAATGCCCGCGCTGTGGTGGCTCCCTTTCGGGGAATATATTCCTGGTAGATGGTGTCATTGCTTTGATGTTCGGTAATCGCAGTCGGTTGATAAGTGATCATAACACGCATGGTATACCCGGTTAACAGAGGAACCCTGAAGGTCTTAACCTGTTCCGATTCCTCCACTCCCAACTGGTAGTCCCCACCCAGGTATACCTGAAATCGTACCATCCCCATGGCATCTGTAGTCGACAGAATGACCTTCCTGTACTTGGGGCATACTAATTTCACGGGAACCGTTTTCAATGGTGCTCCATCCCCATCCCTTAAACTGATCGTTACTATTCCTTCCAGCATATTGCCTTTCAAAGAGGTAGTTCCTGGTTGCTGGGCAACCGTATCAAAAGGATGCCCGGAGCCAACTGATAGTTCATCGAGATGAATGGTTTTAACCAGCGGTGCAGTCTGCCGTTGAGGGATGCTGATCTCTTTCAGTACTTCACCCTCTCCATCGGTGACCAGGTAGTCATGCCCGGGCAGTACCGGAATTTCAATCTGTCCGGATGGATCAGATTGAACATACAGGGATCGGTTTGTCACCCGGTCTGTCAGCTGAATGGTAGCAGCAGGCAGGGGCCGGCCCGAGCTACTTACTGTTTTGAGGTGAAGAATCGCGGCCTGATAGGAGGGATCTATCTGAGCGAAGAGCACTCCGGAAAGCATGAACGACAGACCCGAGAGGACTAACCGTGTGGATTTCATGATCCTTGGATTGGTCTTTCTAAAACGGGAATTGACACCATGAATTGTTTTGATTTTCATATTTCTCAGGATAAAAATTCAGGGATCTGCCTGATCAGTTTGTGATGGGTACTTCCGTACTCACCCTCTGGGTCATCCCTGCCGAATAGCCGGTCCAGTACCTTCCTGGAGTTGAACAATTCCAACAGGTAATCAACCTCTTTCCGGCCAATGGTGCCCGGTTGTGTTGTGCGGTTGATGGTCATGATGGAGATGTCGTTGGTGTAAAACTGGTTGGAATGTTCCGGAAAAATGGCATATGCCTGTTTGGAAAGAAACAGTTTCGCTTTGAAACGGATGGCTGAGATGTTCGAAATGTCGTAGAAATAGAGATAGCCTGAGGTGCTTCCCACAACCAGCAGATCTCCGATAAACTCACACGCCCAGAGTTCGTGACGATCGATGGGAAGAATGCAGATGAAATGAAAATCAGGCATTCTCCAAATTTTGACGGTTCCGTCAAAACTGCATGTGAATAGATACTCCGATCGCCCCGGGGAAACTTTGATGCAGGTGATATCATTTTTATGAATCCGCCAGGAGGCGAAGATCCGGTTGGTAGTGAGGTTGTACAGAAAGACTGAACCATGTGTTTCTGAGGCCACGATCAGGTTGAATTCAGGGATCATACACATGGTTCGGAAGTCCCCGGAAATCGATGTCTCTTTCAACAACCTTCCGGAAGGGAGGTCGAACAGGTTCAGGTACCCGCTGTTTGAGATGATATAGAGCCGGTCGCCAAGCGGCAGGCAGACCCCGCTCCGGGTCCCGCTTTTATGAACCCCTGTGTGAGCAAAGATCCGGAGCATCTCCCCGGTCTGGTAAGACCATTGCCTGACAATGTTGCTCTGGCACAACGGGTCTTTCTCCACATCATAACTCAACGAAAACAGGTACCTGCCATCCGGGGAAACAGTGACGAACGGACTTCTGCCCATGCGGCGCTGAGTGAGTAACAGGCGTTCCGAGAGGGTGTGAAAGTCGACCACCCGCACGGTTCCGTCCCAGCTGGAGGTAATGATCTCGTTCCGGTACCGGGTAATGTGACGTACGGTTGTTTCATGATGGTCGTGCCATCTCAGGGTCCCGGTGGTCAGGTTGATCAGGTGGACACGCCGGGTCGCAATATTTGAAATGATCAGGGTGTCTTCGGTTTTATCGTAAAACAGGTTCCTCACCCCCAGGCCCGGAACACAATCCCTGATCTTATACTGATATTCCCCGAGCAGGTGGCCCAGAAAGTCAGGCTGACCCGAAGCGGTCGACGGATGCTGATCGGAGGAACAGGCTGGCAACATAACACAGGTTTTAGGGATTAATGGACAAGAGATCCGGAAGACTTCTCCACTATGATCGTATTTATATCGGCATGGATTTCTGCAATTCTCTGGTCCAGAAAATCGATCTGCCTCTTCAGATAGGCTTCGTGGATCTCTGCGAGTTCGTTATCAGCAATATGTTTTGATTTAAATGAAGTATGGTTAAACTCCTTCTGCAGGGATATTTTTTCCGCGACCGATTGCTGAACTTTCCGAACACACTCTTCATTCAGATTTCCCCAGAGTTCATCCGGTTCAACTGCCGGATAGTCCAGGTAGATGGCAGGCAGCTGATGGATTTTACGGATGTTGTAGACCTGGATGAAGAGGTCGATCAACCGGTGGTACTGAATCAACCGGTCAGTAAAATCGACAGGTGTTAGGTTATAAACAGCATTTGACTCCAGGAAGAACCGTGTGGCATCAAAGGGGAGATCTGCTTCGGCCATTGCAGTGAAGGCCTCCTTGCAGTTTTTTGAAATCGCACGAAATAGCTGCTTGATGACACCTTTCAGGCTGGAACCGTGTTCTCCGGCATCGGATTCATCATCCCATGAGGCATGAGGTACCTGAATTTTCCCTGAATCTTTCAGGATCTCTTTTTCGATCAGGTAAGAGAAATATCGTTTTTCGAGTTCCTCCGCTGTCCTGATCAGCGGGTCGCTGGCATAGAGCAGTTTGGTCTTCAGCTGCATCAGCAGATTCTCCCGGGAGAAGAGCCTGACCAGGGAATCCCTGAACCGTTCCTCGTACAGTTTGTTGATATGGTCGGTTACCGAGTATTCAGCCATTGCGCGGTGGATGACCGTACTGATTTCAAAGCAATTCCGGTAAAATCGTTTTTTCTTTTCCGAAAGGTTCCGTAGTTTATTGATATCAAAGGATCCCAATGAAGAGACCGGAAGTTTGTACAGGCGGGTAGAGAGGATAAAAAGCAGGAGGGAATCAAAGCAAATACTTCCCGGTTCGGGCGAGAACCCATGCATCTGTTGCCAGATCTGATGGAGCCCGTCAGCATACTCTTCACAATGCCCTGTAAAATGGAGGCCAAGTTCAAGATGACAGTCATGAGCGTGATCAATCCGTAGCATACCCTCATCGATAAGCGTTTTGGAGGTGATCCCGAATGCCAGGAAACAATGCCCTTCGAAGGCGTTCTTCATTAGGAGGACCAGCGTTTGAAATTCGGAGCAATCGTGTCGGATCGCAATTTCCAGCAGCTCTTCGGCGTCGTAGATCCCACGTGGCTGACCCGGATCTTCTTCCAGTTTATTGCATTCGTCCATCAAAGGGGGTGTCCCCTCTGATTCGGACTTTGTATCAATTTCAGCGCAGGCTCTTAATTCTGCCACGTCGAGGTATACAGGATAATATGAAATACTATTCAGGATAGTAGATCCTGCTGGATCGGAAAGGTGCTTTTGGGACATAGGATGTGGTTTTGGTCATGCCATTGCCAATCCTGTACCGGAGTCAATTATAGAATAATCAACCTGCTGTAAATTAATTATATATATCCAGATTCAGGTTGAGAAGAAGAGGTTGAGTTTACTTGACGAATCGGGAAATTGTGTGGAGATGTTTGAAATGATTCCCGGGAATCCCGTTTTAAACACCACCGGGTCTGGCAGACACCGGCGGGTTTAAAATCACCGCCGCCGATGTTTAGATTATTAGTCCCATCCCGCAATAAACGGATTAAAAATTAGAGGGTGTAAAAATTGGAGTTCTTCGGACACATTATCATGCCTTCTTGTTATTTTTGATATGGCAAGTTGCATGAACAGTCACAACATGAAAACCCAAACAACGGGGATCTTCACCGAAGACACCCGCTTGATCACTGCATTCGAAAAGTACTATGAGTATGAAACCTTTACCCGTGCACTATTGGATCACGGCAGTGACTGGCAGAAAGGGAATAAAATAAGAATTTCAAACCTCCTGACCGCCATTTCCGGCACGTATAAAATCCAGCTATTATCGAAAAAACCCGGTGATGAGCCGGATACCTACGAGATGATCGGCTGTTACAGGGTCATGCTGTATCCATCAAAAAGTTTCAGTATCCGGATGAGAATAAATCAGGAAGGGACACTGGAATCGATGGTGTGGATCAATCAGCGGTGGTACCTGTTTTACGGTATTGTGGGAGAGTCAGAAGTGTCCTGCAGGGCAACGTATCCATGTACCAGTTCAAAATCGTGGTGCAAAGGAGAAAAAGAAAAAACCGGCTTCTTGTTGTGTCAGTATGAGAAACTGCCCGTACTGGAATCGTTTCTGACCGAATTTACGGCACATGCAGAGAAACGATTGAGGCAATCTTCAGCCCCGGGAATATTGGTTGACTCGCTTCACCGGTATAAGACAAGAATTGAGCCGGGAGAAAACGTCCATACATATTATTCCCGGCTGTTCAATATGTTGGCCAGCGTCTTTTTCAACATCAACACCGGCGACTTGCTGAGCCGGGACGAATCGCAGGAGGTCCACCGGTTTATCGATCATACCCTGAAGGATGGGAACCTGTTTTTCTGATTCTGGTATCAATTCTAATCCATTTGGGCCATTCGTTATGACGCCGGTTGCTGATGGTTCAGGTTACCTGTGCAAGCATATGCAGGGCCGTTGGGGTAGCTCTTCCACAAACAATCAGAGAAATCGCTTGAAGCAAGAAAAACCATTGTTGATTATATACAGTGAAACGCACTATGTAGTGCCAACAAAATAATTACCGGGTTTATAATATTGTGTATCGGGGATATAGAAAATCGAAGTGTCAAAGATCAGTCAAAATTATTGAAAAATCATTTTTGAAAATAATCAGAAAAATGCAAAAAAGGCTTTTTTTAATCCCGTGCAATAAAACTCCCGATTACTGTCCCGGCGGCAGAATCCTGGGTAAATGTGGC
>QYQJ01000053.1 GCA_007280875.1 Bacteroidota bacterium
ATCCTATCGAAATCAAAAAACATGGTCGAAAGGCCTTTAGCTTGTTTAAGTTTGGGTTGATCTTTCTGGCACATACACTGCTGAACCCCTTGTCAATTAACGATCTTGAAAATTGTATTAAAATTTTGTCATGTACTTAGATCCAACTGTATTTATATGAATTTTTTGGTCCGACTATAAAATAACCGTTATCATAAGACTCGACTAACCAACGTGCATACGCTCCCGTGTATGTTTTCGGCCAATCCTGTCCGAATAATGGCATTGAGAAGGAGGTGAACAATAGTAATTGAATTATTAAGGCCTTTTTCATGGCTTAGCTATTTTATCACCGTGAATCGGATGCTCTTTATTACTTTCGCTTTATTGGACAAGCAGCAAAGGTATACGCCGGGGCTGTAAGACTCAACCGGAATACTGAATTGATCCTTTTGCTTGCGGATGAACACCTGATCGATTTGCTTTCCGGATACATCGCAGATTTTGAAGGACAATCCGGAAGCAGCAGTGAAATCTTCTTTCAGATTGTATTCAATAATCACAAAGTATTTTGCAGGATTCGGGAATACCTTGAAATAATCATCCGGAGTTATCTGATTGGACTCAACGATTGGTTTGGAAGGAGGGGGATTGGTCAATTCGGGCAACAGAATCGGTTCATAATACTGCACCAGGTTGTTGACCCGTAATATATTCCGGGCATAGGAACCAACCGGTTCCCGTCCGGTAGCGGAGAGATTCTGAAGCGCCGTGATCTGATCCTGTGTCAATTCCAGGATCGATTTGTTCTCCGACTTCAGCGCCAGGAGGAGATCGAAATAATCCTGATAATCAGCGTGCAATACTTCCTGTTCGTTCGACAGATTGAATGTATTTGGGATCGCATTCAACGTACTCATTACACTGGCCGTATCGCCGGATTTGAGATATTCAAACGCGAGCAGGTATTTTGCCTTCAACGAATACTCTTGCTGCAATAATAGAATCAAGCTGTCATAAGAACTTTCACTCACCGTATCGGCTTTGTACGACCGGATCAGACGATAGTACAGATCCTGCCTTTGCAGGTTACGCGAAGCGATCGCCCCTTCCAGGACCTCTTTGTCGGAAATCAGCGACTGTCCGGCCAGGATCTCCGCCATCATCGGTTCAGGCATCGGGACAAACCGGTTATTCAGTTCATTGAGTACATCAGTTGATTTGGTCGACTGCGGATTAGCCACCAGAATGTCGCGGATCATGGCATTGGCCAGTACGTCCTCTTTGGATATAGCTGTTTGCATGACCGTATCGGATAAATATGGCGAGTTGTTCAGCAACTCCTGATGCAAAGATACGGCATCGGGAGGGAGACTCATGAAAACTTCGGTATTTAATTCTTCGGTACTGCCTCCGTCCACAAGGGTAAGATATTCGCTCAGGAGCAAATCAACCTCTTGTTGCATTGAATCCATCTGTTCTCTCAGTTCAACCGGTGTGCCTTGCGACTCGATTCTGGAAGGACAGCATCCTGTAGTATCGAAATTGAATGATTTCTGTCTTGCCTTCACAACATTTGTATCGCAGAAATCGGGTTTCGTTCGGGGTGGCTCAAATCCACCTTGTTGAATATGATGAAAATAATAAAAGGTACTCCCATCATTCAGAATATCCGATTCTGCTATTTGAGCGGTATCGTGGTAAGGAGAGAAAAGGTTTCCCGCCAGATCGGTAAGCGTATCGGGATCGGGATTTCCCTGGTAGTAGGCGATCCCTTCATTTCCGGTGGGATTTTCGCGGGTTACCACTTCGTCGTACGAGTTGTTGTGGTAAATGTTGCATTTCAATACAAGGCCATTGTGAATTTCAACCTGCCCCACGCCTCCTCCTTCATCGGGATAAGCTCCGTCCTGCCGGTTCACCCGCTGGGCATTAATAGCAATATCCAGGGTGTCGAAATAGTTCCGGTAGATCTCGTTGGGATGACCGCCGGAATTGTCCACGATCAACCCGATCTCTTTAATCGTAGCACCAAATCCATAATTCAGAGGATTATTGTGTGCAACGAAGTGGTTGCCTTCTATGTGGTAACCGGTACACCTACCAAGGTACAACCCGTAACAGGTATCATTATCTTCCCAAACCGGGACCTGGAAGGTATTAGCCGTTACGGTGGCATAATCGGCATTACCCAGGTAGATACCCCGCCGGTTATTGGTAAACATTGAATTTTCAATCTTTATCATATTGGTAGGATTGGTATTATAAGTTAATACACCATAATTCAGTCCTGAGAATGTAGTGGGCACCGGATCTGTACAAGGGGCTTCCTGGCCTGAGCACCAGCTGGTTACCATATAAGAAGCGTCGATCGAATGAATCCCGTTTCCTCTTTGTGCAATCTCTGAAACGGTATCGTAGTGTGTGCGATTCCGGAAGGTACATCCCTGAAACATGATTCCGTTCACATCGCACATGCTGACGTGATCGGATGGATAGCTTTGTCCGCCGGCTAAGCCGGACGTAGTTTCAAAAACCACATCCTCAAACCTGCTGGTATTAGAAAAGTGATAGGGCATAAACTGAATATCTTTGTAATTATCCCGGAACGTGGAACTATCGGCCTGGATAATTCCTCCGACCGTACTCCAGTTAAGATTCCCTAAGCTGTCGGTAGCACCCGTAGAAACTCCGAAACGCGCATTTTTTATAATGGAGTTATTCCGGATGGATACCAATCCCTGATTTGAAGCAGGGCTTTGGGGAAGATCCTGGTTCCCCCAAACTTCGATTCCCTGCCACATATTGAAACAAGCGTTCGTCAGTATACCGTTATCGACAATCAGTGTTGCTCCTGGTTCTACCATTATTTTCGCCAGTGGAGGAAACTTCACCGTTGTACTGATGGTCAGTACGGCAGGCGATTGAACCAGGATACTCCGGTCGGAAGTAAATGACTCAGTCCAAGTCGTATCGGATGTAATCATGAGGGTATCAGATACGAAGGTACAAGTTAGTTCCGATTCGTAGATGCCTCTGCCATAGGTGCTTGCCCTGATGATCTTAGAGTCTGGAAGAACGACAATCTCCGTGACTATCGCTTTGGGCATCCCTGCAGAAAATGGGACCCAACGGTCCATAGATGCATCATGGTAGTAAACACCAATATCAGTACCGGCAAACAACCTGTCGTTTCCACCCTCCCAGTATGTGATACAATTTACTGGGAAATTTGGTAGTCCTTTGGATATATCAGTGAATGAGTTACCTGCATTATTAGAGTAATACACCCGGTTTTTAACATTGGAAGGAGAGGGAGGATTGCTATCAAATCCACCAATTGATACCCATACTTTATTGGTATCAGTAGGTGATAGACAGATGTCGGTGATGCCCAAACTATAAAGGGCATACCTTAGTTCATTATTATATCCTGAGTTTAGAAGATCGACAAATGTTTGGCCTTCATTAAAGGTTTTTAATAGTTTATGTTTTCGTTTTTCTTGATCCCAGTGAGGCCCATCATAAGCAAAATAGATTACATTGGTATCAAAGTGTGAAACTGCAACACTGATAATCTTTTCACTGGAATCAATGGCTGTATAGTCGAAATCGATATGAACGGGTATTTTAATTGTATCTCGATTAGTATTTCTTACAGAAATTGTTTTGTATAAATCATATGCTCCCGTATATAATGATTGCTGAGTAAACGGATTTAGGTCCAATCCTTTGTTTGGATGTCCAACCTGATTGGATGTTGAACGATAGTTGCTAAAATTAACTCCTGAATTGCTAGTGCACCAGGTGTAAATGCCTGACATGAGATCATGTGTATAAACATATTGAGGGGCAAGAAAATCAACTTGAGTGCGAGTGGATTCCCCAATACCAGGTGAGTTACTCCATGAAGTGCCATTATATACATAGAAACCATTATCAATAGTACCTCCGGCAATATTGTCCCATGCTGCTTCCACACTGCTTATGCTGTAAAAATCAGTTAAAACCAGGTGATCTCCATTAATATTGATCCAACTTTCATTTCCATTCAACGTTTTCGATACACCTCCGTCATTTCCAACAAAAAGTTTATCGTGTGCGCCATGATTACCTACTGTAGCAGACACCAACATAGCATCTCTGATATCCGGGTGACATCCTTCAATTCCATCAAAGTCATATGCTGTTGTCTTGTCATTCTTCCAATCGAGCACACGGGTCATTTGATTACCACATACATAAAACACGGAGGTATCGACCGGATTAAGAAGGAGTTCGTTTTTAAAATAATCGACTCGGCCACAACCCATTAGATTGGTATTATAGTATGTATAGACAAACTCCTGGAATTTTTTCTCCCATGTAACTCCATTGTCTTTTGAACGCCAGATTGCAAAATACGGTCCATATTTATAAACTGTATCAAAAAGGATTGAGTCAATATTATTGGGATAGTAAGAAGCCTGGGCAAAAAGCCAGTTAGGATACTGTGGCGTCACTGCCAGTTCAAACCGCTCACTGTGGAGTGCACCATCTGCCGGTAGCAATTGGTCAATTCGTTGAAGGTCTGGAGAGGATGTGTTTGCTCCGGTAATACGATAGATTATGGCCTTTCTGGTTCCTTGCCAATGTTTATTATCGGTTGCGATATAAAGTGTGTCCGGCGCTCCTGGTTTCATTTCGATGTCCCGGATTTTTCTTAAATTCTTTTTATCCCAAGCACTATCCTGCGGCATTGTATCAATGACGAAAGGAACCCATTCTGTTCCGGTTTTAGTAAACCGGATTACTTGATTCCCCACGCCAGCGTATAGGATATTTGTATTATAAGGGTCTAATAACAAACAATTAATGCTCGTTTGTTGAGAAGGATCCAATCCATAAATTATATCCCAACTTTCTCCTGCATCTTGTGTTCGGAGTATCCCGATACTATAAGAAAAACTACGACCAAAGTTTTCTCCTCCGCTTGAAACATAAAGGATGTTTTTATTATTGGGGTCGCCTGTAATATCACTTACACCCAACAAATTTAGTCCTGATCGGTCGGTAAGGTTTATCCAGTCAGATCCTCCATTGGTTGTCTTCCAGACGCCGGAGGAATTGGTACCGATATAGATCGTTTGGAATGAAGGATCACCAACCGTATCTACCCAAATTGCAGATACCAAACCATTTTTTTGATTAGTATTATAATATGGGCCAACCTGATGCCAATCGGCACCTACTCCAGATGCATCGGCATAATAATCCAGGTTGTCAAGGTAAAATGTCATAGCATTCTGAATGACATACTTTGTGCCAGAAATAGTACTATCAGCGCTACAAATCCTATTATTCCAGAATGTCTTCCAACGCATATAGATTTTATAATCATGTGAAGGCGGCTCGGTCAACTCAGAATGTTGTTTAAAATAGCTATCCCATCCCTGAACAGCATCGAAATAATTTTCCTGGGTTTGGGAAGCTCCGTTTGGAATGAAGGACAAGAAAGCCACACATGCGACAATCGCACATGTGATCAGAAAAGATACGGATTTCATGGTTTTCAAATTTCAAGGAAAAATACCGGGAGACTCTTTACTATTAAAGGCAATTGTTAGTAACTTGTTTTCAAGCTTTCAAGAATCATGCCAAATTTATATATTATTAATATTCAATAATATATACA
>QYQJ01000061.1 GCA_007280875.1 Bacteroidota bacterium
AACAGGGTAGAAGCCGATCAGATGATCCGCGGAGTCGGTAGTAGCCGTCTCCAGATCCCCCCCCCCCCCCTCCGGGCCGTTGGTTTGGATCCACTGGGCACAGAGTGATCCCGGTAAACTGAAAAGCAAGCAGAAAAGACCTAATGTTTTCATGCGTCAATATTTTTGATTTCAAGGCATGGATGTTCAGGATTATCAGTATTGAGAGTTGCCGTCCACGAAGATCATTTTCCCTGTCAGGGCGCATCCGGTAGAGGCTCGTCATGTCTCCCAGGCTGGCGTTGATTGTGCGTACAGTGAAGTCCCGCCATGCAGGACCAACAGGATCATTACTATCAACCATGCTGTAAAAAATATACGTTTCATACAGGCCTTTGTTATTTTTGTTTAACTCAGAAAGCTACAAAATAATCGGCCTGGAAATTTGTTCAAACCACTGATCAGTCGTTTTTTAATCATTTTTTAATCCCGAGAAGCATGGATCTGCCATTCCCCTGAAAACCATCAGCTATTCAGACAACCAAATTCTGCCTGTCGCCAGGGAGATATTAACCAGGTCCACTTATAGTGGAACGAGGTATTACCAGAAGATTGACCGGATTTCAAACGGATTTTACGGAGTACAATACGGTCCATGACTGCATGCATATAACAACAGGTTTCAACCTCAGCCTCTTGTTGGCGTTTCATCTCGATACAAAAAAGCTGAATGGGAAGCGCTCTTCCCGATGAGATCAGGATCACCAGAGAATCACCGGTGGAGGCATGTAACCTGGTTATCTCCGGCATGCGGTTCCGGAAAGATAATTTGTGAGTACCTTTACCGAAAAATCATGCACAAGTCCGCTCTCTTTTTACTTCTGAGCATACTGGCAAGTACCAGCAGTTCGTTCGCACAGGGACCCTCCTCCCAATACCGGATCGCCAATAAAATACACCTGGAGGGGGACGGAGGATGGGACTACCTGACTATGGATGTTCCCACCTCACGGTTATTTATCTCCCACGGAAATATGGTTCAGGTACTCGACGTGCCTGGGAAAACTGTTATCGGAACAATCCCGGATACAAAAGGAGTCCATGGCATTGCCATTGCCAGGGATCTGAACAAGGGATTTATCAGCAACGGCAGGGACACTTCGGTGACTGTCTTCGATCTGACGTCACTGGAGGTACTTGCAAAAGTGAAGGTGACCGGCAACAATCCGGATGCTATTCTCTACGATCCCTTTTCGGGCCACGTGTTCACCTACAACGGGAGAAGTTCCAATGCCACGGTGGTGGATGCACGAACCAACGAAGTGGTTGGGACGATCGAACTGCCAGGTAAACCCGAGTTTTCCGTCACCGACGGGAAGGGGAGGGTCTATGTGAATATTGAGGACAAGAGCCTGGTATGCCTGATCGACCCGGTGATACTGAAGGTGGAGAAATCATGGTCTGTTTCTCCCGGCGAAGAACCAAGCGGGCTGGCCCTTGACAGCAGGGATCACAGGCTATTTTCGGTTTGCGGCAACCAATTGATGGTTGTTCTTGATGCCGATAACGGAGAGGTCATTTCTACCCTGGAGATCGGTGACCGTGTGGACGGGGTGGCTTACGATCCGGAACTGAAGCGGATTTACAGCTCCAATGGTGACGGAACGCTGACCGTGGTGCAGGAAGAAGATAAAAACACCTTCCGGGTAATTGAAAATTTCCCTACGCAACAAGGTGCGCGAACGATTTATTTAAATCCGAAAACGCACCGGATCTACCTGCCGGTAGCCGAGTACGAACCGGTGCCGGATGCTACACCGGAGAATCCGCGCCCAAGGCCCTCTGCCAAGCCAGGTACCTTTACGATCCTGGAGATCGAGCCGATGTAAATTCCATACAGTGATTGGGAAGACTGGATGGCTGGAATGGATCCGTATGTTCAGGTTGCGGAAACTGGCTCCCGGTTTTTAAAATAGAAATAGAGGGCCAATGGCCTGTACACGGCATGGGCGAATTTGGAATAGGCAAAGAAAATGATCAGTTCCATGGAGATGACCGTGTGAATGAAAAAGACGATCTGATTGATCAGTTCATGTTCTCCTGACATGACGGCTATTTCGAGCCAGAATCCCGTGAACCCGGCGACCCAGAGAAAAATCAGAAATGCCCAGTCGGCCAGCTTTGAGTCGGCATAACTCTTGGTGATCTTTCTTATTCTGTAAATCATCGCCAGCGTCGTCCCGTACATCAGAAGGATCCCGGTCACCGTTCCAAGGATCCGTGAAGGCAGCCACATTACGGTGGCAGGATCCTTGAAGATAAAATCGAGCACGGTGGCTACAACCAATCCGATGAATCCCCACATGATGGACCAGTGCACAAACCAGGGTTTGATTAGCCAGGGCCGGTGTTTCCACAGGGAATCATCTTCTTTGTCGCACTCCTGGTACCGTTTCATGGCCGCAATTTCCATCCCGACTTTTTGAATAGCCATCAGGGTTTTTGACCACGAAAAAGACGTTGTCGGCTTATCCGGATTTGATGATCGCTGTCCCGACAGCTTTTTTATCAGGGCAAAAATCCCGAGGCCCGTGGTGATGCCGGTCAGGATGAACACCGCGATGCCCAGGTTGTGGATGACCTCATACGGGATATAGGTAAAGAGCCATCTGGAGATGACTTCTTCCGGTTCGATCGTCAGGAGTAAAAACCCGAGTACCAGCGCAATGATCAGGGTAATCACAATGAATAACGGGTTGTTGGTGAATAACAGTTTGGTCAGCCCTGTCTTTTCGGCATGGGCAATAGTATACCGGCGCAGGGCGGCCATGTACTCTCCGGGATATGCCTGGCGGGGGCATGTTTCTGAGCAATCACCGCATGCGTAACACAACCAGATCTCTTGGCTGTCTACAATTTTATTACGTTGACCGATCAACCCGTACCGGATAAACATCCTGGGGAAATCGGCGTGTTGTTCCGATAAATTACAAACGGCTGTGCAATTTCCACAGTTATAGCAGGCATTGAAATGGGTTGCGCCATATTTCACAATCTCTGCCGCAAATGTTGGATCGAGTTCGCTCATTTTTCTTTCAGCTTATAATAGAAGTAGGCATCCGAATCATCCAGTTCCCCGGTCTCCACCTCCCCGAATTTCCGCAGTGTCATCACCATGTATAGCGTCTGATCGGATGGGATTCCGGTTTTGATCGCGATCTCGGGGATGGTAGCCGGTCCCTCTTGCAGCGCCTGCCTGATCTCTCTTCGCAGCCGAAGATAATCCTTGTGATGTTGCCGCAGCGCTTCAGGCACAACATGTTTCCCTTTAATGATATCAATCGTTTTCTTGTTCATAAATCCGGAATGTATTACTGGTTCAATCCCCGGCCATGGCATCGATCATACTTCGGATGCCCTGGTTGGTGAACCCTTTTATATCAATGGCTTCCGTGGGGCAATAGATCGTACACATGCCACAGCCTTTACAATTGGATTCGATGACTCTGGCCACAAATCCCTTGTCGGTCTCTGCTTTTTCAATGGCATCAAAGGGACAGCCTTCCACACATTTGCCGCACCATTCGCAGGTATCCGGATTCACGATGGCCAGCGTGGGTTCCAGTTGAATCTCCCCTTTGTTGAGGAGGGAATATATCTTGGAAACGGCAGCCAGAGAGGAACTTACCGACTCGTGAATGTTCCGGGGGCCCTGGCAGCAACCCGCGATAAAGACGCCATCCAACACAGTCTCCACCGGGCGTAATTTCGGATGGACTTCATTGTAAAACCGGTCTCTGCCTAACGGCACTTTCAGGATCTGTTCCAATTCATCATTCTCACGCGGGACCATTCCCGTGACCAGCACCAGCAGGTCAACAGTCACAGAAACCTCCTGGTTGGCGGTGAGCAGGTCGTGGATGGTGATCTTCACATGATCTCCGGAAGCTTCTACATTGGGAGGATCGTCTTCCACGAACTGGAAATAGACATCCCCTGCCACCGAGGATTGTTCATAGAGAATTTCCTGTTTCCCGTAGGTCCGGATCCCTCTGGTCAGGTGGTAGATGTAAGGGACATGAAACTCTTCCCGGAGTTGAAGCGCTGCATGAATTGCGGATGTGCAGCAATAACGGGCACAGTATTTATGTTCTCCTTCCACCTCACGGCTTCCAACGCAATAAATGAAAGCAACGCGGTTGATCTTCTTCCCGCCAAAACGGAACTCTCCTTTACTGAGTTCGAGCAGGCGTTTAAATTGTTGAAGGGTTATCACGGACGGAATTTCCCTGTACCCGAATTCACCGGGTTTGGGTTCATAGGGATTGAATCCTGTTGTCAGTAAAATGGATCCGACCTGCAGGTCGATGATTTTTTCCTGCTGATCGAGATCGATCTGTGTACAAAACTGCAAACACTCGCCGCAACGGGTGCAGGCGTTCATATCAATCACCGGCAAAGCGGGGAATTCGCTTTTGAAATTATGGAAGATGGCTTTCCGTTTGGTCAGGTTGAAATTGAACTCATCGTCAACGACTATCGGACAGGCTTCCATGGCTTTTTTCAATCCGATTGCATCACAGGGAGGATTCAGGTACCGGGGAATGAGTTTCAGTTTCAGTGTAAACTTTCCGATGCTGCCCGTGGCTGAAAGAATCCGTGCACCGGTGAAGAGGTGAATCGTTGGACGTTGGATCACCTGGCGATACATCTCTGTTACAATCTCTTCGCCCGTTTGATTGGTGACCGACATCTTTCCCCATTGTGCAACCCTTCCTCCTACGAAATGTTCTTTTTCAATGAGGTAAACCGTGGTTCCCAAATCGGCCAGTTCAAGGGCGGCCCGCATGCCGGCAACGCCTGCTCCATGAATAGCGATGGTATTATCAACCGGAATCATGACAGGGGTCAACGGCTCAGCCTGCTGCACTTTGGCGATGCCTGCCCGGATAAGCCGGATCGCTTTTTGAGTCGCCTGTGTGGGCTGGTCGGAGTGGGCCCATGAATCCTGTTCACGGATATTGACCTGCACGTAGTTAAACGGATTTAACCCGCCCCGTTCAGCTACGCTCCTGAAGGTATACAAATGAAGTTTCGGGGAGCAGGAGGCGACAACGATGGCATCGAGAGGTTCCTGCTGGATGTCGGCAACGATCTCTTTCTGGGCCGAATCGGCACAGGCAAACATCGTCACACGGGCAAGGACTACGCCATTCTCTTCACGGATCACCTCGCGGACTTTTTCCACATCCACCCAATCTGAAATGTTTGATCCGCATTGGCAAATATATACACCTATCCGCTTGTCCATAGTCGGGTTATTGGTCAATGTTAGCTATATGTGTTGGTCGGTTCCGGTTTGGCAGCAAACATTTTTTTGATGTGTTTGGCCGCATTGGCCGCCGCGGCTCCCGCCGAGAGAATGGAATCGGGGATGTCCATGGGTCCCGAAGCGGTGCCGGCCATAAATATTCCAGGTATATTGGTGGTGAAGGGATCTGCCATCTCATCCGGCTAACGGAAAAAGCGGAACGGATCCAGTTCAGGCTGTTCAGGCTCAAAGATCTGTTCAGTCCCGGAGGTGGGTAAAATGCCCACCGAAAGCACAACCAGGTCATGGCTGGCCTCTTTCACGTGACCGGAAGCGATATCTTCGTAACGGATCAGCAGGTCTCCGTTTTCCTGTTCCCTGATCCGGCCCACTTTCCCTTTGATAAAGCTGACGTCCATCATCTTTGCCTGCTGGTAAAATTCCTCGAACCCTTTTCCAAACGCCCTGACATGCAGGAAGTAAACCGTTACGTCAGCCATAGGTAACGCGCCCAGGATCAGTTGCGCCTGTTTGATGGAATACATGCAACAGATTTGCGAACAGATTGGGTTTCCTACCGTAGCGTCGCGCGATCCGGCACAAAGCACATAGGCAATCCGGTCGGGCATCTTGCCATCCCCGGGACGGAGCACCGTGTTAAACGGGCGCGTTGGCACCAGTTGCCGTTCCATCTGCATGGAGGTCACTACGTTTTTAAACCGGCCTCCCCCGTATCGGGCAATGTTGTTGGGGTCAAACAGTTTAAACCCGGTAGCCATGATGATACTTTTTGCCGTGATCATGACCTGTTCGGGCTCCTGCGTGAAATCGATCGCTCCCGGACCACAGGCCTTTTCACAGGCTCCGCAAAGGATGCAATGATCGATATCGATGGCTGCGATCCGCGGACTGGCAATGCTGAACGGAATAAAAGCCACTTTCCGCCCCACCAGGTCGTACTGATATTCATCGTTGACCACAACCGGACAGGCTGATTCACAATCCTGGCAACCCGTGCAGAGGGCGGAAATGACATACCGGGGTTTTTGCTCCACGCGGGCAAGGAAAAGTTTATTTTCGTCCTGCGAAACGTGCATCACCCGGCTGTTTGTCAGGATGGTGATGTTCGGGTGCCGGGCAGCTTCCGACACCTTGGGCGTGGTGATACAGGCGGCACAATCGAGCGTGGGAAATACTTTACTCAGATGGATCATCCTGCCTCCTATCGACAGGTCTTTCTCCACTATCAGTACCTGAAGACCCGTATTGGCAAGGTTCAGCGCCGATTCAATCCCTGCAATTCCCCCGCCGATTACAAGGACATCCACTTCCTTCATGGAAGAGATTTTAATTTCATCCGCCATAGTTTTTCATTCGTTTATACGTTCGCCACTCAACTCCCCGGCAAACAACTTCATCTGATTGACAAAAAGCTCCGCACACACCGAACATACGGCTGCCATCTTCAACCGTTCGGTAGGAATCCCTTTCTCGCGCATCAACACGTGGGCTTTTTCGACGATCTTCGAAGTTTTTTCAATGCATGATTCTCCATAGGGGCAGTCGGATCCATCGGCCGCAATAAAAACTCCCGCAAACCCCTTTTCGAATGCATGAAGGATCCATCCGGGCCGCACCGCGCTTGAACATGGCAGCACGATGGTATGGACAGTAGGGGAGTAGTGCAACTTCAACAGTCCGGCCAGGTCCAATGCCGGGTCAGAGATCTTTTCCGTTGAAAAGACAAGGATTTTGGGAGTGGGTGTCTCCATGAATTTTCCGGTTGTCCTATTTTTTTATGTAGAGGCGGAAATATCCATCTTCAAGAATATCTCCCAGGTAGGTAAAGCCTTTTTTCTCGGCCCATTTGGGGACATCCCGTTTCGTAGCGGGATCAGAGGATAACACCTCCACGATCTCACCTGGCTTCATCTCGCCTATGGTTTTTTTTGTGGCCATCAGGGGGCCGGGACACGCGGTGCCCCGGGCGTCTACTACCTTATCGATAGACAAGGCTTTCAATTCATCTTTGTTCATCCGAAGAAAAATTAAGGTTAAATGAATAAATTCACATCTGCCGTTTGTGTCGAAGCGATGTACTCGGCAATCCCGCAGATATCGTCCGCCAGATCGTTAAAGTCTCCCAGCTCCAGGCCATTCCATACTTTACCTGCCAGGCCGCAGATATAGATCTTCACGTTGCCCATCTCTTTCGCCTGCTTGAAGAATTCCATCCAGGTCGGGATTTTTAAGTTGCTCAAAGACGCCTTAAACGCCTCTTTGTGATCAACCAGCTCCGCCATGTTCTCATACTTCCCTGCATTTTCTTTTTTAAATGCATGAGCTCCCATGAGCAACACATAGATTTCAACATCCATGTCATCGGCCACGGCTCCATTGATGATGACACCTGCAGCGGTCAGTTTGTCAAAGCTCCCGGTGTAGAGAGCAATTGTCATTTTCTTTGCCATATAAGTTAATTTTGGGGAACAGAATTTTTGCGCTAAATTAGTCGTGAAATAATTAACAAATCCGAAAGCCTAAATGCAGTATCTTTGTATAAGAAATGATCCTGATTAACAAAAACACTGATGCACATCATTAACCGAAAATTTTGATTATGGCAACTAGTTTGAAAGAGAAATGTCAGATCTGTGACATCAAATCGGCTGCCGTAGGATTTCTTGATGAAAATCAGTTACAGCTTCTGGCAGAAAATTGTGCGGAGGCATCCTTTAAAAAAGGGGAGATCATCTTCAAGCAAAATTCTCTTTCCTCAAATATTATCTACCTCAAAGAGGGCCTGGTAAAGACCTATATGGAATGGCACCATAAGGGCCAGATTCTGAACATTTTAAAAGCGCCGGCTTACCTGGGAATTCCCACCACTATCGGAGACAAGGTCAACCATTTTTCTGCGGCCGCCCTGCAGGATACCGTTGCTTGTTTTATCGATATCAACACTTTCAAGATGCTGATCGACCGGAATGGGAAATTTGCTTATGAGATCATTCTTTACTTGTGCAAAAATGAACTGCAGCATCATCAGAGATGTTTGTACCGGACGCAGAAACATGTAAACGGATTAGTGGCCGATACGCTTCTTTTCTTTTCGCAGGAGATCTACCGGGACAACGTATTTGTGATCCCCATCAGCCGGAGTGAATTTGGCGACCTGATAGGCACCACCAAGGAGACGGTTTCCAGGGTGTTGAATGAATTTGATAAAGACGGGCTGATCGAAATCAAGGGGAAAACGATCAAACTTCTCGACCAGGATATGATTGCAAAGATCAGCGAGAATGGGTAATCAATCGCTGCCCCTCTACCTCGCCTCACTCAACTCCGGAAGCAACGGAAACTGCTATTACATCGGCAACGAAGAGGATTCCGTGCTGATTGATGCCGGCATCTCGCGACGGGAAACCATCAGACGGATGAACAGGCTGGGGTTGGCTATTGAACGTGTACGTGCCATATTTATCTCCCACGAGCATGGAGACCACATTCGTGGGGTAGAGGTGCTTTCCCGGAAGCACGGGATCCCGGTCTACATGACCTCCTCCACCTATCTGGGCAGCCGGCGGAGGCCCGATCCGGAGTTCCTGCGACCCTTGGTGGCCCTAGAGCCGGTGGAGATCGGGAGCCTCACCGTCCTTTCCTTCTCCAAACAACACGACGGCATCGATCCGTGCAGCTTCACCGTCTCCAGCAACGGCCTTACTGCAGGTGTGTTTACCGACATCGGCAGGGTCTGCGACCGCGTGATCCGTTACTTCAGCAGGTGCCATGCGGCCTTCCTGGAATCAAACTACGACGAGACCATGCTCATGGAAGGGCGCTATCCGGTTTATCTGAAGCAACGGATCAACGGTGAGCGGGGACACCTCTCAAATGACCAGGCATTGGAGCTTTTCATCGCTCACCGGGCTCCCTTCCTGCAGCTCCTGGTACTGTCTCACCTCTCGGCCATCAACAATCGCCCGGAGATCGTCTCCGGTCTCTTTGCCCCACATGCCAACGGAACCCAAATAACCATTGCTTCGCGGTACAGGGAGTCGGAGGTCTATTCAATCCGCGATTCCGGATTGCGATAAAATGTGTATCTTTAGCCTGTTTTTCCGAACCCCTGTAACGGAGATTGCATTTACCTTTCTGTGAAACTGAACATCCGCATCTATAACCTCTCAGGGCAGCTTCAGCGAAGCAACGATAAAGCTGAAAGGATCTGTGTCGCCGGGCTGCCTCCGGGCATCTATATCCTGGCGGATGAATTTGGAAGAGCCGGGAACCTGGTGATCAATCCGTGATGCAGTAAATTACTTGTCCTGCGGATAGTGCTCCGCGATCTCCAGAAAATTGGACAGATACGTAATCCCCTGGTTATAGTCATTGATCACTGCACCGTGGAATTGCTCGCTGTAGGCCGGCCTCTCGGAACTTTTCAGCGTTTGGATGTACGAACTCTTTGAGGTTACGTGAAACTCGCTGTACCGTTCATCCTGCATGAACAGAGCGCTAACCGGACTCACCGCCCAGCTGTGGATCTCGACCGCCCTGTATGGATTCGGAACATTTTTAAAGATCGGATCGTTGACATACTCCGGCAGGATTTGAATCTCTTCCGGGGTTTCCCCTTCAGTCAATCTGAACATCGTATCATCAAACCAGCCCATCCAGTGCACAAAGCTCATGCCATAGGCCATGGCATAAAACTCGTTTCCCGCACAGATTCCCATCATAGGGATATCGTATACTTCGCGATAGATCTCAAATTCCCCGTAATACTCAAACATGGGCAGGTACTGCCAGTCAGCGTTATTGCCGCTGAAAATAATGGCCATCGGCCTGGTTTTCAGATCTCGCAAAACCTTCAGCGACAGTTCATAATGAGGAATGGTAACGGACTTGTACCCTCTCTCTTCCACAAATCTGGCCAGATTGGTATACGTATATCCATTCATCTGGTTTCCGATCAACAGCACGTACTTCCCCTCCGGAACTTCGGGTATGTTGGGTGTTCCCCGGGTGTAAGGGATGATCGTATTCAACTGAGCCTGCAGGGCATTTTGTGAATAGATTACCAGGCGGTAGTATCGCGTATTGACGGGCTCGAAATCGAGGATGTTTCTGTAGGTATCATTATTCTTGATTTCCGTGCCTTCAATAGTGCTCCACGTATTCCCGTCCTGGCTTCCCTGCCACACAAAATGGGTAAGCCATCCTGCAGCCGGGGTGGTGCTTCTCGTCGACAGCATCCAGAAACGGGCAACCGGGGTGGGTTTCCCCATATCCAGCACCACCCAGGAAAAAGGTTCTCCCGAAGGCGGAACACTGTTCCAGTAAGTGATCTGACCCTGGTCGTTCCAGTCTATGATGTTCTTTCGATCCTCTCCGCCGGATACCAGGATATCTTGAACCGGCGCCCTCAGGAACCCGGAAAAAGTCCTGGAATTTTTAACATCCATATAAAAACGGGTGTTCACCCACTTGCTTGTAATGCCGCCGGAAGTGACGGTTCTGGCTCTCCAGTAATAGGTGCCATCAGCTAATGTATCCCCCGGCTTTACCTGGATTTCTGATATATAGTTGTTTTCCCGTGTAATTCCCGTGTAAGAGATGGTGTTTTCTGCCGGAAACCCGGGATCCGAAGATATCTCATAATCCAATGTGTACGGCACGTTCATCCCTTCAGGATTTCCAACAGATAAAACGGGCCGGTGGTTCGTCAGCACCATATCCCATTGCGGGTTGTTATTGAATGTAGGGGGTGGAATTACATCGCTGCTATTCGGAGCCGGTGAACGATTACAGCCGCAAAACAGCAAACATGCGATCAGCGCGGTCAGGATAAAAGGTAATTTCTTCATAGGGGTTGATTTACGTTACTAATTTTCCTGTGACAGGGCAGTATCAAACAAATTTACATTTTCCTCATTAATTGGGAAGTATTTTTTCCTTCTTAGAATTGAAATTATGAAAAACCAGATTCTGGGATAATGGAGATACCTGGGAGAAGATCGTGGTCTATTCGGCACTGGCGCCCGACTATTTCGACGGACCATACTATTTCCGGCATATTTTCAGCAATGCTTCGTTTGATGGAGGGGATACCTGGAACAGCATCAATGATATGACCGGTGAAGCGGATGGAACTGGGCAGGATGAACAACGGCACCTACGTGATTTCGCTGGATCTGGCAGGATTGACGAAAGGAATGTACACCTACTTGTGTGGAGGTTGACGGAGAAAACGCAACGCGCAAGATGGTAGTACAGTAAGATTCTGATCCCCAAAACGATACTATCAGGGCAGTAAATTTTTATTTATTGATGTCGGACGCATAAGTTTCGTACCTTTGTAAAAATTTACCTTCCTGAAAAAGCTTTCCATTGGTAATTTTAAGATTCCTGTTCCGATTATCCAGGGTGGAATGGGTGTAGGTGTTTCCCTCTCCGGCCTCGCCTCTGCTGTGGCAAACGAAGGAGGGGTAGGTGTTATCTCAAGTGCGGGCCTCGGATTGCTCTACAGGAAGTTCTCTTCTGATTTTCTTGAAGCGAGCATCTATGGACTGAAGGAGGAGATCCGGCTGGCCCGGGAAAAATCAAAGGGAATCATCGGGGTAAATATCATGGTGGCCATGTCAAATTTTATTGATATGGTAAAAGCCTCCATTGCGGAAAAGATCGATGTCATTTTTGCCGGGGCAGGCATGCCGATGGAATTGCCGTCGTACCTACAGAAAGACAGTACGACAAAACTGGTTCCGATCGTCTCCTCAGCACGTGCGGCAAGGCTGATCTGTGAGAAATGGATCGGAAAATACAATTACCTCCCGGATGCTGTTGTTGTAGAGGGCCCAAAAGCTGGCGGGCACCTCGGGTTCAAGCCCGATCAAATTGAAGATGAAGCCTATTCACTTGAACGCCTTATCCCGGAAGTGATCCAGGAGTTGAAACCGTTTGAAAAAAAGTTCGGAAAGAAGATCCCGGTCATCGCTGCCGGGGGGATCTATACCGGAGCCGATATCTACAACATCATGAAGCTGGGAGCCGCCGGTGTCCAGATGGGAACGATCTTCGTTACCACCACCGAATGTGACGCTTCCGATGGTTTTAAGCAGGCCTATCTTATGGCCAGACAGGAAGATATCGGGATCATTAAAAGTCCGGTCGGCATGCCAGGCCGGGCGATCTTCAATGAATTTCTGGAAAAGGTCAAACAAGGGAAGAAACAGCCGATCAGCTGTCCGTTCAAGTGTATCCGGACCTGCGATGTTTCCTCCAGCCCGTACTGCATCATCCTTGCCCTGATCAATGCCGTGAAGGGTAATTTCGAGGGCGGTTACGCATTCGCAGGCACCAATGCTTTCAGGGCAACATCCATCATATCAGTGAAAGAAACCATTAAAAACCTGGTGAGGGAATTTGGGGAGAGGAGAAAATTGGCAGGGTGACCGATGAAACAACTATTGGGTTTTCTGTTGACTCCTGTATTTTATCTTTACTACGGCCTGATGTTGTGTCTTTTCCATCCGATTCAGGTAGTTGCTCTCAGTCTTTCCGGTGATCCGGCACGAAAAAAAGCGGTTGATCTGCTGAACCTCTGCCTGGTAAAAGGGTTATATCTGTTGGGTTGCCGGGTCACCTTCTCGGGATTTGAAAAAGTTCCTGTTCAACGGCCCGTCATCATTGTTTCCAACCACCAGAGCATGTGCGATATACCGGCTGTTGTCTGGGGATTCAGAAAGTATTATCCGAAGTTTATCTCCAAAATTGAGCTGTCCAGAAATTTGCCGAGCATCTCCCACAACCTGAAACATGGGAAATCGGCATTGATCGATCGGGAAAACGGACCACAGGCGGTAAGGGAAATTTTAAAGCTTGGCCGGCTCATTCAGGAACACAATTATGCAGCCTGCATTTTTCCGGAGGGTACGAGGAGCAGAACAGGGGAGGTGAAGGAATTTATGCCTGCCGGTGTTCGTACATTGCTTCATGCAGCCCCTTTGGCCGTGATTGTCCCGTTCGTCATTGACGGCCATAGTCGGTTGATGTACAAGGGATTTTTCCCGCTGAAATTCGGACAAAAAATTACCTACACGGTCCTTGACCCGGTGGAACCGGGAGGGCAGTCCGTTGTTGAGCTGGTGAGCCGGATAGAGGGCATAATTAAAAAAGCATTAAATCAGTGACATAAATGCAAATAATTTTTTTCCCATCTTTGCAGGAAATTAACACCTGTCACCATGAAAAAGATCTTTTTTCTTATCGTTTTTGCATTCTTTGCAGCCGAAATCTCTTTCGGACAGTTTGCCCTGGGGGTCAAAGTGGGGTACAACGCGAACAAACTGTCGGCCAACCTCGACAGTATCAAATCTCAGTTCAACAGTGGCTTTCATGTGGGGATATGGACTCATCTGGG
This sequence comes from Bacteroidota bacterium, assembly GCA_007280875.1. GTDB lineage: Bacteria > Bacteroidota > Bacteroidia > Bacteroidales > FEN-979 > QYOJ01. Next base: position 13,716 of record QYQJ01000061.1, read on the forward strand.
CAAACGTATCTATGTAGCTCCTGAACTGCTTTATACCTTGAGCGGTGCCTTATTCAACGAAGAAGGAAAATTGTCCACCAACAACTGGAAGCAGAAGATCACAGTTGGAACCATGGATATTCCGGTATTACTGGGCTTCAAGATCATTCATTCGGATGTTCTTACCTGGCGGATTGAACTGGGGCCTCAGGTATCGTTCATCGTCAATAAAAAAATAAAGGAGATAAATTCCGTGGTTGGCCCCATAACTACGGCCGACATCAATACCACCAACTGGTACATCGAAGGGGGAACCGGGATCGATGTGCTGTTCCTCGCTTTTGATATCCGCTATAAGTATGGCCTGAACAAAATGATCAAGGATGCCCAGAACTGGACATTTGACTCCCACAACGGCATGTTCCTGGTATCGGTCGGGTTCAAGATCTTTGGGGAGAAATAGAGTGATGTGTATTTATAAAGACAAAAAACATGAAAAAGTATGTAGCAGAGTTCATCGGAACCTTTAGCCTCGTATTTTTTGGTTGTGGTTCTGCAGTAATCGCCGGAATCACCGGCAGTGGCCCCAGTGGTATCGGCCTGCTGGGCATTGCCATAGCTTTTGGTTTTGCCCTTGTTGCCATGGCTTATGCCATCGGAGGCATCTCAGGATGCCATATCAACCCGGCTGTGACCATTGGATTCCTTACAGCGGGGAAAATAGAGATCAAGGATGCCATCGGGTATATGGTTGCCCAGTTCCTGGGGGCCATCGTCGCTTCCGGGATTACGTACATGATCCTCCTCGGTCGTCCCGATTTTACGATGGGAGAGTGGGCGCTTGGTGCCAATGGATGGGGAGAGGGATACGGTGGCGGGTATAACATGGTGAGTGCTTTGATCATCGAGGTTGTGATGACCTTTCTTTTCATCTTTGTCATTCTTGGAACAACCTCCAAATTTGGCAACGGGATGATGGCAGGACTTGCCATGGGGGTTACCCTGATGCTGATCCACCTGGTAGCTATCCCTGTGACCGGAACATCCGTTAATCCTGCCCGTAGCCTTGGACCTGCTATTTTTGCAGGCGGGAAGGCCCTTAGCCAACTCTGGCTCTTTTTTGTCGCTCCTGTTGCCGGAGCGATTCTGGCTGCACTGGTCTGGAAATTTGGATTTGAAAAGGAGTAGAATCAGTAAGAAGCTGTTTACTTATCAATTCCAAATCGTTGCCCCTGGTTCCAGCAAATGATCTGGACAACGTCTCTTGCCGATTTCAGGGCGACAGGTAATCCTCCACCGGGGATAGACCAGTGACCTGCGTAATAGAAATTCTTTAGCCCGGGAAGGGTGGGTTCAACCGGTGATTGTGAAATAAGATTTTTCCCAGGAAGCCAGCCTTGTGCCGATCCTTTCCAGTTATTGGTATGACGGAACAAGGTAGCCGGTGTAGCAACATCCATCTCCTCAACGAACTCTTTGATTCTTCCGAACCTCTTTTCCATGAGGTCAATCACCTCTCCGGCAAACTCCTTTTTAATATGATCATATTGAGATCTGTTGGTCTCTCTGAGATCGATCCAGTAATCAGCATTCCGCGTATAAAAACTGATTGAAACGACGGTTTTACCCTCTGGTGCCAATGTCGGATCATAATTATAGATATGTGCTTCCAACCGGGAATAAGTTGTACCATCAGGTGAGATGAGATCCCGATCAACCGGAAACCTCAGAAAATGAGATTCTTCCTCGAATCCTCTTCGGATCCCTAATGAAACAATCACAAGTGAATAATAGACCTTCAGTCTTTTCTGATTTCCTAATTTCCTAATTTCCTTATTTACATACCTGCCATCCAACGCATCAAAAACCGTGAAATGCCAGTCGGCAGCAGAAAGGACAAGATCTGATGGGATCTCATCTCCATTTTCAAGCTGGATGCCGGAGGCGCAATGGTTCTGTACCAGAATTTTTCTAACCGTCGATTTATATTGAATCTGACCTCCCAATGTCAGATATTTCTCCATCAACCTACGTACAAACATACTTGCCCCGCCTATGGGATACCCTGTAGCATGTAGATCGCTATATGCAAGAGGTATCATAATGATCATCAAAGGAAGATCTTCTCCGTCGAAAAGTAGTTCAAAGGCTTCTCTAAGAAATGGACTTTTTAATCTCCGTGCAAACGAGTAATTGGTCTCTTTCCTGATTTTATTCAGGAAAAAAGGCAAAGGAAGGTAACGGATATACCTTATTTTCTGTGTTAAAGGTAAAAGCCGAGGGATCTTTTTGATCATTGGAGGGATCTCAAACGATTGCATTTTGCGCATGGAGCGGATCAGTTTTTCGATCGCGGATTGATCTTCAGGGGAGATTTCGAAAAGATAACTTGTGAGCCTGTCGAGATTGGTATAGAGATGAAAGATTTTATCCCCGGTTGGACCTTGTGACTCTTTTACCTCAATATCCATTCGGCTTTCATGTGTGATAAAATGGATGGATTGCATCTCCAGCAGTTCCGACCACAGTTGGTAAAAAGGATTTGCCGGCCCTGAGCCCAGGAGCCACTGGAACCCGCTTTCAAAGGTATATTCACCTCTCTTCCAGCTGGTGCAAAGTCCACCAAAACTAGTTGCACGTTCAAAAATTTTGGTATGATAACCACTCATTTGCAGATAACAACCTGCAACCAGCCCCGATACACCAGCCCCAATAATGCTGACATTCATTTTATTATAGTATGCCTCAAAAGTAAGAAAAAAATTTATCTGTACCTTTGTATCTGTGACTCACAGATGTTTTAAGAAGGTACTGTTTTTCATCATCCTAATTCTGTCGTGCTCTGGAGCCCGGATCGCTCTCTCCCAGAGGATCACATTAGCCGACTCCGTCACAGCCTCGGAAGACACCCTGTTCCGGGAGCTTGATGAGGTGGTGATCACCGCTACACGAATGCCCAGCAGGATCATTGACATCCCCTATTCAGTGGTCCGTTTCAACTATTCAAACTACCAGTACGACCGCAAGGTTGGCGCCAACGATATGCTCTCGCCGGTCCCGGGCCTTTTCCTGCAGTCGCGCTACGGGAACCACGATGTACGGTTCACCATCCGGGGCTTCGGCAACCGGTCGAACTCGGGTATCCGGGGAGTACGCATCCTGCTCGACGACATTCCCGAATCGGAACCCGACGGCCAGACCCGTGTCGAAGCACTCGACTTCAACGCCATCGGCCGGATCGAGATCGTCAAGGGAAACGCCTCTTCCCTCTACACGAACGCGCCGGGAGGGGTGGCGAATTTTTTCAACGACATTGAGTTTGACCGCTCATCAGTCAGGGGATTCAGTGAACTCGGGTCGTTCGGATTATCCCGGAGCGGATTCAAAGCGGCCGTGAGAACCGACAAATACCGATTCCTGACAACATACAGCTACCATAATTACGACGGCTACCGGGTCCATAACAACGAATACTGGCACATCCTTAATATGGTCGCAGAGACTACCCCCTCGGAGCATACCCGGCTTTCCATCCTGGGTTATTTCGTTGACGGGTCGATCAAACTGCCCGGGTCGCTTACCAAAGAGGAGTTTGAACAGGATCCCTGGCAGGCAAACCAGAAATCGGTCGACCGCGACGAAAAGCGAATCACCACCAAGGGGCGGATCGGCATCCGGTACAGCGCAACTTTTGGCCGGAAGCTGAACAACGACGTGGAGGTGACGGCCTACGGCACGATCAAGTATTTTGAACGGACCTCAAAAGAGTACCGCATCATCAACCGGTATGGTCTTGGGCTGAGTGGCAGATACATCAACAAAGCCCGTTTCGGACGGCTCCACAATGAATTTTCTGTGGGGGGCGACCTCTATGCCCAACCGGCCCGAACCGAGTACTACGACAACATCAATGGCCAGCGGGGAGATCAGCTGAAGCAGTTGACGGCAGAAAATATCGGGAACAAAGGACTCTACATCTCCAATAACCTGGAGATATTACCCGAGAAACTGTTTGTTCTCCTCACCGGCCGGTACGATAATGTAGGGTATCACCTGCAGGAAGAGACCGTTCCCTCGCGGAAAGATCAGCTTCGCTTCCAGGCCTTCACCCCGAAACTGGCCCTCAATTGCAAGATCCTGCCCTTGCTGGCAGTATATGGTTCGTTCGGATACAGCTTCGACGCACCCGCCGGGAATGAGCTCGACAGCCCCGATCCGGCATTCCTCTTCAACACCGATCTGAAGCCGCAGGAGTCCCAGAATTTCGAGGCAGGGATAAAAGGAAAGCTCTACCAACGCAACTCCAGGTGGTTCAAACGGATACTTTTCGAAGCCACCGGCTTCTATATCGTAGTAGAGAACGAAATCGTACCCTATGAAGTGCTCCACGAAGTCTACTACCGGAACGCTGGCCGTACTCACCGGCTGGGGACCGAAGTGGGCGGATTGGTGGAGATCTGGGAAAACCTCAACTTTGAGCTTGCTTACACCTGGTCGCATTTCCACTATAAAACCTACGAAGCCAGATCCGTTGAACAGGACTCACTGGGCAACTTCATTTACATCGACCGTGATTTCGCAGGCAACATTGTCCCCAGTGTGCCGGAGAATAATCTATTCCTGGCTCTCTCGTATACGCTGCCACTGGGTAACCATTTCAGCCTCTTTGGCAAGGTAAGTTACCAGGGGATCAGTGGTCTCTGGGTCGATGACGCCAACTCTGAAAAAACTGCCCCTTACAACCTGCTCAACAGTGTGCTGGGGATGGATATGCGGTTCGGCAAATTCAACCTGATGCTCTCCGGCGGGGTGAATAACATCTTTGACGAAATCTACGTCGGCTTCACCAATACCAATTCAGCCGATAAGCGGTTTTACGAAGCCGGTGCGCCAAGGGATTGGTTCGCGTCGTTGAATCTGGGGTATACATTCTGATTTCACTGAAAATCAGTGTTACCCCGACTCTGAAGGGAGCCTGATTTTCATCTGTGTAATCTGTGTTCTATTGGATAGAATGGTCAATAAATGGCAGAAATGAAATGAAACTCCGGGCAATCTTTTATGTACTATGTATTTTATCCCGTACTGTGCTTGCACAGGATAATCCTGTTACCCTGCGAGTCGGAGAGAACTACCGGCTCTATCCCGGCAGTGTCAACCAAACCGAGGTTTTCATCGTAAATAGCCCGCTGAATCAGGATATCCTCTTCTCCGCCTGCAACACCCTCAACTTCATCCCCTTTTTCATCAGTGAAGGGATCTTTGTGACCACCGATGGAGGCCAGAACTGGCGGGGCAACGACACCTGCACCGGAGAACCCATTGCCTTTCATGGGGGCGATCCGGGCATTGTCATTGACAAAAACGGCACCTTTATCCTTACCCGGCTGGGTCGCTCCCCCTTTGTAGGATTGTATTCGCATTATTCGACAGATAACGGACAAACCTGGTCGTCACAGCAGGTGATCTCCACCGACGATCTGGAACGAGCCTCCCTGATCAGTGATACCCATCCCTCCAGTACCTATTACGGCAGGACTTACGCCGCCTGGGTGAAATTCGCACCTCCCTTTCCCCTGAGTTTTTCCTTTACCGATGATGGGGCAACAAGCTGGTCGATACCGGTTCCGGTTAACAACCCAACTCACCGCAGCTCAGGTGGCGACCTGGCCATGGGTCCCAACGGGGAGATTTATGCCTGCTGGGCAGGGGTTACGGACGTCACCCCCTTCAAAGAGATCCAGGTAGGCTTTGCAGTAAGTGCTACCGGTGGTTCCGACTGGAACGTTATCGAAAACGCCTTTCCCGTCAATGGCATCACCGGCATCCTACCCAATAAGGATAACATCCGGGTGAACGGCTTGCCCACTATGGATGTAGACCTTACCGATGGTCCGCGGCAGGGCTGGATCTACATCGTAACCGGACAAAAAGATCTGCCGCCGGCAGGACACGATCCCGACATCATCCTCAACCGCTCCACCGATGGCGGGATAAGCTGGTCGGCCGGCATCCGGGTCAACCAGGATCCGCTGAATAACGGAAAAGACCAGTACTTTCCTTCGGTTCATGTGGATCACTACGGTGGTGTGAATGTGATCTTTTATGACGATAGAAATACGACCACCGATTCCACCGGCGTTTTCCTGGCCCGGTCGACAGATGGGGGTGATACCTGGAAGGAGGTTGAGCTGAGCGATCACAATTTCAAGCCCACACCTATTGGAGGACTGGGTCAGGGATACCAGGGCGACAACATCGACATCACCTCTGCCGACAGCACCCTCTGGCCGGTGTGGATGGATAACTCGACCGGGATCTACCAGATCTGGACCTCCCCCGTTGCCTTCTCCAGTATCCAGGCGATAGATGGTCCATTTTCAGATGTCGGGTTTAAGATTTATCCCAACCCAACAACGGGAATTACGAATTACGAATTACGAATTACGAAGGAAGGAGATGTTTCCCTGGAACTCTTTAACCTGACCGGAGAACTGGAGAAAACTCTTTTGGATGGGCGGTTTGGTCCGGGTCTTGTCAAGGGCAGTTTCGATGCCGGAGCCGGGCAGGATAAACGACAGTTTCCACCAGGGGTATACCTTGTCAGGATAACCGTCAGCGGTCGATCCACCACTAAAAAGCTGGTTTTCCTGGAGTAGCCCTTTGTGTCCTTCGTCTCTTTGTGTCTTTGCTGTGACGATTTGCCACCAAAACACCAAAGCACTAAAAAATTCAGCGAATTACGACCATCTTTCGGCAAGCCCGGATTGCCCCATCGAATCTCAGGACACATTCGTAGTTTCCTGCAGACAGCTTCCCGGCATCAAAATCAAAGGAATGTAACCCTGGTGAAAATTCCTCATGGATCCATTCGGCAATTTCAACTCCCAGCGAAGAATAAACCTTAAGCGTGATAAAACATTTTTTCAAATTCCGAATTTCGAATTTTAAAATTCCGGTGGTTGGGTTGGGATAGATCTGACAGGTAATTCCATCAT
>QYQJ01000014.1 GCA_007280875.1 Bacteroidota bacterium
CATGCAACGTTCTTTGTTTATTCCCGGCACATTCAACTTTTACATCATGCCATTCTGATGCGGGCAGCTTCGATATCTTTCCAAGCATCTCTTTCCCCCTGCGGCGGATCGTGATGAATTTAATTTCTTCTTGGTTGAGCTTGTTCAGGTTTTCATAATTGGTGAACCGGCTGTCAAATACGATGTACCGGAGGGTTTCGTTCTTTTTGGTCACGTTCCCGTGATAGAAATCCAGAAATTCAAGCACCACGGCACTTTCATCTTTTCGCAGGATATTGGCATCGCCATAATCGATCAGTCCGCTGTCGGGATCCTGCGCCAGCACAGCCAGCATACCACTGAGTGTTTTGCCCCGTTTCCCCGACCAGTTGTTCTCCAGATGAGCGTCGTCTCCCCAGTAGGGAATCGTGGTAAAATCCATGTTTGCGGTATCCCCGAGCAAGCCGGCTTTCAGCCACAACGCATGAAGTTGCTGTAAAAAACTGCGATTCATGGCGCTCTTCACCCGATCAGAATACGAAGTGTACCAGGCCGTCTTGGGCAGCACGTTTAATCCGGCAAATAACCCCATGCCCCGGTCCATGCACCAGGTGTCATCGCTCGAGTACCGGCGACGGTTCGATAGTTTCAGCGCAAGAAAACAGAAAATGGATTGGATTTTTCCGATCTGTGAAGTGGAGGGATATTCAGATCGTTCTATGACGGCATCTATTTTATATCGTTTGATCAGGGTCAGGAACATCAGGATGCCTGCGTTGGAACTTTTAAAAACCTCCGGATCAAAGGATAGCAGCTCGGACTTCTCAGCCGGTATCTGTACCCGGTCTAATTGCTGACGAACCATTTTTGTTCTTCGGGGCAACCGTGCAAATCCTTCCGCAGCAAGGATGTTATAAATGTTCTTCTCAGAAATGCTGTGACCTGAAGCATCCAGGGACACTTTAATATCCGGTACCGAATAATACTTTTTCCGAAGGCTGATGATGATCGATTTGACATCCCGGGTAGCAATGGCTTCTTTCCTGCCGGGCTGACTTTCCACAAAAAATAATGATCCTTTGGGATCGCTGTTCAACTTTTCTCTGAAAGAAGAGACCAATGACGTAAAAGCCCGGTATGTATACCCGAAGCGAATCGAAACGTCCGTAGCGGTTCCGTTCTCTACAAAATACATGCGCAAGGCTTCATATTGTTTGTGGGCTACGTTTCGCGGGACAAGGAAGAAGGACGATGGATCCATATACTGTTTATTAATACCGTGATAAAGATAATACAATTTTTTAAAATTTGATCACTGAATGACATAAAACTTATTAACAGTTTATGGTTCAAATGTTTAACAAATTATCGGGAAAAACCTATTAATGTGTGTAACAAAGAAGTACAATATTAATATACAGTATATATAAATTTAGAACATCTTCATGTGAAGAAATATGAATCTGATATTCAATAAATAAGGAATGATGAAACCTCAAGTAGAAAAAGTGAAGTACGGGTCTTTAATGACGTGAAAATCTATGTTCATCACTTGTCATTTCAGAAGTTGAGTGTCCTAACCAATTCGTTAGCAATCTTGTAAATATACAATATCTTTTCCCCCTTTTCAAGGAAAAGGATAAAAAAGGAACGCAAAGTGTGACCGTTGGGAAGTGGGAAGAAGATTGTTTTGGTCGGCGAGGTGGAAAAATACTTTATATTTGCATTCTTAGTTTAAAAATTCGTGATAATTTGAAGTATTAGTTAGCATTATCATGTATATTAGAAGGCAAGTTTTTCAGGGAATCGGCCAGGAGAGCGCTTTCCTATGGGGTGCACGCCAAACCGGGAAAAGCACACTGGTGAAATACCTATTCCCCGATGCACTCTATTTAGATTTGTTGCTCGGGAATGAATTTGAACGGTTTCAACGGAATCCATCCTTATTGAGAGAACTGGTTGAGGCAACTGATCCTGCAACCCTGGTAATAGTGGATGAGATTCAACGGATACCTGCACTTCTGAACGAAATCCATTGGCTGATAACGAACAGGAACACCCGTTTTATCCTGAGTGGCTCCAGTCCCAGAAAAATACTGCGAAGAGGAGGAAATCTCCTGGGAGGAAGAGCCATCCGGTATGAACTCTATCCGCGAAGATACACTGACGGGATATTTCCTGCCTTCTTTTCGTAAAAAACCAAAACGACGGGTTATTCTTGCACCAAAGTTTTATCTCTTTGATGTCGGCGTTGCCAATTACCTTTTAAAGCGGGGAAGGATAGAATCAGGCAGTGAATCATTCGGAAAGACTTTCGAACATTTTATCTTCCTTGAATTAATGGTCCACAGGCAATATACTGATTTACGTTATCCCATCCATTTCTGGCGTACTGCTTCCCAGATGGAAGTCGATTTTATCCTGGGTGATCATTAAGTGGCGGTTGAGGTAAAATCCACCAATCTTGCAAATCCACGCCATGCAAAAGGAATGAAAAGTTTTGCCGAAGATTACAATGTTAAACAGCTGATCCTTGTGACCAATGATCCCTATCCCCGCATAATGGGAAATATTTCTGTTCTTCCCTGGAAGATTTTTCTTGAAAAACTCTGGGCCGGGGAAGTTATTAAGTAAGACAAGGGAGGAAGAACGATGATCGAAATCACTTCTCACTCCGAAACCACCATTCTCATCGGCGTCACTCGTTCGGGTGAAGATCCTGCAACCACTCAGGAACACCTCGATGAACTCTCTTTCCTGATCGAAACCGCCGGAGGCATTCCCGGCAAACGGTTCGTTCAACGCCTCGAATACCCCGATCCACGAACTTATATAGGATCCGGGAAACTGTTGGAAGTCTCAGCCTATATCCTACAACATAAAACCGATTTAGCGGTCTTCGACGACGAACTCTCCCCCAGCCAGATCCGGAACATTGAAAAAGAGTTCAACTGCCGGATCATCGACCGGAACAACCTGATCCTGGATATCTTCGCCCGGCGTGCCCGCACCTCCACCGCCCGCACCCAGGTGGAACTGGCCCAGTGCGAATACCTGCTGCCCCGTCTCACCGGAAGATGGACCCACCTGGAAAAACAGCGCGGAGGGATCGGACTGCGGGGGCCCGGGGAGCAGGAGATCGAGACCGACCGCCGGTACCTGCGCTGGCGGATCAAGCTGCTGAAACGGAAACTGAAGGAGATCGATAAGCAAAAGGCAACCCAGCGCAAGAAACGAGGGCAGCTGGTCCGGGTAGCCCTGGTGGGCTATACCAACGTGGGGAAATCGACCATTATGAACCTGCTGAGCAAGTCGGAAGTGTTTGCGGAGGACAAACTCTTTGCCACCCTCGACACCACCGTACGGAAAGTGGTGATCCACACGCAACCTTTCCTGCTTTCCGATACGGTGGGCTTCATCCGGAAGCTCCCTCATGCCCTGATCGAATCCTTCAAGTCGACCCTGGACGAGGTCCGTGAATCGGATATCCTCTTGCATGTGGTGGACATCTCCCATCCCGACCACGAAGAGCAGATCGGGGTGGTGAAACAGACCCTGGTGGAGATCAGAGCTGCCGATAAACCAACGATTATGCTTTTCAATAAGATTGATGCCTGCCATCCGGAGCCCAAAGATCCTGATGATCTCACGCCTCCTGAGCGATCCAACCTGAACCTGGAGGAGCTGCAGCGGATCTGGATCGCCCGGGAGCATGTCCCATCCGTTTTCATTTCAGCCATTGAAAAAACCCACGTGGATGCCTTCCGGGATCTGCTGGTCGCAGAGGTGAGGAAGATCCAGCAAACGCAGTGGCCGGAAAACTGCTAACTGATCCCTATCCGGCATGCGGCATCCTGTATCGGGTTTCCGGCTCCCAGGTAAACAATGTAAGCGTCTCTGCCTGCAATGGCACAGTCTCCTCCACCACATTGCTGGTATCGAGCCCCAGGGCTTTCACATCGCTGATGCCCATCCGCTTCAGGATGGTGTACATGTCCATGACGAATTGCTCACGGGGAGGGAAATCGAAATCGTAGTTCTGGATCCGGTCGACCAGCACAAACCTGAAATCACCCATGATATGAAACTTTTTCAGCGAATCGTAATGACTGGTCATGTCGATCTCCCGGTTACTGACCATTTCATTTACCACCTGCCGGAAAAAGAGATTGATCCGGGGTTGTACCTTGAACCCAATCCGGAAGTCCACCTTGTACAACAACTCCGGGATCATGGTCGTGACCTTGTATTCCAGCAGGTAGGGCTCATCCAGAATATCCACATGCAGCAGCCAGTAGGTTTCCGCACGCTTGGGTTGCTTGTTGAATACCGAATAGATGATCTTCGCCTCCACATCGGTCACCCGGTTGGCTTTGGTCAGAAAGATCAGGTGTGTCGCATAACGCGGAATGGAGGTATCGGTATGCAGCTCTTTCAGGATGGGGAAATACCGTTCAATTTTCACAAAATTGGTGAAACGGTTTTTGATCTTTCGCCCGCTACGCCAGATGTACATGAGTGAGAAGATGATCCCGCCGAGCAGGATGGTAAACCATCCTCCGTGCAGGAATTTATTCAGGTTGGCCACCAGAAAAGCCCCTTCAATGGTAATGAAAAGCGCCAGCAACAATCCGATCAGGTAAACCGGTACATGCTTCTGGTTCAGATAGACCGACAGGAGCGCAGTGGTCATCAGCATGGTGATCGTAATGGATAACCCGTATGCCGCTTCCATGTTGGAGGAGCGCTGGAAGAACAGGATTACGAATACACACAGGAAGAACAATGCCCAGTTGACGCTGGCGATGTACAATTGGCCCTTGATGTTGGTCGGATAGTTGATCTTCATCCTTGGCCAGAAGTTGAGCGATATCGCTTCGCTGATCAGGGTGTAGGATCCGCTGATCAGGGCCTGACTCGCAATGATTGCGGCGGCAGTGGCGATGATGATCCCGGGAAGAAGAAACCATCCCGGCATCACTGCATAAAATGGATTGGTCCATCCATTTACCGCATCGGTCGTATGCTGCAATACCCAGGCTCCCTGACCGAAATAATTCAACACCAGGCTGACTTTTACAAATCCCCAGGTGATCCGGATGTTCTTCAGTCCGCAATGGCCCAGGTCGGAGTACATCGCCTCCGCTCCCGTGGTAGCCAGAAACACGGCGCCCAGCAGGATGAACCCTTCCGGGAAATCAACCAGAAACCGGTAGGCATATACCGGATTGATGGCGCGGAGGACCTCGGGATTGCCTGAAAGCTGAACCGTTCCGAGGACCGCCAGCATGAGAAACCAGATCAGCATGATAGGCCCGAACAGCTTCCCGATCACTTTGGTCCCGAACCGCTGAAATACAAACAGACCCGTGAGGATGATCAGGGCAATCGGGATAACTGGTGTGCGTGGATTCAGGTTTTGCAACCCTTCCACCGACGACAGGATGGTCAGCGACGGGGTGATCACCCCGTCGGCCAGCAGGGTGGCTCCCCCGATAATGGCAAATACAAATGCCCATTTGGCCCGTTTCCTGACCAGGGCAAAGAGACTGAAGATCCCTCCTTCCCCTTTGTTATCGGCCCGCAGCGTAATGATGATATACTTGAAAGTGGTTTGCAGGGTGATGGTCCAGAAAATGGCAGAAAGTCCTCCGTATACAAATGCCTCGCTGATGGAGTTTCCTCCCGAGATAATGGCCTTCATTACGTACAATGGAGAGGTGCCGATATCGCCGAAGACGATCCCAAGCGTGATCAGCAATCCGGCCAGGGACGTTTTCGGTAGGGACCCGAGGGTCAAGTGTTTATGCATCTCAGACGGATCTATTCCAGCCGTTTGGAGGCAGGCGGAATTTCCAGGTGGCAAAAGTACTCGGCCGGGTATTAAGAGCGTATTAAATTTGGATTACAACGTATAAAGATTTCATAAAGACGCGCCCCGCAGCCGAATTTCTTTGTACGTTTGAATAGCAATTCACGAGTACCTCTTAAGTCTTTGGGCGGATGTCCAAATCCAGAAAACTGCTGGTCGATCTCGGTATCGCGTTCCTGGCATCGGCGTTCACGGCCGCGCTTTGTTATCCGATTTCCTTTGCCATCGGTTACCAGACGGTCGGATTGATCTTTCTTATTGTCATTGCCGGCCTCTCCCTGTTTCTTGGCAGAAGCGCCCTGATCTTTGCAGCCATCCTCAGTTTTGCCGTCTGGAACTTCCTCTTTATCACCCCGCTCTATACCTTCCGGGTCCATCACCTGCATGACCTGATCGCCCTGGTGGCCAACCTTTCGGTAGCCATCGTGGGATCGACCCTGATCAGCCGGATCCGGAAAAGTCAGCTCTCGTTACGGAAGAGCCAGGAGCAGCTGAGCCTCCTTTACGGGTTTCTGGAATCGCTGAATAATGCCGTATCCATCAAAGACGTGGTACGACGGGCCGGGGAGTTTATGAAACGTCAGTTCGATGCAGAGATCGTGATCTACCTGAAGGAAAAAGAGGGTGAAGCGCTATCGCCAATCCCTTTCGGGAACGGTACTCTGCACTCTGATCAGGCCTTTACGGATGCCTGCACAGGATTTGCAAAGGATCATCAGGAACCAACCCGTTCCCTTATTCCTTCTGCATCGGGTTTGACCTATTTCTCCCTGAAAGAGCCCAGGAAAAAGTTCGGGATTCTGGGGGCCATCGTTCCGGAGGATGTCCGGAAGGATGCAGAGCGATCGGTTCTCCTGCATTCCTGCATCCGGCAGATCGCCGCCTCCCTCGAACGGGAGATCAGCATTGACCAGGCTAAGGAAAAAGAGATCTTAGTGGAATCGGAAAAGTTGTTCCGGACCATTCTGAACAGTGTGTCGCATGAAATAAAAACACCTATTGCTATCATCTCGGCAGCGGTCTCCAGCCTGGCTGATGAACGAACCTCGGCCAACCAGGACTTACGGAACCAGATCATACGGGAATTGGAACTGGCATCGGAACGATTGAACCACCTGGTGGAAAACATCCTGGAGATGTCGCGCATCGAATCCGGTGTGCTCCGCATGAACTTTCACTATTGCGACATTGCGGATGTGATCGGCACCCTGGTGAACAGCCTGAAACAGGAATGGAGGGAGCATCAGGTTAAACTGGATATCCGGGAAGATCTTCCCCTGATCCGGGCCGACATCGGCCTGCTTACCCAGGCCCTGACCAATGTGGTCAGGAATGCCATAGCCTATACCCCTCCCGGGTCCGAGATCCGGATCGATGCCCTGCAAGGACCACAGGGAGGCGTGGAGATCCGCGTTCTGGACCTCGGACAGGGAATACCCGACTATGCAATCCCCCGGGTGTTTGAGAAATTTTACCGGGTTCCCGGGACCAAACCCGGCGGAACCGGCCTGGGGCTGACTATTGTGAAAGCCATCATCGATGCACACCGGGGATCGCTATCCCTCCGGAATCAACCCGGAGCAGGACTCCTGGTGCAGATCTTTTTATCCAAAAATCCGGAGGATCCACATGGAACAGAATCCTTATAAAATCCTGGTAATCGACGACGAACCGCAAATCCGGCGCCTGCTGCGGGTAACCCTCGAGACTTACGAATACCTCATGTTCGAAGAGGCGACGGCCGCCGAAGGAATCCGTTCTATTGTCATGAACCGGCCGGATGTGGTGTTGCTGGACCTGGGGCTGCCCGATGAGGATGGATTCGGGGTGTTGAAACGGCTTCGCGAATGGAGTACACTCCCGGTCATCGTTCTGACTGTCGATAACAGCGAGATCATGAAAATCGCCGCGCTTGATGCCGGTGCCGACGATTACATCACCAAACCTTTCGACACCGGTGAATTGCTGGCCCGGATCCGGGTAGCTATCCGGCACGCCCATAAACTCGACGAAGCTCCCATCTTCCGAAGCGGCCATATGGAGGTCGATCTTAATGCACGGTTGGTGAAAGTCGGCGATGAGGAGGTCAAACTGACCGTTACCGAATACGCCCTTCTTTCCCTGCTGGTCAAAAATGCCGGGAAAGTGCTTACCCACTCCTTTATCAGCCGGGAGATCTGGAAAAATCCCTATTCCGATAACAGCCAAATCCTGCGGGTACACATTGCTCAGATCCGCAAAAAGATCGAACGGGATCCTTCCCTGCCGGAGTTGCTGATCACCGAGCCGGGGGTAGGGTACAGGCTGCGAATGGACGAGGGACGAGGGATGTCATTGCGAGGAACGCAGTGACGAAGCAAGACGAAGAACGACCACCTGCGTCCCATATAGGTAGGGGCGGATTTCCGTTAATTTCAATACCTTTGTCAGCATTACTTTTGTTGTCATCTCATGAAGAAAATTTACCTTATCCTCCTCTCGGTTTTCTCGGGTCTTCTCCTCTCCCTCTCCTGGCCGGAACATGGATTTCCAGGCTTGCTTTTTATCGGACTGGTTCCACTGCTTTATGTCGAGGATTACCTCTTCCGTCACCGTGACCGGTTCGTGAAGTTCAGTGCCCTTTTCTATTCCTATCCCGCCTTCTTCACCTGGAACCTGCTCACCACCTGGTGGATCTGTAACTCCACTTTGGTGGGTGCGATCATGGCGGTGGTGCTCAACTCCCTTTTCCTGGCCATCGTTTTCCAGGCTTACTCCTGGGCTAAAAACCAACTTCCCAACCGGCTGGCCGGCTATGTGGCGCTGGTCTCGTTCTGGATCGCTTTCGAATACCTCCACCTCAACTGGATCCTCACCTGGCCCTGGCTCAACCTGGGGAACGGCTTCAGCAGCTACTACAACTGGGTGCAGTGGTACGAATACACGGGAGCACTCGGGGGAACGCTGTGGGTGCTGGTGGGGAATATTATACTGTTCGAAGGAATTCGAAATTCGAAATTCGAAACCCGAAACACTGAACCCGAAACACGGAACCTGATTGTCTCATTAACTGCGTTTCTTCTCTGGATCGGGCTTCCAATCACTATCTCCTGTATCATCTACCACAACTATACGGAGAAACCGGCTCCCGTCAACTTTGTCGTTGTGCAGCCCAACGTCGACCCATACAGTGAGCAATATACCCTTCCTCCAAACCAGGTGATCGGACGGATCATGGACCTGGCCGGACCGCTGCTCGACAGCACCACCAATTTTCTGGTCGCCCCCGAATCGGCCATCCAGGAGGATATGTGGGAGAACAATATGAGCACCTTTGCCAGTTTGACATTGCTGAAAGAGGTAATCGGTCAATACGCCCGGCTGAATATCCTGATCGGCGGTTCCACCGCAAGGGCCTTTGAGGAGGGAGAAGAACTTAGCCGGACAGCCCGCAAGTTCAGGAACTCAGCCGGCTATTACGATGCCTATAACACCGCGATCCTGATCACCAGCTCCGATTCCCTGCAGCTCTATCATAAGTCCAAACTGACACCTGGGGTTGAAGCTCTTCCCTCTTTCCGTGGATTTAAATGGCTGGAGAACTTTGCCCTGGACCTGGGAGGCACGGTCGGGAGCCTGGGAACCGATGATTACCGGAAGGTTTATGCGACCGTTAAAACCGTCCCGGTCTCCCCCATCATCTGCTACGAATCGGTGTTCGGGGAATTCTTTGCAGAGTTCGTAAAAAACGGGGCGGAGGTGATGATCATCATTACCAACGACGGCTGGTGGGGCAACACGCCCGGACACCGCCAGCATTATGCTTTTGCCCATCTGCGTGCGATTGAAACCCGCCGGAGCATTGCCCGGTCCGCCAACACCGGCATCTCCGCCTTCATCGATCAGCGGGGCGACGCTCATGACGTAACCGGTTACTGGGTCCCGGCGGCGATCAAAGGATCCCTGAATGCCAATAGCGAGCTTACGTTTTATGTGACACACGGCGACTATATTGCCCGGATTGCCGTTTGGCTGACCGCACTTATATTGGTCATCTCGCTTGTTTTGGTTACCTTTGTAAAAAAGGCACATAGGCACATAGACACATAGGCACAAAAATAAAATATACCTCTGGGACGTTGTGCCCCTGTGACCCTGTGCCCCTGTGACCCTATGACCATTACAATGAAAAAACCCGCAAACAACGACCACCCTATCAACGAGTTCAGCCGGGAGCGGTGGAGCCCGAGGGCGTTTTCGGGAAATCCCGTACAGACGCGATTAATCGCGTCTCTCCTCGAAGCCGCCCGTTGGGCGCCAAGCGCGAACAATGAACAGCCATGGAGGTTTATCATCGGATTCAAAGGAGATGATACCTGGGATAAACTCTTTGACACGTTGGTTGGCTGGAACCAGCAATGGGCCGGCGACGCCCCTCTTCTGTTACTGGTGGTCGGGCAAGAGCACTATACCTCCAACGGGAAAAAGAACGACTGGGTTGCTTACGACTGTGGCCAGGCGATGGCCCATATAACCGTTGAGGCCACTCGCCTCGGCCTCTACACGCACCAGATGGGAGGCTTTTCAGCAGAGAAAGCGGTGGAACTCTTTGAGATTCCTGAGGGAAACAAACCGCTGGCCGTGATGGCAGTTGGATATTATGGCAACCCGGAGACTTTGCCTGAAGAGCAGAAGGAGAGGGAAAAAGCATCCAGGGAGAGAAAAGAGTTGAAGGAATTTGTCTTCAGCGGAAAATTCGGAGAACCATCACCAATTATATAACCATGCACTGAGGGCACAGAGAAAAGAAATCCATGAAATATTGTTTCTTGATTTTCATTGCACTTGCAGCCATGATGGCCGGCTGCAACCAATCGGGAAGAGAATCTGCAACAAAAGAGAAATCAAAACCCTATATCGCGGCAGATATTCCAGCCTTTAATGCTGATTCGGCTTACAGATATGTCGCCACGCAGGTTCATTTCGGCCCCCGGGTTAACAACACAAAAGCCCATGAAGCGTGTGCAGCCTTTCTGACGGGAAAACTAAGGGGGTATACTCCAGATGTGTTTGTTCAGGCGGGAACTGTCAAAGCTTTCAACGGCACACAGCTCAAGTTTCAGAATATCATTGCGTCGTTCGGTCCTGCCGGTAATAACCGGATCCTGCTGGGAGCACACTGGGATTCACGTCCGTATGCCGACCATGACCCGGAGGAGGCCAACTATTACACCCCTATTGACGGAGCCAACGACGGGGCCAGCGGGGTGGGGGTACTGCTGGAAGTTGCCCGGCAATTAAGCCTCAAACCCCCTCCCATCGGAGTGGATATCATCCTGTTCGATGCCGAAGATTATGGCCCCCCGGAAGCCCTGCAGAATAAAGAGAACTCAGCGGATTTCTGGGGGCTTGGCTCCCAGTACTGGGCGAAAAACCCGCATCATCCTGACTATTATGCCAAGTTCGGTATCCTGCTGGACATGGTGGGTGCAGCCGGGGCTACATTCCTCCAGGAAGGGGTTTCCCGGGAATACGCCCCTTCCGTTTTGAAGAAAGTATGGGATATCGGGAACCAGATCGGTTTCTCCTCGTACTTCCTCTATCAGCAGGGAGGATATATAACCGATGATCACTACTATGTGATCCGCGACCGGGGCATTCCCATGATCGATATCATTCACCTGGACCAGCTGTCAAAGACGGGGATGTATGAATACTGGCACACGGTGGAAGATAACCTCGATAAGATCGATCGTGGGACTCTTCAGGTGGTAGGGCAAACATTGCTGACCGTTATCTATTCGGAAAGATAACCGGTTCCCGGGATCAGGGTTTCTGAATCTGTTTCCTCGTAAATTTGTGGTGGATCCGTATCATGGATGCGGTATGGTCGAGCAGATTGGTGGTGAGTGTCATAATCTCCAGGACCGCCAGGCTTTTCCGGGAACTGATCTCTGCTTTTTTTAGTTTCTGGACTATCTGGATCTTCAGGTTGTCTATCTTGAGGTGAATGGTTTCCTCTTTCTGGTCCAGCAGGTCGGTTTCTATTTCCGCCCTCATTCTCACTACCCTCCTGACTTCGTCGAAGTATCCCTGGACGAGGGTAGCCAACTCCCTGTATTCCTTCTTCTCCTCCTGGAGGAATGGCGGATGGTGATTATCCACATATTCAAAACAAAGGGCCTGAATCTGTCTCATATATCCCCTGGCCTCTTTCATCTGACCGAGTACCTTTAAAAATAATATGCCCCTGCTTATCGCGGTATCATCCAGTCGCCTGATGGTCTTGTCAAAACTTTTCCGTTGCGTTTTCTCCTCGCGCTGGTGCTCCTTCATCTCCTTCCCCAATTTGTTGAGCTGTTTTCTTTTCTCATTGACCAGTCCGTTGATGGCCCGTTCATAGAATCCGGCCATCTGGTCGGCAAAGAGATCAATACGGGCTTCACAGCGGTTATAAATAGAGGCGGAATCCACGGGCTCCTCCTGGAGATCAATGGCGGAAATGGTCTCCTCCTCCTTTTGCTTTTTCTTGTGAATGATATGGGTCCTGTAGACAAAGAAGAGGGCCAGTCCGATGAGGGCCAGGATTGCGATCAGACCCCCGTAATAGATGATCGTCGCCATGATGCCCGCTACCGTGAATGCAATCAGGGCGGTAAAGAACCAGCCACCGATCACCGTGATCACCCCGGAAACACGGTATACCGCGCTCTCCCGGCCCCAGGCCCGGTCGGCCAGGGAGGCCCCCATGGCCACCATAAAGGTGATGTAGGTGGTGGACAGGGGGAGTTTCAGGTTGGTCCCCATGGTGATGATAATACTTGAAACGATCAGGATGACCGAGGCCCTGACCAGATCAAATGCCGGTTTGTCTTTCGACTTCCTGCTTTTGTGAATCTGTTCGAACCGGGTATCAATGGCCCTCAGCACCGGTTTAGGCATGATGAATGTAAAGGCTTTGTTCATCTGCAGAGCGATAGAGACCAGACCGCGGGCAAGGACGGACGATTGAAAGGATTCATCCCCCTCATCCTGTCGCCCCAGGTTAATGGTTGTTTTGGTCACCGAACGGGCTTTCTTGTTCAGAAAAAGCGTGATAACCATCACAACCCCTGCAATCAACAGAAATAAGGTAGGTGTTTTAACCGGATTCCGGAGCATTTCCATGGTAAATCCACCCGGATCGGTACTTCCGGAG
>QYQJ01000099.1 GCA_007280875.1 Bacteroidota bacterium
CACTATGTGAATGGGATATAGGAAGGAGTATGGACCGAATACGATGAGACAGGAAAAGCCGTCAGAGTTACCAAATACAAGAATGGCATTGCAAAATAATTCCCGCAAAATCTATAATCCATTCCTCGGTCTACCAGGTTACAACTGCTTTGGTTGTAACCCTGATAATCCGGCTGGCCTGAGGATGACCTTTGTCGAAGAGGGAGATGAACTGGTCTCCAGTTGGGACCCGAAATCCCACTTTCAGGGATATTTTGGAGTCCTGCACGGGGGTGTCCAGGCTGCTCTGATGGATGAGATCGCAAGTTGGGTTGTCTATGTCAAACTCAAAACCGCCGGTTTCACTTCCCGTGCTGAAATCCGCTACCATAAGACAGTTTTTGTGAACAAAGGTCTTCTTACCATCCGGGCAAAAGTGCAGCAAATGCGCAGAAATTTGGCTGATATCGAAGTCACGCTCGTTGACTCAGAGGAAAATCGCTGTGCTTCAGGAGTCTTCACATACTTTACTTTTCCGGTCGAAAAAACCACGGAATCTATGTACTATCCTGCCTATGACAATTTCTTCGAAGAAGAGGAGTAAAGGACAGGCAAAGCAGGCCTAAAACGTGTGTCTATTTCCTACGGTTCTTTAAGACATATGGTTTACGAACCGGAATCTGTTTGTAACCGTATTTGAATGCATAATTACTGCGGTTCTTTTTCAGTGAATGGTGATTGTATGCTCGGTCTGTCTTACAGGTGGTTCTTCTCGCATTGGAACAGGATGTAAAATAAATGAGGGTGAAAAGAAGAAATAAAAGAAGAAGAACAAATGCATTAAATCGGGTACACATAGTTGTCCATTTTTCGAATGTAAATTTACAATAAAACTAAAATGAAAATTCTAAAATAGTTACCTTTGCTGTGTTTCAAACTTTAAATTAGAGATATATGAAAAAAATTACGTTATCCTTATCAATCATTTCATTTGTATGCATGCTCCCTTGGTCCGGTTCTGCTCAAAAAAATGAGTGGGTTGAGCAAGTGATCGTTGCCAATGGAAATAAATATGAAGTTACTCCGCCTTTTGACGATTATGTCACCGTGCAGACCTATGACCCTGCTACTGGTATCACATCCGTTTTCGATGAAATAAAAACACAATCGGTTCAAGATGTCGTAATCGCTAATTATAAAATATATGTCGCTGCCAAGGATAGCATCGTGGTGTATGACGCTAACTCATTGCAACGCCTGGCCGCCGTTGCTGATTCGGGACTTAGCAGACTTTTTGTATTCAATAACCGGTTGATCGTGACCAAAAAGCAGCCGATTAAAAGGTTTTTTGTGGAGATTCTTGATGCCTCAAATCTCTCCCTGATTGCACGAGTTGATAATATCTCGGGAGACTGTAAAGGAGTTGTAAGTACCGAGGACTCAATATATATTGCCGTGAGCGGGAAGTTGCCTGAAACGGAAGGGAGACTGGCAGTCCTCAACCACACCAACTGGAAACTGACCCGTGAGATCAATTTTGGCACAACTGCCGTTGGTATAAATGATATTTATAGTTATGGCGGGTTTATTTTCTGTATCAATGAGACTCCTCACGGAGGTACAGATGTTGGAAGCATAACAGCCTATAATATCTTTTCCAAGACCTTTACCAATTATGTCATTGATTTTTTAGTTGGTAATGGAAATTTCGGAGTGAAAAACAGCGGAATTGCCGGGAACATGCTCTACCTCACGTTAGATAATGGAATCGGTTCTTTCAACCTGGATACGCGGATGATCGCAGATTCCGTGATCTTTCCCGATCCAGGCTTTCTTATTCATATTATATACTCCTCTTATACAACCGATTACGTGAACTCATACCTCTGTATGAATATCGGTAATGGTAGTACTCTGGGTTTGAATGTTACTGGTACTACCGCAGGTGATTCTGTAACCTCTTTCCAAACAGGGTTAAATGCCAATGCTATAGCCCTTGATTACCGTGTTCCTGTTGCCATTGATGATTCAAAAACAGATGAATCCATCGTTCTCTACCCAAACCCGGTTGAAAACAGGTTACGAATTATTTATCCAGGGAATTCTCCCGTCACGGGAATAATCATTCGGGATATTACAGGTCGTACAATTTATCAAAGTCATGAACCCACATTTACAGGTGCATGGGTAGATTGTTCAGCTTATCCGTCCGGCCTTTACTTTGTGACTGTGAAAACAGACTCAGGAATAATTTCAACTAAATTTATCAAGAAGTAAAATTCCTGCTTAGGCGACTTTCTGCACTTTTTCGGAAGGTCGCTTTTATTATTATCTTTGACTCATGATCAGATGGACCTTTCTGTTGATCCTGCAGTTGGCATCAACACTCTTTGTTCACGGACAATACCCTCCGCCGGCAGGTCAGCCGGGAACTACCGCCATGTATAAAGACAGCAGTGCCTTCCGGGAATGGGCCAGCAAATGCACGCTTGAAGCCGGGTATATTAATCTCGTGGATACAACCGTGGTATTCATGGGCTCAAATAAAGCTGCGTACGGATTTCCTGAAGATGCCACGGGCCCTCCTGATAACTTTGTTGTCAGCCTGGGAGACCAGGGAATCGCGACCCTGACTCTGCCAGCTCCTATGTTCGACAGTGCGGGTCCTGATTTTGCCGTTTTTGAAAATCCGTTCAGTGATGCTTTTCTGGAATTGGGATTCGTGGAAGTCAGTTCGAACGGTATTGACTTCGTACGGTTTCCATCGGTATCCCTGACTCCAGAAGCGCCGCAGGTCTCTACCTTCGATACCCTGGATGCCACCAAAATCCACAACCTGGCAGGTAAGTACAGGGTATTTTACGGAACCCCGTTTGATCTTGCTGACCTGAACGATAGTCTGACTGTCGATATTTCCGCTATCACGCACATCCGTATCATCGATGTGGGAGGATGCATCCAGCCCGGATACCAGTCATTTGACTCCCAGGGGCACATCATCAATGATCCCTGGCCCACTCCATTCCATACCTGTGGCATGGACCTCGACGCGGTCGGCATCATCCACACCCCGATACAGGCCATTCAACCAATCCGGGTCTATCCGAACCCGGCTCACCATATGTTGCATATTGAACATGCGGTTCATTCCTCCATCCGGCTTACCATCATAGACCCCTTGGGGAAAAAACACTATCCGGAAAGATTTGTAAATCAGAAAGATGAACTTGATATTTCTGATCTGTCTTCGGGTTTTTATATAGCCAGATTTGCCCTGCCGGATGGTTCAGTTGTGATCCGGAAGTTCATCAAACAGTAGCTTACAGAAACGAATAAGCGTTGACGGGAATCGGAAAGCATCTGAAAAATAGCTTTTTAACCTTATTGCTGATCCTGATCTGGACGTTGGCTTCCGGACAACAGCCTTCTGACACCCTCAGGTTGAAAGAGGTTGAGGTAAAGGCCAGCTTTACAGTCGATAACATGGGATTTAAACGGGTCAGGATAGATTCCACCATCCTGACCCCGCGACAGGATGCAAGCCTGGCGACCATTCTTTCTCAGTATTCCACTATCTTTATCAAATCATACGGCAGCAACAACCTGGCCACTCCGGCTTTCAGGGGAACTACGGCACATCACACCATTGTTGAGTGGAATGGGATCACCATTAACTCGCCGATGTTGGGTCAGATCGACCTTACTCAACTCCCTGTATCTCAGTTTCAGGGAATCGATATTCTCTATGGCGCATCCGGGCTCAGCAGAACCAGCGGGGCATTTGGCGGGATCATAGATCTGAAGACCAATCCAGACTGGAACAATCGCATCCTTGCTGGAATCGCGCAAACCATCGCTAGTTTTAACAATTATAATACGGTGGTAACTGCGATTGTCGGCAATGAAAACATCCAGTCTCAGACCCGGTTTAACATTGGAACAGGAAAAAACGATTTTCCGTTTTACAATGATTATTCCGGACAAA
The DNA here is from genome assembly GCA_007280875.1 of Bacteroidota bacterium. Classification (GTDB taxonomy): domain Bacteria; phylum Bacteroidota; class Bacteroidia; order Bacteroidales; family FEN-979; genus QYOJ01. The sequence continues at coordinate 3,965 of QYQJ01000099.1, forward strand.
CCGAAAAACTGATCAATGGCGCTTTCACCCAATACGGGCTCTCCGAAGATTTCTTTGCTAAAGTTAAAAACCGTCACCTGATCACGGCCCGTATCTGGTACAACTATTCCCGGCGTGAGATTCCACCTCTGAATACAAATATCAATCCAGATCACGCAGAGAATCAGGAAGATAAGTCACTAAGGAGCCTGGTGGAATATAAATATATTCAGCGGGATCTTTCTGTATCGGTCACCTCAGCTTTACTCGATGACTACCTGCATTACATCAACGACAGCCTTAACGCTGAACATCAATACTATTCTGTCATCAACCGGATCAGGGTCAACTATTCCCCCCTCAGGAAAGTGACCATTCAACCTGGCCTGGATCTGACGCACGATTGGGTCAATTCCGACGCCTATCTCGTTCAGAAACAACGAACTGTAGTAGGTGGTTTTGCAGAACTGATCTACAGGCCTTCACCGGTTTTTACACTGTCTGTACTGGCTAGAATAGAACTGGTAGATGGTGAACTTATGCCTTTCATTCCGGCAATTGGGGTAGAATGTAAGCCATTCCGGAAAATAAACCTGTCCCTCTCTGCCAACCTATCCAAAAATTACCGTTATCCATCCTTGAATGACCTCTACTGGGGAACCTGGGGGAATCCGGATCTCCTGCCCGAAATCAGTTATGGAGCCGAAGGTGGGATAACCTGGAACTGGCTCGACCGGTCATCAGCTTTTTTTCTGGAAACAGAACTGACAGGCTACTATACTCTGCTGAAAGATTTAATTGTATGGTCTCCCTCCAATAACAGTAGTTCCATTTGGATGCCGGAAAATGTCAGTGAGGTTGCAGCACGTGGAATCGAAGCCGGAATTAACACTACGCTGGCATATTGGAAAAGTAACCTTGACATGAACATTACGTATAATTTTTGTAAATCCACTTACCAGAAAGAGAATAGTCCGAACGGAGCGTCAATTGGTAACCAGTTAATTTATACGCCAGTACATACTATGAATGCTTCCCTGAAATTTGAAAAAAAAGGGTACTATGCCTCCTACATTTTCAATTTCATTGGCCGTCGCTATCTGGGAAAGGAAAACACGGCCTATATGCCGGGTTATAATTTGTCAAATATCTTTTTTGGAAAAAACTTCCATCTGAAAGATTTTATATTATCTTTACAAGTCGAAATAAACAATCTTTTTGATCTGGATTATCAATCCATTGCAAACCGCCCTATGCCAGGCAGAAATTTTGCAGTAACGATACGGGGAAGTTTCAAGAAAAGTTCAGATTAATACGTGTATCTTAAATCCCGAGAATTGTGGGTAGCGAAACCAGTGTAAGCAGATTCATCGGTAAGTTCTCCGTCCTGTTCTTTGGGGTCTTCATCATCCTGATATCCTCCTGCAGCAAAGAGCCCGTAAGGCAAACGATCCCTGATCCGGTTCCACCTCCTGATGATTCAGCTACGTATGCTAATGGATTTTTTATCATCAACGAAGGTAACTTTAACTGGGGGAATGCCTCTATCACTTTTGTGGAGAACGATACCGGTATAGCCTACCAGCAGATCTTCCAGCAGGTGAACCACAGGCCTTTAGGCGATGTTGCCCAATCAATGAAGGTGATGAATGACCGGGGATATATCGTAGTGAATAATTCTAACCGGGTAGAAGTAGTGGATCTTGGACAGTTTAAAACCATAAAAAGCATAGGTGGCTTTAATTCACCCCGATATCTTGAATTTATTGACTCCACTAAAGCTTATGTAACCAACTTATACAAAGACATTTGCGTTCTTGATCTCACTACCCTTACCATCACTAAAACGATTGTGACACCCGAATGGACAGAGGGGATGATCAGTTACAGCCACTATATGTTTGTTACATGCATTGGGCGTTTCAGCGAACCCTGTTCCAAGCGGAAAGCCAAGTTGTTTATCATCGATACCCGAGTGGATGAAATCGTGGACAGCATTCAAACTTCCACGGAGCCCGTGGGGATCGTAATCGATAAAAAATTAAAAATGTGGGTGTTGTGTTCAGGAGGTTGGGATCAGTATGAACATCCTTTTCTGCTCAGGATCAACCCAGACCTCCGGCAGGTTGAAAAAGCTTTCACCATTCCGGGTACCGGTGTCCCCAGCCGATTGAATATCAATCCATCCGGTGATACCCTCTATTATCTGAACGGAGGTATTTTTCAGATGGCCGTTAGCGATGCTGACCTGCCTTCTCAGCCGTTGATTCCGGCTGGAGGTCATCTATTCTATGGCCTTGCAATTCACCCGGGCAACGGATCCATCTTTGCCACCGATGCCATTGATTACGTACAGGATGGAATGGCATTTCAGTTCTCCTCATCAAATGGAGCCCTGCTCCGTTCCTGGGCAACAGGAAGAATTCCCAGTTTCTTCTGTTTTGGAGAGGTCCGATATCGCAAATCAATCGAATAATTTGTTTACTTATGGACGAATTTGTTGAAACCAAATGGATGGGGAATATGACCTTTGAAGCAACTATTGATGGTTTCCCGGTTAGAATGGATGCTACTCCAGAACATGGTGGGACTGGTTTCGGACCCAGACCCAAACCCATAGTGCTGTCTTCACTTGCTGGTTGTACAGGAATGGATGTTGTTTCCATCCTCGCGAAAAAACGGATCTCGTACACCGAATTCAAGATTCTTATCCTGGCTGAAATGACGGAATCACACCCCAAATACTACCACAAAATCCATCTTACGTACCAGTTTACCGGAGAAAATTTTGAAGGAAACCAGGAACTCTTTGAAAAGATCAGCCGATCCATCGAACTCTCCAGTGATAATTACTGCGGGGTCACCGCTATGCTTCGCAAATCCTGTGATATCTCCTGGGAACTCCAGTTACAGAATAGCTAAATCCTCCCTGATCACTTCTTTAAATTCACTTAGAATCATCGCCGTGGCTCCCCAGATTACATGTCCGTTAACGACAAATGCGGGAGCTTTCAGTCGAATTCCCAGTCCTACATTGTGCTTTAAAAGCTGAAGGGCTTCCTCACTGAATAGATCCCTGATCTTCACCTCAATGATCTCCTTCACCTCCGAAGGATCTTTGATAAAATCAGGCCTGTAACGACAATACCCGACAAACGGGGAGACCAGAAACCGGCTTGGTGGAATATAAAGATCTGAAAGCCTGCCCAGAATCTCAATCTGTTCCCTGATAATGCCAACCTCCTCCTGTGATTCACGAAGAGCGGTAGCCAGCAGATCAGGATCTCCCCGTTCTCGTTTTCCCCCAGGAAGGCTGATTTGTCCTGAATGAACGCCTCCATAGTCGGGCCGCTGAATAAAGACCATACAGGGCTCTTCCTCAATGGGATAGATCAGCAACAATACCCCACTGGGCTTTGCTGATAGGGGAGGAGCTGTCCCCATC
>QYQJ01000159.1 GCA_007280875.1 Bacteroidota bacterium
CTCCCGCATCGACCAATGTCTGAAACTGTGATCCCCACCACAGGCGGGTGGCATCCTTAGTGAAGTCGGGGAAGTGGCACCGGCCGGGCCAGACATTTCCGGTATACAATCTTCCCCCGGGGTACTTAACGAAAAGATCGCTGGCGATTCCCTGGTCATATGCTGAATACCCGGGTTCGATTTTGATGCCCGGATCCACAATGACTACAGCATGAAATCCCATTCCGTTCAAGGTCGCGATCATCCTCCGGGGATCCGGAAACCGATCCGGATGCCAGGTGAAGATCTTGTAGCTATCCATGTAGTCAATGTCGAAGTAGATGACATCGCAGGGGATCTGCTTATCCCGGAACTTCCTGGCCAGGCTCATGACTTCCGATTCCGGATAATAACCCCATCGGCATTGCTGGTACCCCAGGCTCCAGAAAGGGGGCATAGGCATCCTGCCGGTCAGCCAGGTATAATCCTCAATGATCCCGGCTACCGAGTTCTTCCCAAAGAAATAGTAATCAAGTTCTCCGTTTTCAGCCGAAAAAAAGGAGAAGAGGTCATCTGTGGATGCACCGAAATTGAAGAGGGTCTTATAGGAATTGTCCAGGAATATTCCGTAAGTCAGGCTGTCGTGGATCCCGATGAAAAAAGGAATGCTCTGGTAAAGGGGGTCTTCTTTGTCGCTATAAGCCGGGATGTCGCGGTTCCAGTTCACATACGCCTGGCCACGGCGGTCAAGGGGGCCGGTTTTTTCACCCAGTCCGATGAATTTCTCATCTGCGAACAGGCGCCGGTGACAGCTCACCTCATTGCCCAGCCAGGTAACCCCGAAGTCGGTGAACTCCTCGGAGAGCACCTGTCTGCCGGGGGTCAGAAAATATACCCGGAAGGGTGTTTTCTGCACTTGTACCGCCATCTCAGGAGTCAGGAGCAGGAGTTGGTCCTCCGTCTCCTTGATGGAAGTAAAGGAGCAATCCGGTTCACGGATCACCGCGTAGGAGAAATCCGGTTCGAAGGATTCCCTGGCAATCCTGACGCGGACGACGGAAGGTGTGTAACAGAGTATGCGGACGAGGGCGTTCCCGGTTTTCATCTGGATGCCGTGATCCACCCGCTTCCATGATCGGAAATCACCGATCAGGTCGGGAGAGGTGTCATGCTGCAGGATTCCTTCCGGCAGCCATATGAAAAAGAGGATTGCAGACAGGATGAAGGATCTGACCATAATGGCATTGAGTTATGCTCCAAAAATACAAAACTATTCCGGTAACAACTTATGCACAACTATAGCAATACACGGTACGATATTCATTATATGAGCCATTGTCGTGCAATGATGTGCAATCATGGCAATAATGTGCAATTATGTATGCTCTGTCCTCCTGATGATCTCATTCTGCAGATCTTCTCCCAGGTCATTGAAATAATCCGAATATCCGGCGACCCGTACGATAAGGTCCCGGTATTTCTCCGGGTGTTTTTGTGCATCCCTGAGGGTGGCGGCCGATACAACGTTGAATTGGATATGGTGTCCGTTCATACGGAAGTAGCTACGGATCAGGGCAGTCAACTTCTCGACGGCTTCTTCTCCATCAAAGAATTCGGGTGAGAATTTTTGGTTGAGCAAAGTGCCTCCTGTGCGAAGATGATCGATCTTGGATGCTGATTTCAGGACAGCGGTCGGCCCATTCGTGTCCGCTCCCTGGACAGGAGAGATTCCTTCTGACAGGGGTTGCCGGGCCTTTCGGCCATCGGGCAGAGCCCCGATGACACTTCCGAAATAGACATGAGAGGTGGTGGGGAGCATATTGATCCGGTGGATACCTCCGATCGAAGTAGGATGACCATCAACGGCTTCAAAAAATAGTTCGAATACCCGGGTAGCCTGAGCATCAGCATAGTCGTTGTCGTTGCCGTATTTAGGGGTGTTATAGATTAACGCAACCCGGAACTCATCGTAATCCCTGAAATTCTGTTCCAGGGCATCCAGGAATCCGGTCATAGAGATGATCTTTTGATCGAAGACATGATATTTCAACGCAGTCAGCGAATCGGTCAGACTTCCCAGTCCGACCCCCTGGATATAGGTCGTATTGTACCGGGCACCACCGGCGTTATAATCTTTCCCGTTAGCGATACAATCATCGATGATCAGGGAAAGGAAAGGGGCGGGCATGTGGTCAGCAAAGATCCTGTGGATCGTGTCATTCCCCCGGATCTTGATCCCGATGAAATGGTTCAGTTGTGTCCGGTAGGCTGTCATCAGTTCATCGAAAGAGATGAATGATGCCGGATCTCCCGATGCCGGTCCGATCTGCTTCCTGGTGAGTGGATCGAATCCATTATGCAGGGTCAATTCAAGGATCTTAGCCAGGTTGAAGTACCCCGAAAGAATGTAGGCTTCCGTACCAAATGCACCCGCTTCCACGCAACCGCTGGCTCCACCGTTCCGGGCATCTTCCACCCTCTTACCCTGCCTGACAAGTTCCTGTACAATGGCATCGGTATTGAAGTAGGAGGGTTGTCCGAAGCCGGTTTTGGTGATTTGCAGCGACCGTTTAATCAGGTTATCGGGATTCTTACGGCTTACCTGGACCATAGAACTGGGTTGCAGCAACCGCATTTCTTCGATCACATCGAGGATCAGGAAGGTGAGCTCATTCACCGCGTCTGAGCCATCTGATCTGACCCCACCCAGGTTGATCAGGGTAAAGTCTGTATAGGTATTGCTTTCCAGTGCTGTAACCCCGACTTTGGGAGGTGCGGGATGGTTGTTGAACTTGATCCAGAAGCTTTGCAGGAGCTCCTTAGCCCTTTCCCGGGTAAGTGTCCCCGCCTCCAGTTCCCGCTTGTAAAACGGATATAGGTTCTGATCCAGCCGGCCGGGATTGAAGGAATCCCAGGGATTGAGCTCGGTGATCACCCCCAGGTGAATAAACCAGTAATGCTGCAGTGCTTCGTGGAAGGTCTCCGGGGCATGAGCCGGAACACGGCGACATATACGAGCCAACTCTTTGATCTCCGATTTTCGATTTTCAATTTTCGATATTTGTCCTTCGTCCCTCGTCTCTGGTCCTTCGTCCCTCATGGCTCTTGCCTCATGCCTCATGGCTTCTTCTTCCAGCGCCTCAGCATACCGGTTGGCAAACAGGATGATCGCATTGGCTGCAATCTCCATCGCGGTAAGCTCTTCGATTTCCACTGATGCCGGATGCCTGATGCCGGATACCTGATTTTTATCTGGCATCTGGCATCTGGTATCGGGTATCTTGGTTCTTGCATCGCGAATCTCTTCGATCAGATCCAGCATTCCTTTTTGATAGATTTTTCCTCCTGCCACCGTATGACCCGGTGCCCGCTGCTCCTGGAATTCAGTAAACACCCCGGCTTTGTATGCATCCAACCACTCCGGTTCCATGGATTGCATGATCCGGTCGCGATTGCTATTACCGTTCCAGAAAGGAATGATCTTCTCTTCATATACTTTTTTAGTCTCCTCATCAATCTTGAAAGAGACCTTTTTACGTGAATCCAGGATATCCAGGTCTTCGAGGGAATGGACACAGATCTCCGGATAGGTAGGACAGGCTTTGGGCGCCGGTCCCCGTTCTCCTACAATCAGTTCCCCTTCGTTGATATAGATATGTTTATACTTAAGAATGTATTCCAGCGTCATGGCCCTCAATACGGGAATGGAAACCTCTTGTACCATCCTGCTCTTATACAATTCCGTCACCAGCAGTGCCCGTTCGGCGGTGATGTGGTTCACTGCATTCAGGCTTTGTTCACGTAGATATCGTATCCTGTCCGTCATTTTTCTGATGTATTTCGGGTCACTCACCGGGAAATATCTCGGTGAAAAAGGACGCATTCATCCTATGCAAAATTAGCAAAAAGAGATTAGGGATGTTTTTACAGTGTTCCTCCGGAAGGGTTATATTATCCGTGATAACATCCGGTAAAACCGGTCACAATGTGACCCCTGCCAGTAAATATGCCGGCAGGATAGGCATTGAAAAAACGTCATTTCGGGGACAAAATGATGATCGGGATAGCGTTGCTCAGCCACCTCTCTATCTACTTCTATCAATTCTTCATTGCACAAAGTGCACCTGGAGAATTTGTGCACCAGACGCTTCAGGTCAAACCGGTGAATCACCTCCGTGACCTGTTCCACTATGTGATCAGAACGGATCCAATACCCTCGTGTAAGCTCCTTTTTCATTAACAGTTGCCGGTCGCGTGTCAGCACCGCCCGGTTCTCGGATAATGATATACCGACCAGGTCCTTGTCTCCGTAATCAGGAGAAAACAGGGAATCAAATCCAAGCATCCGCAAATAACGGGCCAGTTTCCCGAGATGGACATCCAGGATAAACTGCGGATCACGTAAAGGTTCCGGCCGGAGTCTGCAGACCAGAGAGATATCAAATGATTCAAAAACAGGATAGACGGAAATGAAATCTCCATCCTGCACTTTCTCAGTAAAAGGAACAGATCTGCCATTGATCAGGATCAGGTCTACCTCCGTATGCGGAACGCGCTCCGCTTCGATCACGTGCTTGATGCTTGGATGATCGCGAAAACTGATGGTATACAACACCTTCCTTTTGGTTTGCGGAAGGAAATCGTTTAGTTCCTCATAGAACCGGATCTGTGCAGTACTCATTCGTAAGGCTTGTTTAACCGCCAATCTTTATCCGGAATCCGGCGTTCTCAAAAAGTGCTTTTAGTTCCATCAATCGCTCAGTCGACACTTTTTTCTCCGAATCCAGTTTATCTTCCATCCCGAACCGGCGGTACTTGTTTTTAGAGATGGCATGGAAAGGGAGAAGGTCTATTTCAATTGGTGAGGCTTGTGGCGAGGAGCGAAGCGACGTGGCCATGGTGAGCTGGTGAGCTGGTGAGTTTAAGTTCTGCATTTCTGCATTTCTGCATTCCTGCATTGATCCAAGGAATTCAATGATTGATTGGATATTGGAAGGATTGTCCGTAATTGCCGGAATGACAGGAAAACGGATAATTACCTCTCTTCCGGTGTTCACCAGCAATCTCAGATTATCCAATATGATTTCATTGGAAACGCCGGTATATTTCTGGTGTCCGGGATCATCCATCAGTTTCAGGTCATACAGAAACAGATCGGTAAAAGGTATCATTCGGCCAATCACTTCAGCAGGTGCATACCCGGAAGTATCTATTGCTGTATGAAATCCATTAGTCTTCAGGGATTTCAGCAGTTCCTCACAAAAATCAGGCTGATGCAGCGGCTCTCCCCCTGAAAGGGTTACCCCGCCGCCTGACTCTTCGTAAAAGATGCGATCTTTTTCCACCTCCCTCAAAACCTCATTAACGCGCATATTGTATCCCGCAATCTCCTCTTCTTCAAATAGATGTCCGTCCAATGAAAGATGTTTGACTGACCGTTGCGGTTTGTCGGAACGGCTCTCGGGATTGTGGCACCACCAGCAGGAGAGGGGACATCCTTTGAAGAAGATGGTCGTCCGGATGCCCGGGCCATCGTGGACAGCAAAACGTTTAATGTCGAAGATCAATCCTTCAATCACAGTAAAAGAGGATTTTCTGCCGGATAGCTTCCCGGCAGACCGGGCAGAACCCTTCGGCGTTGTTATCCTTCATCCGGCAGTTCATCACCGGACTATAGACCCCTTTCGCCATATACCCTCCACCTTCAAACATACCCACCACATGCTGGTAGGTGGAGTCGCGGGGGGTGGGAATGGGAATGGTATCGCTGATCATCGGTTTCCATTTTGAGCCGAAGTCGACGTTTGTGGTAATATTCGGCTCCCAGGGTTCCACCTTCAGGTTATAAAATCCGTCGTAATTTACACCGCCCACATATTCGTCGGCCAGTCCGCCAAATGCATGACCGAACTCATGAATGGCAACGATCTCACTCAATTCATTATCTACCGTACTCTCGCAATAGTGGTTATAAAATCCGCCTCCGCCATATTTTCTGCTGTTAACCAGTATGACAATCTGATCGTAGGGCGCACTGGCTGCTGCATCCCGCATGCTCCAGGTATCTGGTGTGGTCAGGTAACGGTCGCTGTCGAAGGTGAAAAAGCTGCTGTTGTATCCTGTGTTGACATACTCCCTTTGTCCCGGAATGTCGATACCCGAGCCAACCGATGGGGTTTCCACCGCCCAAAACGTGATCTTCTCAGGATATTCACTGAAGGGAGAAACGGATAAAAAATAGTTGCTGATCCGGCGGGCATCTTCCAGGAACTTGGGCATTTCATCGGTAGTATATCCTTCGGCCAGGAAAACGATATCCAGTTGGGTAGCCGGATCTCCGGGTTCGGTCAAATGGGTCACGGGGTATGGATCCATCGCTTCATGCAGGATAAAGTAGTCCTTCGGGTCGATATTCAGTGAAAACAGGAGATCAAACTCTCCGGTTGTAAATGAGCGTCTGTCAATCTCAAAACGAACGGGTTGGAGCGGGTACGGCAAGGTAGCGGTCATCGGATAAGCCCTTGAAACCTGTTTGGCATCCGGGGTCCCCTGGTACTCCTCAAAAAGTGTGGAGAATCCTTTCCGATAGAGGAGCGTTCCGTTTGCCGAATCGTATACAGAATAGCAGAAATTACCTGAATTCCAGGGATCTGTGAGGTTTTTCCGGGGGCCTCCCCAGAGCGGCTCTTCTTTCAGTTGCCACAGGTAGACCTGGATCACGCTGTCATGTCCCCCGAGAACGTAATCGATCCGCAGAGTTTTATCGCTGAAATACCGGTCGAAGAGACTTTCTTCTGATGTTTGCTCCGGTACCTGCGTGACGGAAATATCCTGGGAATAAAGAGGATAAAAATACAGGCAAAGAAGCAGGGATAAGCATGTTTTCATTATTGGATAGATTTAATGCAAAAGTAAAGACTTTCGTCGAGCTACGTAGTTTTTCGTGCAACCTTCAGTGGAACTTTGTGTAAAATATCTTAGTACATGACAATTTTTTATCTATCTGATATTCAATATATTATGTTAATAACTTGGTCATAAGTATTCTGAAAAAATGCACATAAGGCCCTGATATTCATTACATTAGGTTATTGTCCCACAATAATCTAACTTTA
>QYQJ01000163.1 GCA_007280875.1 Bacteroidota bacterium
GATCAGGATTGATGAGTACAAGGAAAGAGGTAGCGAGGTAGCGAGGTAGCGAGGTAGCGAGGTAGCGAGGTAGCGAAAACGTCTTACGTCCTTCGTCCTTCTTCCCTCGTAAGCTGCTTCAGTTTCGCCAGCTCCTTCCACTTTTTCCGGGCCTCTTCGGCCGGGATGCCCCAGTAGGTTTTGCCTCCGGGAAGGGATTTGTCAATGCCCGACAGAGCGTAAACGATGGCGCCTTTGCCGATCACCAGATCTTTGTTGACCGAGACCCGAGCCCAGAGGATCACATCGTCCTCGATGCGGGTGACGCCGGCAATGGCACAGTGGGCGCCGATAAGGCAGTTGCGGCCCACGAAGGTGTCGTGTCCGATCTGAACGTGATTGTCGATCTTGGTACCGGCTGAAATAACAGTATCCCCCGAAACTCCCCTATCCACAGAGGTGAGAGCACCGATCTCCACATCATCTTCAAGAACCACGCGTCCGCATGACTCCATCTTTTTGTATCCTGCAGGACGACGCTGGAAATAGTAGGCATCGGCACCGAGTACCGCCCCGGAGTGAATGATCACCCGGTCACCGATCACGGTGTGGTCGTATATGCTGGCATTGGCATGGATCAGGCAATCGTCGCCGAGGGTCACATGATTACCGATAAACGCTCCGGGCTGTATGACAGTCCCCTCACCGATCCGGGCGGTCGGGCTTACCATTGCGGTGGCCGGTTCAAAAGGCCGGTAGCGGACAACGAGGGATACAAAGTCATCAAATGGCCCGTCGGAGATGATGAGGGCTTTCCCGTCGGGACACTCCACCTCCTTGTCGATGAGGATGGTGGTGGCCAGGGAATGAAGCGCTTTATGGTAGTACTTGGGATGGTCAACGAAGGTCAGATCCCCCTCCTCCACCATGTGAATCTCGTTGATCCCTGTGACCAGGTGGTTCGGATCACCAACGAAACGGGCCCCGAGAGAACCGGCAAGATCTTCAAGGGTGATGGGATGAGGTAATTTCATGGTAAAATGCTGAGATGGTGAAATGGTGAAAATCGTAAATCAAAAATCGAATTATTCGTAAGGTGCATTAGCTTCTCACCCGTTCCCCATACTCGCTGGTTCTGGTGTCGACACGGATCACTTCGCCGGTGTTGATGAAGAGGGGAACTTTGACCACTGCGCCTGTTTCCAGGGTCGCATCCTTCATTGCGTTGGTAGCAGTGTTCCCACGCAAACCGGGTTCGGTGTACGTGATAGCCAGCTCCACATAGGCAGGAAGATCGCAGTTAAGAGGTGTCTCGGTGTCGGCATGAAAAACGATCTCCACCTCCTGCCCTTCCTTCATAAACTGGGGTGCATTGATCAACTCGGCGGGTATGGTTACCTGTTCAAAGGTCTCCGAATGCATAAAATGATACCCCATATCATCTTTGAAGAGGTACTGATGCGGACGCCTTTCTACCCGTGCAATCTCGATCTTTTCACCGGAGTTGAATGTATTGGCGATGACCCGGCCGGTCCGAAGACTCTTCAGTTTGGTGCGGACAAATGCACCGCCCTTTCCCGGTTTTACATGCTGAAATTCCACTACTGAAAAAAGATCGTCATTGAAATAGATCACAAGGCCGTTCCTGATATCTGTTGTTGTTGCCATAACTATCGTCAATCGTAAGGTTTATTTTTGAGGGGGCAATCCCCGGTTCTGGTACATATCCATCGCCACAAGCATGGCAATAAAGGCCCAGACGGGGATGGAAGCTTTGTCGGTGTCGAGGAAGTTATTGAGGGTGCCGTGAAGGAAGTAGGTGATGAGACCCAAGAGCAAGGTGAGGCTGAGGAGGCGTATTTCGGGTGTTTTGGCTTGCCGGTGGACCTTCAGTCCGTAGACAATGATCATGATCACAAAGGTGATCATCAGCAGCATCCCCAGTATGCCCTGTTCGGCAAGCGGACCGATGAATTCGCTGTGGGCATTTCCCCGGTCTCCTGCGTTGGTACTGATCAGGGTCTTCTCTTTCGAAAGCTGGTAAGGGGCATACTCAAACTGGTAGGTGCCTGGTCCAAAACCGAAAAAAGGCCGTTCGTCGAACATCCGGAGAGCCGATTGCCAGCGGTTGATCCGTTCGAGGTTGGAATCGTCGGTGGAGATGTTGGAGATGGACTGCACGTGCTCGATGAAGTTTCCGGAGGTTCCCTGTTTGTTCCGTTCCGCCACATCCCAGATTTGCTGCTGGAACATAAAGAAAAAGATGACCAGCGATCCCAGGATCACGATAATCCATTTGAATTTGATCCGGAAAAGGATCACCAGGTAAATCAGAAAGGTCACAGCCAGGCTGATCCAGGCAGCCCGGCAGAAAGAGAAGAAGAGGGCTATGATCAGGATCAGCATGATGATAATGGAGAAGAACCGTGTAGTCCGGCTGAAGATCCTGCTGAAGGAGAATCCGGCAAACACCGGAAGAAAGAGGGCCAGGATAGCGCCGTATGCAGTATGGTCGTTGTAAAAGGGAGACATGACCCAGTGGCCGGCTTCCTCGTCAAATCCGTAGGTGGAATGCACCGAAATGGTGTAGATGATCACACCCATCAGGGGGATGGCATAGAGCCAGATGAAGAGGCGGATGTTCTGCGTTTTCCGGAAAAGAAGAATTCCCAGAAAATAGAACGGGATGACAAACCATAACCGGGCCAACAGGTACTTGAAAGATACCAGGGGGATCTGGCTGGTGAAACTGGTGATGAACATCCAGATCAGGCAGACAAGAACGACGATACTGACCGGATGTGTCCAGATCTTCCGGTCGAAATCGTTCTTATAGAAGAGTTTCAGGATAAAGATCAACAACACCCCGAACAAGAGTGGTTCGGTAGGGATTGAGAGCCCTGCACCCAGTTCATATTGCACCATGTTCACCGCGATGGGGGTGCAAAAGGCAATCAGGAAGAGGACCCAATCGAGCCGCGTAAAATAGAAATAGATCAGTACCAGCAGCAGGGGTATTGCCAGAGAATAGTAGTAATTCTTATAAATCAGGTAGGCATTCAGGAGAATATAGGCCAGGCTGATGAGGTAGACCCACACCACCCGGCACCTCTCCAGGAATGTCGTAAGCCCCGATCCTGAAAGGGTTCTGATCATGCCTCGGCGGAAAATTGTTTGGAAAACCTGGACCGTTCGATCACACCGATCACGATAAGGGTAAGGAACAAAACGGCCAGCACCGATCCTGTCACGATCAGCCAGCGAATGGGATAGGCTTTCTTGTCGGTGACATAGGGTTTGGTCAGCAGGTTCAGATGGGTATAGTACCGGTTGTAATCAAGGAGAGCGCGGTCGTAATCAAGCTTAAAGATCGCAAATTCTTCCGATTCGTATCGGATCATCTCCTGCAAGAGCAGCATCTCCGGGCCCTTCTCCTCGATATTCTTCTTGTATTTCAGGGCTTCGCTGTAACGTCCGCCTTGTCCGCCGTTCCCGAGAAGGGCCCGCATCACCTCGCGGCTTTGCGACGGGTAATCCATCAATCCGAACTTGGTTCCGAGTTCCTGCGCACGCTCCTTCAGAGAATCGATCTTCATCTTCTTCTCGTTGACAACAGTCTCGTAGTTGACCACCACCTCGTAGAATTTTTCCTTATGGAGCTTGCGTACCTTGCTGTTGTAATAGTCCATGATGGCGTTCACCATATCATAGGCCATCCGGGGATCGGGATCCCACACTTCGATGTTCACGGCCTCGTTGGGGGTCTTCTTGATCTTGACGCGCTGGGAATAGATCCAGTGCAGTGTGCTCAGGAAATACGTGTAGCCGGAATCGATTTTCCAGTGCGCAGCCAGGTCGAATTTATAAATCACGCTGTCACGGATATCCCCGGAGTTGAGCATCTCGATCATCTGTTCGGTCTCGTTCTCATCCGAGTAGGGGGCAATGTTTGAGGGGTAGACCGTGGCGAAGGATTTGTAGAGCGGAGTGATCACCAGCGGACTTGAGAGGATGACCGACAGGATCACGGCCAGTACCACGATGACCGCCAGATGGATCTTCCACCGGAACAGAATATCAGCGATATGTTTACTGTTGAAAAAGGGTTCCATAAAGTGTTTGCTTTTGTTGGTTTGCGACTCAGGTTTCGGCTATGATTGTCCGAGTTGAAATTTTTTCTGTGCATTGGCAGCCTGGATCTTCTCAACCACCATGATGATGATGATGGTTAAGAAGAGGGCCGAGATCGTAGAGACCAGCATGATGAGCCAGCGGATCGGATACGACTTCTTTTCGGCCTTATAAGCGTCACTCACGATGAATTTCTGCGGGATCTCCTCGTTTGCATCTACTTTGGCCTCTTTCAGCCTCGACTGCAACAGGGTAAGCTGCTCGGTTTTGAATTCCAGTGCGTTCTTCAACGACATGTAGATGCCTCCGTATTTTCCCAGAATATCCAGACGCTTCTGCAGCTCTTTCTGGGCCTGGGTATTGTTTTCCATGATCGAGATAGCCATCTGCTGGTTGAGGACCTGCGATTGGTACTCTACATCGTTGACACCCAACTTCCCCAGTGACACCAGGGAATCGACAATCACATAGACCTCCGACTGCAGGGTCCTGTATTCCTGTTCAACGATGGCAAGCCCCTGGATAGCCCGCAGGTGCTGCATCTCATTTTTCGTGGAGTCAAGCAGCGCGGCAATGGTATTGGCGATCTCTGCTGCCAGCTGCGGGTCGGTATCAAACACGGTAATCTGAACCGCCATAAACGGTGTCCGGCGAAAACTGATGTTTCGCTCATATTCGTCGAATAACCTCGAATACTTGTACCTGGCAGAGGAATCAATGCCGTAATGCTCCATCAGGTTGAACTGCCGGATCACCCGGTCACGGATCTTGTTGGAATTCAGGATCTGCATCAGTTGTTCGGCCTGCTCATCTTCACCGAACGACATCAGGTCCTCCCCTTTCTGGCTGTGCTCCGTCAGCAACGCGGTGGAGATGGAGTTGGTACTGGCCGGAAAAAGGATTACGGTCGATTTAAACTTAGGCGTAATGAACCAGGGCAGGGAGAAAAACCAGGAACATACCAGCGCCACCAGAATCACAATGAACAGGGGTTTCCGCCATTTGTAAAGGAAGATTACGATGTTGGAAGAATCAAAATCTTCTCTTCTTGAAGGATCATGGATCATAGGTAGACATCAAAATTTCGCCAAAGGTAGATATTTTTTTCTTACAATCAACTGTCTCTCCGAAGGATCCCGATGAGGGAACGGAAGTGAAGCAGGCGAAGAACGATGGCGAGGAACAGGGAGATAAGCAGCGCCAGGGTGAAGTTGGCCAGCCAGGCCAGATTTTCCGTGACACCGGGAATCGACATGGTGATCTGGCGGGAGAACCAGGTGACAAAAATCACACCCCCTGCAAATAAAAGAAGTGTAAGCAAGTACCGGTAGTTAATCCGGAAGCGAAAAATCCGCTGAACCATGATTACCTGGGCTATGGCAGCGAAAAACTGGGTGGAAAGGCTGGCAATGGCGCTTCCATATGCCAGCAGGCGCGGGATCAGTACGAGGTTAATCACCAGGTTTATTAGCAGGCTGGTGACGGCAATAATGTTCAATTCCTTGAGGTTTCCATTGGCGGTAAGCAGGGTACCGAAAATGTAGGTGGTGGAGATGGCGACAAATCCGACCATCAGGAGCTGAAACACCGGAGCTGATTTCACTATATCAGTATTGTACAGCAGCTGCATCATCTCTGTACTGTAGAAAAAGGAGGCTACGGCAATGATGATCGCGACGGTGATGACGAGGGTGAAGGAGAGTTTCACCATCTCCGTCACCGACTCTTTCTGTTTGATCATGCGCGAAAAAATCGGGATGAGCAACACAGCAAATAAAAATGAGATCATGGAAGCTGCATCGAGCAACCGGTAGCCATGGGCATAGATACCGGCCTGTTCGTTGCCTGCCTTTTCCCCGAGCAACCCCTCCAGCATCACCGGGTCGAGACGGTTATAAAAGGTCATCAGCAAAACCATCAGGGCGAAAGGCATACTTTTTTTGATGATCATCAGGAAGAAAGGCCAGTGCCAGTTCAATCTGCGAAATTTTGATTTCCGAATGACGATCAACAGGGCGATCAGTGCTGTGATGCTATATGCGGCTGTCTGGCTGTAAACAAACCACTCGATGCGGAAAGGGACTTCCGTTACATGTCCCCATAACAGGGCACCGCAAAAGAGGATCATCAGGAAGCGATCGAGGATCGAAAGAACACTATCGGTCTTGAACAGAAGCAATCCTGAGATGTTGGACCGGAGGTAGAGGATGAAGGAGATGAGAAACTGGTTGAACCCCAGCAGCGCAAGCAGGTAAAGCTGATTTCCAGAGTAGCCCATGATGGGGGCCGCTATGAGGAAAGTAACCAGCAGGTAAAAGAGCCCAAGCAGGAATTTCAGCACCAGGATCCCGGAAAAGTGTTTGTTCAGCAGGTGGTTATGCTGTGCAATATTCCGGTTATTGAAGTTGGTGATTCCCAGGTCGAGAAGGATATTGAAAAGAAAGGAGAAGTTGAATATGACGAAGTAAAAGCCGTAATCCTCCACTCCCACGGTATTCTGAACCGTACGATCGATACCGAATATCCAGAACGGTTTGATGAGAAGATTGAGAAAGAGAAGCAGTCCCAGATTTGTCAGAAATTTTCGTTGCATGGATGGTTGGCAAAAAAACCCGGGTGAGATTGAGAAAAACGGTTTACTCTTCGAAAAAAAATAGGATATTTGCTACAAAGTTAAAAATTATCTGAACCCTGAAACAATAAGTATCAGATGAATATTGCGGTAAACACCCGTTTGTTGCTGAAAGGCAAACTCGAAGGGATCGGGTGGTTCACCTTTGAATCGTTGAAGCGGATCACCACCCAGCATCCCGAACACCGGTTTTATTTCATCTTTGACCGGAACTTTTCAGAAGAATTTCTCTTTTCCGACAACATCACACCCCTGATCCAGTTTCCTCCGGCACGCCATCCCTTTCTCTACTATACCTGGTTCGAATACAGCCTGCCCTCCCTGCTCAATCGCCTCAAACCCGATCTCTTTCTTTCCCCCGACGGCTTTCTTTCGCTCCGGTATAAAGGACGCTCCATGAACGTGATCCACGACCTTAATTTTGAACATTATCCGGAGGATCTTCCCCTCCTTACCCGATGGTATTATCGGCATTACTTCCCCAAATATGCGCATAAGGCGATGCGGATCGCTACCGTTTCAGAATTCTCCAGGCAGGATATTGTTGAACAGTACAGAGTCAGTCCTGATAAGATCGACATCGTTTACGACGGGGCCAACGAAGTATTCAAACCCCTGACCGAAGAGGAGAAGGTGATGGCCAGGCAGTTTTACACTGAAGGCAAACCCTATTTTCTTTTCATCGGAGCGCTCCATCCCAGGAAGAATCTCTCCAACCTGTTCCGGGCCTTCGATCTATTCAAGAAATCCAATCCGTCGGATGTACAACTCGTGATTGTGGGGGCCCGGAAATGGTGGACCCCCGACATCGATTCCGCCTATCAGCAGATGAATTTCTCTCACGATGTCTCCTTCACCGGACGACTGCAAACCGAGAACCTGCGTTACCTGCTGGGTGCGGCCACCGCTCTGACTTACGTTTCCTATTTTGAAGGATTCGGGATTCCCATAATCGAAGCCTACCGCTGCGGCACCCCGGTGATCACCTCCAATGTCACCTCCATGCCGGAAATAGCCGGGGATGGGGCCATTCTGGTAGATCCATTCGATCCCGATTCAATCGCCATGGCGATGTATAAGGTATACCAGTACAGGACCGTACGCGAGGAACTAATCCAGCGTGGTCATGCGCGGGAGGGGCTTTTCACCTGGCAGAAGACGGCCGACAGGCTTTGGGAGTCGATCGAGAAGGCATTGAAAACCCATTAGCATCATGAATATTCTACTCCTGGGTTCAGGGGGACGTGAGCATACCCTCGCATGGAAACTGGCTCAAAGTCCCCGTCTGAATTCACTCTTTATCGCTCCCGGCAACGCAGGAACAGCTTCCGTCGGCACCAACCTGCCGGTGACGGTAAACGATTTCCACGCCATCCGTGAAGCCTGTCTGACACATCGGATCGGCATGGTGGTAGTGGGTCCGGAAGATCCGCTGGTACACGGTATCCACGATTTCTTCCTGGAGGACCCGAACCTCCGTACTATTCCGTTGATCGGCCCTACCCGCCAGGCAGCCATGCTGGAAGGGAGCAAGGATTTTGCGAAGGCGTTTCTGAAAAAGTACGGAATCCCCACAGCCGCCTACCAAACCTTCACTGCAGACAGGCTGGATGACGGGATCTCCTTTCTGAAGACCTTGCGGCTACCCTACGTACTGAAAGCCGACGGACTGGCAGCCGGGAAAGGGGTGGTCATCTGTCAGAGCTTGGATGAAGCGGTTGCCGAACTCACCGCCATGCTTACCGGATCCAAATTCGGGGAAGCTTCGCACAAGGTGGTGATCGAGGAGTTCCTGCAGGGGATCGAACTTTCGGCCTTTGTGGTCGCGGATGGCACCCACTACCGAATCCTGCCCGAAGCCAAGGATTACAAGAAGATCGGGATGGGTGATTCCGGACCTAATACCGGGGGCATGGGGTCGGTTTCACCTGTACCTTTTGCCCGGGGTGAGTTCCTGGCACAGGTTGAACACCGGGTGATTCGCCCGACGATGAACGGACTCCGTGCAGAAGGGATTCCCTACCAGGGATTCCTCTTCTTCGGACTGATGAATGTGCAGGGAGTTCCCTATGTGATTGAATACAACTGCCGGCTGGGCGACCCTGAGACCGAAGCGGTGTTGCCCCGCATGCGCACCGACCTCGTGGAAATCTGTCAGGCTGTAGCCACCGGCACCCTCGATGAGGTGACCCTGGAGATAGATCCCCGCACAACCGCCAGCGTAATGCTGGTCTCGGAAGGATACCCGGGCTCCTATGAGAAGGGAAGGGAGATCACTGGTCTGGACCAGGTGACCGACAGTCTGGTCTTCCATGCCGGCACCAGTGCCTTGGATGACCGGATTGTGACCAACGGCGGCCGCGTGATGGCTGTGACCTCGTTCGGCAACACCCTGAAAGAGGCATTAAAAAAGTCGTATGAGAATGCAGAAAAGATCACGTTTAAAGGGAAGTACTATCGGACGGATATTGGGTTTGATCTTTGAGGAAGATCGGGGTTGAAGGAACAGGGATGAGGGAAGATAAAAATCATGGCAATAATGTGCAATGATGGGCAATATTGTGCAATAATGGCAATTCCTGGATGTTGATCCGATATTTCAAATCGAGTTTCCCCGGACAGTTTGTCACCATCGGTGTGGCAGGGCTGCTGCTGTGGGGAGCCGGAGCGTTGAATCCACCCCTGATGCCGCCACCTGATGGTCCGGTTCCGCTCTACGAAATCCTCTATTCCTGGGTATCGGGTTTCCCTTACCTGGCTATGGCTATCGGATTTCTGCTGGTGGTTTTCCTGGCTGTGTGGCTCAACTATATCGTTTCGAATCATAACCTGGTTCCGCACAACACTTCACTGGCTGCCCTGCTTTTTCTCCTCTTTGTCAGCCTGTTCCCCTCCTGGATGACCCTCACTCCGGTGAACATTACCTTACTTTTTTTCCTCTTCATCGTTCGGGCCCTGCTGGAGTCCTACAACCAGGGCGAACCCATCGAGCTGGTCTATATTGCTGGATTCTTCGTTGGTCTCTCATCCTTCTTTTACCTGCCTTCACTACTCCTGTACGGATTTCTACTAACCTGCTTCCTGGTTTATCGCTCACTGCATTGGCGCGAATGGATTAGTTCGCTGCTTGGGTTGGCCACCCCTTTTCTGTACCTGGTTGTGGTGTACTTTCTGACCGACCGGTTTTCCAGACTGATCGCCATGTATGGTGCGTTTTTTAGGCAGATCACCCTGATCACTCCGGATCTTTCCTGGAATAACTGGACACTCTATGGCCTGATGGGCCTCCTCGCCCTGGTAGGATTGTGGAATACATTCCTGCATCTCGGTGAGAAGACGGTCGAGCTGCGGAAGAAAAACCTTCTCCTGATCTGGCTGCTGATATGGGTGGCGCTGATGATCCCGTATACCCATACACTTCATCTGTATCACCCCGGGTTACTCAGTATATGCCTGGCGGTATTTGTCACCAATTTTTACATGCACCTGCGGAAGCCCGCACGTTTTGAATGGTTGCTATGGCTCCTGTTCCTCTCCATTCTTGCCAACATCCGGTTAATCCCCATCCTGTTTCTTTCCTGAGATGCTGAACAGTCAGTACACCGATGACCGGATTGAGGCGGGTTGCGACGAGGCCGGTCGGGGCGCTCTGGCCGGTCCGCTTTTTGCTGCCGCCGTGATCTTGCCGAAGAATTATACCCACCCACTGCTTACCGATTCCAAGCAGCTTACCCGCACCCGGCGGGAATCATTGCGCACCGAGGTAGAGCGGGAAGCGTTGGCCTATGCAGTCAGCCGGATCGGGGTAGAAACCATCGATGAGATCAACATTCTCCGCGCCTCCTTTCTTGGTATGGAGCAAGCAGTACAGAAGCTTATTCCGGTCCCTGAACTCCTGCTGATTGATGGGAACAGGTTTCATACTACCCTGGAGATCCCTTATCATTGCCTGGTGAAGGGGGATGCCAGGTTTCTCTCCATTGCAGCCGCTTCGGTGCTGGCCAAGACATACCGCGACGAATGGATGGAACAGCTGCATGCAGATTTCCCTTTATACGCATGGAACGAGAATAAAGGCTATCCCACACCCTCCCACCACGAAGCAATCGCCCTGTATGGTATCACTCCTCACCATCGCCGCAGCTTTCGGCTGGAAAGGCAGCTGAAAATTTTATTTTAATAACTTTGTTCAATCACACCTCACCTTCTACCGGAATGAGTATTGTCAGGCGTATACTTCTGATCGCGATCGCCGTGATGCTGGCGTCAGGGATCCTGTACCTGGCCTACCTTCTCTACCAATCCCTGCAAACCCCTGCCAGGGATCCGGTTCAGGCCATTCCCGATCGCACGGCACTCATCATACGCATCAACCGGCCATTGGAACTCCTGGAGGAGCTGACACGTACTAACCTCATATGGAAAGAGTTGCTAAAATACCCCGGGGTGAAACCGATCCAGGAACAACTCCTGCTGATCGATTCCATGTCGCGTGGCAATCCGAAGATCCGGGAGATTCTGAAAAAGTCCCCCCTCACAGTTACCCTTTCTGTTCACGGACGGGCATCGTTCGATCCGCTCTTCCTGGTTCCGCTACCAAAGTCGATAGACGGAACGATCCTTAAAGCCTTCATAGAGGAGCACTATCCCGGAAAGGTCACTGTTTTGCAGAGCCCATATAACCGCACACAGATCTACCGGATCCATTTCGAGAACAAGCCCGGGGTGCTCTCCATCTCGGGGGAAGGGGTAGGCATTTTCAGTTTCGCAGACGACCTGGTGAAACGCGCCATCGACCAGCTATCGCTTAACACACCTGTTTCGGTGATGCAGGGCTTCAGTACCGTTGCTTCCACTACCGGCAAGAAAGTCGATGCCAATCTCTATATCAACTTTCCTTACCTCTCGCTTGCCCTCTGGAAAGGGGTCACGGAGATGCATAACAAGGGGCTGGTCAAGTTTGCCCGATATGCCGACTGGAGCGGACTGGATCTCTACATAAAGAAGGACGAACTGGTGCTCAGCGGCTATACAATCGCTTCCGACAGCGCTATGCAGACACTGGCACTGATGGGGAATCAGTCTCCCCTGCCCCTGACGATGACCAATCTATTTCCTGCAAGCACCCAGTCCTATCTTATCTATGCCCTGATCGATTACCCCGACTACTTCCGGCGCTGGCAGTTCCGGCTTCAGTGTGCCCTTTTTTCGACAGAGGAGATCGACCTCTTCCGGGAACTTGACCAACAGTACGATACTTGCATCGGCCTTTTCCTCAATCCATGGGTGGGGCAGCAGGCGGGGCGGTGCTGGATCCAGCCTTCTTCCCGCGATCCGGCTCTCTTTCCCGTAACCATTATCCAGACAGCTGATCCGGATTCGGCGCGAAAATCATTGCTCGCACTTTCACTCATCCTGGGCAAAAAGACCGATTCCATCCGCTACGAAGGAGTATCGATTTACCGCACCGGGATCTCTGAACCTCTCAACATGTGGCTGAATCCGTTATTCGAGCCGGTAGATATGAACTGTTTTACCCTCATTGGAAAATTCGTGTGCCTGGCTTCACATCCCGATGTGCTGAAACGGTTTCTGGAACGCACTATACGTCAGGAGTATCTGACCGAAAGACCAGATTACAGAGCCATTTCCGATAACCTCTCCGATCGTGCCAACTTCTCCTTTTACAGTACTTCCAATTCCCTTCTTGAGCACCTCCCGGAGGCACTGACAGGGGAATATATACCCCTTTTCCTCCCCTTGCTCGATTCGCTGAAGAAGTTCCGTTCGGTCACTGCCCAGCTTTCAGCCGAAGATGGGATGTTTTATACTAACCTGCAACTCCACTTCAATCCTAAAACCACCCAGGAGGGCCCCCTGGTATGGCAAACCACACTCGACACCCTGGTTTCAGGTGCCCCGCAGATCATCCGTTCGGGAAGGTTGCCTGGTTTTGCCGTGCTGGTGACCGACACCCTGAATACCCTGTACAAGATTGACCGAAGGGGCCAGATCATGTGGAAACAGAAGCTATACGGACGGGTACTCGGCACATATCACCAGGTGATGCTGACGGGAAACGATTCGCTCTTTTACCTCTTCAACACGGAGAATCACCTCTACCTGATTCGTAGCGACGGCAGACTGGCCGATCGCTTCCCGATGAAGTTTCCGGTACGGGCTTCCAACGGGTTGTCGGTCGTAACACCCCGGGTTACCACCGATGTCAGCGAATATTCTGAAGGCGCCTCTGCTCAGGGATCCGGAATCCCGCCGGGCGACGTTACCTGCACCGGCTCTCCCGACCAGTTCCAGGTGGTGTTAGCCTTCCGCAACAACCGGATTTACAGCTTCGACTTGAACGGACAACTCAGCGGTGGCTGGAGTTCGCCTGAAGTGGAAGAGGAAGTGGTAGTGCCGGTGAGGGTGCTGGAGGTTGAGGGGGCACATTACCAGGCCGGCACCCAGGAAGCTGGGAGTTCACTTCACCCGGGTACTCGGACTCGTGATGACGATGACGCTAATGTGACATTGTTCGTAACAATGCGGAGTGGACGGGTGCTGGTGACGGATGGTTACGGAGTGCGGAAGGTAACGCCCGTGAAGGCGTTCACTAACTCCCCGCATTCGACATTTTACCTGAACCGAACCAATGCGAAAGGGCCCTGGCTCACGACCGATCCGGCAGGGGATGTAGTCTACCTGCAGGAAAACGGCCATGTGGAACGGACCAGTTTCAACACCTTCACCTCCGGTCACTATTTCTTTTATGAAGACATTATGGATGACGGCTATCCCGAGTTCATTTTTTTCGACAACAACACCCTCTACTACTACAACCGGTTTTCGAACCTTGCCTACTTTTACTCTTTCCGACACGATGTATCTCCCCCCGCTGTCGTTAAGACCTTGAACGGCAAAATCCTCATCGGGATCATCTCCCCTCCCACTAACGAAGTCTTTCTTTTCGACCGCCACGGATATGCTGAGATCGAATCGGGTATCAAAGGGACCACTCCGTTTGATATCGGGACCCTGGAGGATGTCAATCGGTTAAACCTCGTGATCGGGGCCGGAAAAGTAGTAAAAGGGTTCCGGTTGATGCGGTTTTAGTACGCCCCCTCCCGGCCTCCCCCTGAAGGGGGAGGAGTAAGTCCCCTTTAGGGATTTAGGGGTATTAACGCAGGCGCAACACCTTCCCTGCAGGAGGCTCGAGGCCCTCGGGCATGTGGTTTTTACGGTATAGGTTGGCCAGACGGATGCCAAAGACCTGGGAGATTTCCCACATGGTCTGGTTGTTTCCAACCACGTTGAGTTTTTGTGTGGCTTTCCCTTTCTTTTTCTCGAGGTAGACCACCTGCCCCTTGCTGATACCGCCGGCCCGTTTGAGGTCGTTGAATTGCATCAGATCGGTGGTTTTTGTCCGAAAATCACGGGCGATTGTCAGCAGATCGTCTCCCTCCAGGGCGATGGTGCACTGGACATGGTTATTCAGGTAAACCTTCCGGTTGTTCGGTCCCGGGCCTAAATAGGTAAAGAGGGAAAGATAGGCGTTCATGAGGTCTTCATCGGCGCGTGTTGTAATCACGGCAACAATCTCCCGTTCAGGCAGGTCGTACTGGTTCAGGTTATACCGCTCGATGATGGACATCAGAAGGTCGGGGTATTGTGGATTGGTCGCGTAACCGGCCGATTTCAGTCCGTATGCCCAGGCCCGGTAGTCCTGCGCATCAAGCGAGAAGAGGAACCGGTAGCGGTCGCGTGTGGTGAGGAACACGGAGTGGTCGCGGAACGATTCCACTGCGTTGTCGTACTTACGGAAGCACTCATTGGGCTGCTCGTCGTCCATCCGGTAGGTCTTTCCGGTCCATTCTTCATGGCATTTGATCCCGAAATGGTTGTTCGCTTCTGTGGCCAGGACGCTCTGACCCGCCCGTGATTCCAGAATTGCCTGTGCTAGTTTGATACTGGCGGGGATGCCGTAAGTACGCATATCCTGGACCACAATCCCCTTATAGGTATCGACATAGGCTCGGACCTGATCGTCGTAAGAGGTTTGAGCTTTGATTGAGAAGCATGAGATACAGAAGAAGGTGGTGAGGGTGGTGAGGTAGCGAGGTAGCGAGGTAGCGAAATAGCGAAATAGGGAAATCATGGTTTTAAGTTTCATGCTGTTATTTTCACTAATTACGTCTTACATCTTACGTCTTACATCTTACATTCTTCCGGTAATGAGTTCCCGGAAGCGGAAACCGCGTTCCTCGAAACTACGAAATTCGTCATAACTGGCAGCAGCAGGTGAGAGGAGACAGGTGGCTCCCGGTCGGGTATATTCCAGTGCCAACGGGAATAATTCATCGAAGCGGTTGATATAGAACATCTTTTTCCGCGTTTTTATTGTGGGATCGAGAGATTCCATTTCTGTGCCGATCCGTCGGCCTGCAGCACCTGTCAGGATCAGGTTCCTGACTGGCGCCCGAAGCAGGAACCGGGCCAGGGGGGAATAGTTGATTCCGCGATCAAACCCGCCCAGGATGAGGGTATCGACATCGTGTATGGCTTGCAGGGCAGCTATACAGGCTTCGGGTATGGTAGCGATGGAATCGTTGACCCAGCGGATATTGTGGTAGATTCCCAACTCTTCCGTACGGTGGGCTAATCCTTTGAAGGAAGCAATTCCGTCGAGAATCGCATCTTCGGAAACTCCCTGTAACCGGCAGGCCGTGGCAGCAATCAGGATGTTGTGCTGATTGTGTTCTCCTTTCAGGTAGCGGTTGTGTGGATCACGTAGTACGAGCTCCGGTTGTCCAGGGAGGCGGATCACCAGGTCTTCACCCCTGCGGAAGCCTCCGGTTTCAAGGGGAGTAGTGAGGGAGAGAGGAAGAGGAGAAGGTCGTGACGATCGTGACAATCGTGACGGTCGTGACGATTGTCTCGATTGTCCCGATTGTCCCGATACCGAATGGATATGCTCTTGGATCAGCGGATCATCAGCATTGAACAGGAAAAAATCACCGGCCTGCTGGGTGGTTGCGATCTTCATCTTGGCCAGTTGGTATTCGCGGAATGAGCGGTATGCATCGAGGTGTTCTTCAAAGATATTGAGCAACACCGCAATATGTGGTCCCCGGTGAATATACTCCAGCTGGTGGGAGGAGAGTTCGTTCACGATCCGGGTTGCGGGTGTGATGCGGTCGATGAAATGCCAGGCCGGAGTTCCTATGTTCCCCAGTAGTACCGTATCCTCTCCGGCTGTAGTGAGAATGTGGGCGATCAGGCTGGCTGTGGTGCTTTTCCCCTTTGTCCCTGTGATTCCGGTCACCTGTGGGGCATAGGCCTCCAGGAAGAGGTCGGTCTGGGAGGTGATGTGCGCCGGTTCCACCGGCACCTTCAGATCTTTCAGTGTGATCCCCGGTGATTTCAGGATCACGTCATAGGTATTCAGTGAATCCAGATAATGCTCGCCGCAGATGCATTCCAGGTTATCGTCACGCTGAATAAGGTTGCTGGCAGTGACTCCCGGATTGCGGTCGGCTACCCAGATTTTCTGCCGGGGGAACAACTCCCGGATCACCCGGTAGGATGATTCTCCTTCCCGGCCAAAGCCCAAAAGGAGGATCTTCTTCCCTTCCAGCCGCCGGCGGAGGAGGTCAACCATAGAGTGTTCCTTTCAACAGTTCTTCAAAGTGAGGAGGAACAAAGTTTTGCGGGTCCCAGGAGTGAAGGAAGGAGGTGAAGGAGGATTGCTTCTCCTGAGTCCTCGGGATCGCACTGACAGAGGGTGGTGAGGTGATGGGAGTGATGGGGAGGGTCGTATAGTATTCAAGCAGGCTGGGCAATGGGTCATTTCCATAATGAGCTATGGTTTCGGTCAGGGCGGCATTGACTTCGGAGATGGTGCCGACGCATTCGAAGGGTTTATCGGGGGTGATCCCGATCAGTTTGTCGAACGTATGTTTGAGGGAAAAGTCATCGAGGATATCGATCCGGAAGATCTCGTTGAGCTGACCGGGTTTCAGGAAAGGGGCGAGCATGATACCAGTAAAGAGGCATTTGGGGCAATGACCGCACCAGGAGTCCGTTTTGCTTCCCGCGTTACAGCTTCTGAACACAGGGAAGTACTTCGGAAAGCGGGTAAACAGGCTGGCGATCTGGATCTCGTTGAGGGGTCGCAGAAAGCTGAAGTAGTTTACCTCTGGGCAAAGCCAGGTAGTGATGTAGTGGCGGAAATCTCTCTCAAACTCATAGGTTTTTGAATACTGATGGTTGACGTTAAGACCCGGGATGGTGGCTTCGTTGGCGCTGGATTCATTGGAGAGGGCGATGAATTTTTTTCCGACTATCACAGCGGAAAGAATGCTTTGAAAGGCAAGCAGCGCCGAAAAGGGGGTGTGGCCGTTAAGGAATCCCTTTTCGTTCAGAGTAAGCAGTAACGGATCAATGGTCCGGCTGATCCCGATCATCCCGGCATGGGCGAATCCGGCCATGAAGATGCTATGTACAC
>QYQJ01000104.1 GCA_007280875.1 Bacteroidota bacterium
GGCCAGGGGTGATCGTGAATTCTACAACTATGCAAATACTCCTGAATTCCAGAATATCGTGAAGTAAGGTTTACTGATGAACAAAAAGGCTGATCCGGACACGGGTCAGCCTTTTTTTATCCCCTGATCCGGGTGATACCGGCCGGCCAGAAACGAGAGCTCCAGCACCATTAGCCCTATTGTGATCTACTGTGCCTATTGTGGTTCTTTTCGCCGCAGGTAAAAAAATCAACCTTTAAACTATCGGTACAGATTTCCAGCAATTCCTGGATCGAAGTTCCATTCCCCGGATGCACCAGATCACCGGCAATCTCCGCCAGCGGCACCAGTACGAACCGCCGCTCCGCTATCAGTGGATGAGGAATCGTCAACTCCGGCGTATCCAACACCAGATTCCCGTAAAAGAGGATGTCGATGTCGATGGAACGAGGAACGTAAGACGTGAGACGTGAGACGTGAGACGAAGATTCCGCACTCCTCATTCCTAATTCCTTATTAGAGCTCCGGGATCCGGTATCATTGTCACTGCGAGAAGCGAAGCGACGAAGCAGCGCGATCCGCGATCTGCCCAATTTGCCCTCAATCCCTTGAAGAACCCGCAGAAGATCATAAGGCGAAAGAGTGCTGGTTACCTGGATTACCTGATTCAAAAACGGTTCCCCGCCCTCCATCCCCCAGGGCTCGGTTTCGTATACAGAAGATCTTTGTACTATTTTTCCTGCCTCTTTCTCAATAAGATCAACTGCTCTCTTCAGCAAACCGGCACGGTCACCCTGATTGGATCCCAGACAGAGAAAAATATCTAAAGATACTGTCTCCATGAGGCAAAGGTACCACCTAATCCCTAATCCCTAATCGCTAATCGCTATACAGCCTCTTCAATAGCCAATCCAGCTTCTCCCCGTATTTCGGATCGCTGGCCCAGCGGCCGGTGAGGTCGTAGATGGTGAAGACCGTTCCCCGGTTCACATGTTGAAACCGTTTATCCACCGGGGGAAGATTAAGGGGCTCGATACTGGCATAAGCCTTCAGGTGCTGAATATGGGCCCGGATCCCCTCCTCCGGGGAATCGAACCAGTCGCCCGCCGCCGAAGCACTGATAGCTCCCAGTCCGCAGAAGTTGTTTTGAAACCGGCTGACCGATCCGTCGAACCGGAGAAACCCGGTCTCCAGGCACATCTGTACCACAGCCACATCATGGTTCACCCCCTCCAGCTTGCACTCTGTAATATACGTCTGCAACAAACGGGTCAGATAGGCCGTATCAAGGTCCCCATTAAACTCGAGCATGAAACTCATCATCCGAATAACCGGCTTCTGTCCGTGATCCATGATGCAGATAGAAGGAGCAGCCCGGGGAGCAGGCTTCGGATCCACGGTCTTCACTCCCTTTCCCTCCTCCCCGGTCATTGGAAGCGAAAGTACAGGAATAAGGAACAATAGAAACAGGAGAATGACTGCTCTGGATCGCATGCAACCGGAGTTGATTAACCGGTACAATGATACGCGAAATCACCCCAAAATTCACTGATCCCCTGGAAAAGCTATGCACAATTTGGTGTTAATTACTTTGAAGAGGTCATGACCAAAAAAAAACTAAATTTGCTAAAAAACTCTGCTTATGTCATTTTTAAAAACAATGCTCGCCTCTATGTTGGGCAGCTTCATCACCATCGTGGTGCTCTCCTTTATCGGATTTGCCATTATCATGGGCGTCATTTTAGCCGCCACCGCCGATGAGGAGGTTACCATCCCCAAAAAGAGTGTATTGTACCTCGATCTCAACAAGCCCATTGCCGACCGGTCTTCCAAAATACCTTTTTATATCAGTCCGATGAACGCAGCAGGCGACATGGGACTGGACGAGATTCTGGAGAACATTGCCAAAGCCAGATCAGACGATAACATCAGTGGCATTTACCTCAATACGGAGAACATCATGACCGGATTGGCCACCCTGCAGGAGATACGGGATGCATTGGTCGACTTCCGGAGCTCCGGAAAGTTTCTGGTATCTTATGGCAACTACTACTCACAGGGAGCCTATTACCTTGCTTCAGCGGCCGGTCAGCTCTACCTCAATCCCGAAGGCGGGTTGCTCCTCAAAGGGCTGAATGCCCAGCTGATGTTCCTCAAAGGAACCCTGGAGAAGCTCGACGTCGATGTCCGGATCATCCGGCATGGGAAATTTAAAGCTGCCACGGAACCTCTCTTCCTGGATAAAATGAGCGCCGAGAACCGTGAGCAGATCACCGACCTAATCACCGATATGTGGAAGCAGGTGATTGGTGATATCAGTCAGTCCAGGAGCATCAAACCGTCGGAACTGAACCATATAGCAGATGAGTTGCTGGTTCAAACAGCCGGTGATGCCCTGAAATACGGACTGGTTGACACCCTTCTCTACAAGGATGAGCTGTTTGCCCGGTTCAGGCAACTGCTGGAACTGGACAGTACAGCGAAGATCGGATTTGTCTCCTTCGATTCATACAGCAAAGTGGCCGACAAGAACAGATCCACCGCCAAAGAAAAGATTGCCGTGGTATATGCTTCAGGTGATGTGGTGGATGGGGAAGGATCGCAGGACAACATAGGAGGAGAACGGATCTCCCGTACCATCCGGAAAGCCCGCGAGGATAAACGTGTCAAGGCCATTGTGCTCCGGGTCAACTCCGGGGGTGGTAGCGCGCTTGCTTCGGAGGTGATCTGGCGGGAAATTGAACTGGCAACAAAAGAAAAACCAGTCGTGGCTTCATTCGGGAATGTGGCGGCCAGCGGAGGGTATTACATCGCCTGTGCAGCCGATAAGATCATGGCCGAACCTTCCACCATTACCGGTTCGATCGGTGTATGGGCCGCGATCCCCAATCTCAAAGGATTGATGAACAACAAGCTGGGGATTACCTTCGACAATGCCGCCACCAACCGGAATGCCGATTTCATCTCCGTCATGAAACCCCTCACTCCCTATCAGCAGGCTGTTATCCAGAAAGATGTGGATCACATTTACGACGTGTTTTCGGAACGGGTAGCCAATGGCCGGAATATGTCCGTCACAAAAGTCGACAACATCGGCCAGGGCCGGATCTGGAGTGGTACAGAAGCATTGAACCTGGGTCTGGTTGACACCCTGGGCGGACTGGACG
The DNA here is from genome assembly GCA_007280875.1 of Bacteroidota bacterium. Classification (GTDB taxonomy): domain Bacteria; phylum Bacteroidota; class Bacteroidia; order Bacteroidales; family FEN-979; genus QYOJ01. The sequence continues at coordinate 3,147 of QYQJ01000104.1, forward strand.
CAGCCATCCACTTTGCCGCTTCTCTCGCAGGCGTTACCGATTACCGGATCTCCTCCCTCCCGGTGATCAAAAACCCAATTGATCAGCTCATTGAACAGATCCTTGGGAAATCCACACCGGATGTCTACCTGAAGAAGGCCCTTGGTGAGGACTATACCTATTACCTGACATTGCGGAAGATCAGAGAGTTGAAAGGCGTGCAGGCGAGGATGGAGTATGAGATTACGGTGAACTGATAGAGCAGGAAGGAGGTTGCTTCGCTTTGCACGCCTTTGGCGTGCTGAAGCAATCTGCAATCAGACGGTCCTGAGCAGCTACCTCATCGGATACAGTTTAAAGATCTCCTCGCTCTTCATCAGGATATCAATATACTGCGCGCGCTTGTAAGCGAATGGATCCTTCAGGTTCTTCTCCGAGAGCTTGCCCCGGAACTGTTCGATGGTGGTATATTCCTTTTGCTCCATCCAGGTATCCAGCGATTTGAGGATCTTCCCGACCTGCTCAATCCCGTTTTTGTATACCGTGCTTACTACCTGCACGCAATCCGCGCCGGCCAGGATCATCTTGGCTACATCATGGCCGGTATAGATGCCCGTGTTGGCACAAATGGAACCGCGGATCTCCCCATAGAGCAATCCTACATAGCGCAGCGGCAACCGGTTATCACCCTCATTGCTGAGGTTGTAGGGAAAGTGGTGCTGCTCCTTTTCCAGGTCAATGTCGGGCTGGAATAACCGGTTGAAGAGAACAAATCCATCCACACCGGCGTAGTACATCTGCTGGATCACGTTCAGGATATTGGTATAGAAGGGACTCAGTTTGACACTCACCGGGATCTTTAGGTTGCTCTTGATGTGGCTGATGAGTTCAAGCTGCTCGTTCACAATGGCCTTCCCTTCCTTCTTGAAATCGCCGGGAACCGCATAGAAGTTCAATTCAATGGCATGTACGCCGGTTTGCTCGAGGAGGGTGGCATACTCCACCCAGGTGTCCTCAAAGACGCAGTTGAGACTGGCAATCACCGGAATGGTTACCGATTCTACGACTGTCCTGAGATTGTGCAGGTGTTCGGTGGGTCCGGCATGCTCGATGTCGGGGAAGAGGCTGATCATCTCGGCATGACGGTCGTTGTACTGGTTCAGCTCCTCGGAAAGCTGCAAACGCTCCAGTTCGACCTGCTCTTCAAACAGCGATTTGTAGACGATCGCCGCAGCCCCCTCCTGCTCCATCTTCCGGATATTCGCAAGATCCTTCACCAGGTTGCTGGCGCCAAGGATGACCGGGTTCTTCAGGTTCAATCCCAGGTAGTGAGTGGTAAGGTCAGGCATACAAGGTTTATTTAACGGTTATCGTAGTTCATCTCCGCCAGCCTCCGGTAATGGTCATACCGCCACTTCGCATTCTCTTCGGCGGCTTTGAACAGAACCGTGGCTTCGGCCGGGAACATTTTTTTCAGGGAGGTATAGCGTACTTCGCCATCGAGGAACTCCTGGAATTTATCCCATTCCGGCTCTTTCGAATCCAGCTTGAAGGGATTCTGTCCCTCCTCACCCAGCACCGGATTGTACCGGTAGAGTTGCCAGTATCCTGCCCGTACGGCTTTGTCCATCTCCTCCTGGGTCTTGCCCATCCCATCCCGTAACCCGTGATTGATGCAAGGGGCATAGGCAATGATGACAGAAGGTCCGTGGTAGGCTTCTGCCTCTTTTATCGCCCGGAACAGCTGGCTGTTATTGGCTCCCATGGCCACCTGCGCCACATACACATACCCATAGTTCATCGCCATGGCGCCCAGGTCCTTTTTGCGGACCTTCTTTCCGGAAGCGGCAAATTTGGCCACCGCCCCTTCAGGAGTGGCTTTGGAAGCCTGGCCTCCCGTATTGGAATAGACCTCGGTATCGAGTACCAGGATGTTGATATCCTCGCCGGAAGCGATCACATGGTCCAGTCCGCCGTACCCGATATCGTAAGCCCAGCCGTCGCCACCGATCACCCACACCGATTTCTTGACCAGGTATTGCTTCAGATCCAGGAGTTCTTTAGCCAGCTGGCCGTTCTCTTTTTCGAGCAGGGGCAGCATTTTTACGGTTGCCTCCTTCGATCTGAGGGCATCATCCATCCCGTCAATCCATTCCCCGAACAGAGCCAGCAGCTCCGCGCTCATCATGTTCTCCTTGATGGCGGCACGCATCTTCTGGGCCATCCGCTTGCGAAGGTGGGTAATCCCGATAGCCATCCCAAACCCGTATTCGGCATTGTCTTCAAACAGGGAGTTGGCCCAGGCAGGGCCGTGTCCGTCGGTGTTGGGCCGGTAGGGCGTATACGGAGCCGTACCTCCGTAGATCGACGAGCAGCCGGTGGCGTTGGCAATCAGCATCCGTTCCCCATAAAGCTGGGTTATAAGCTTGATATAGGGAGTTTCTCCGCATCCGGCACAGGCACCGGAAAACTCAAACAACGGTTGTGCAAACTGACTGTTCTTGAAGGTCTTGAACCGGTCGGCCACATCCGTCTTGTAGGTCACATGATCGATCAGGAAATCCCAGTTCTTCGTCTGCTCCAGTTGGGAACCCAGGGTATGAAATTCCAGCGCCTTGGTCTTGGACGGACACACATCGATGCAGTTGCCGCACCCGGTACAGTCGAGTACGCTCACCTGGATCCGGAACTCCAGTCCGGCCAGCTCTTTCCCGATCGCCTTCAACGTGACCAGTTCCCCGGGAGCGCTGTTCTTTTCCGCTTCATTCAGCAGGAACGGACGAATGGCAGCGTGCGGACAGACATAGGCACACTGGTTGCACTGGATACAGTTATCGGGTAACCATCGAGGTACATTCACGGCAACGCCGCGTTTCTCCAGGACAGTTGTTCCCGCCGGGAAAGTCCCGTCTTCCCGTCCCACAAAAGCGCTTACGGGAACATCGTCTCCCCTGAAGCTGTTTACCGGTTCAAAGATCTGCCTGATGAAGGGATCTGCATTTGGATCCTCTTTCGGGGTGAGAATCTTCAGCTTTGTCCACTCGGCCGGAATCCTGATCTCCTCTACCTCTTCGCCTCTCTTAATGGCAGCAATGTTCATCTTCACAATCCCTTCCCCTTTCCGCCCATAGGTCTTCTTGATTGCTTTTTCCATTTGATCGATTGCCAGTTTGGCAGGGATCACATTGGCCAGCTTGAAGAAGGCCGCCTGCATGATGGAATTGGTGCGGTTCCCTAATCCAATCTCTTCGGCGATCACGGTAGCATTGATAATATAGAATTTAATCTTGTGTTCGGCCAGGTATTTTTTCATGGTGTCGGGAAGCCTTTTTTTTGTCTCTTCGGCATCCCAGATACTGTTCAGCAGGAAGGTCCCGCCATCTTTCAATCCTTTCAGAATATCATACTTATCCAGGTAAGCAGGCACATGGCAGGCCACAAAATCCGGGGTGTTGACCAGGTAGGTGGAGCGGATTGGCTTATCCCCGAAACGCAGGTGCGATACAGTGACTCCGCCCGATTTCTTGGAATCGTAGGCAAAATAGGCCTGGGAATATTTATCGGTGTTATCTCCGATGATCTTGATGCTGTTCTTGTTTGCTCCAACAGTGCCGTCGGAACCTATTCCCCAGAATTTGGCTGAATAGGTGTCTTTCGACTCGATGCACACCTCCGGCAATACCGGGAGGGAATGGAATGTAACGTCATCGACAATCCCGATGGTGAAATGGTTCTTGGGCTCCTTTAGTTTCATATTCTCGAACACTGAGATGATCTGCGCCGGGGTGGTATCCTTGGAACTCAGTCCGTACCGGCCGGCCAGGATCAGTGGACGTTCGGCGCGGTCGTAGAAGAGATCACGGACATCCAGGTACAACGGTTCGCCACCCGCGCCGGGTTCTTTCGCCCGGTCCAGAATAGCGATCCGCTTCACGCTCTTCGGGAATACGTCAAAGAAATACTTCGGTGAGAAGGGACGGTAGAGATGCACGATGATCAATCCTACCTTCTCCCCTTTCGAATTCAGGTAATCAACCGTTTCCCGGATGGTCTCGGTAACCGATCCCATCGCAATGACGATGTGTTCGGCATCCGGAGCACCATAGTATATAAACGGATGGTACTCACGTCCGGTCAGCTTATGGATCTCCTTCATGTAAGTATTCACGATATCTGCCACGGGCTCATAGAACCGGTTAATTGCCTCTTTGGCCTGGAAAAAGATATCGGGATTCTGGGCCGTCCCCCGGGTTACCGGATGTTCCGGATTGAGTGCCCGGTCGCGAAACTCCTGCAGCGCTTTGTAATCGATCAGAGGGGCCATATCCTCGTTGGTGAACGCTTCGATCTTCTGCACCTCGTGCGAGGAGCGGAACCCGTCAAAGAAGTGGAGGAACGGGATCCGGGATTTGATGGCGCTCAGGTGGGCAACACCAGCCAGATCCATGATCTCCTGGATGCTTCCGCTGGCGAGCAGGGCAAAACCGGTCTGCCGGGTGGCATAAACATCGGAATGGTCGCCGAAGATCGAAAGGGCATGGGCAGCTACCGACCGGGCGCTCACATGAAAGACACCGGGTAACAGCTCGGCGGCAATCTTGTACATATTGGGGATCATCAGCAACAATCCCTGAGAGGCGGTAAAGGTCGAGGTGAGTACGCCCGCCTGCAACGAACCGTGCACGGCACCGGCAGCTCCCCCCTCCGATTGCATCTCCACCACCTTTACTTCATCCCCGAAGATGTTTTTCCGGCCAAAAGCAGCCCATTCATCCACATTTTCAGCCATGTTGGAGGAGGGAGTGATGGGATAGATGGCAGCCACTTCGCTGAACATATAGGCCATGTGCGAAGCTGCCTGGTTTCCGTCACACGTCAGATAATTCTTAGGTTTCATGATAAATAATATATTGAATACTAGACATTTACAGCTCTTACTGTGAAATTTTTAACGAATGCAAAGGTACAGGTTCTTTTTTGAAAAAGCTAATTTTTGGAGGAGCTTTTCGCGCATAAACCACAAAGGTCTCAAAGGATTGCACGAAGGGCACAAAGGAAGATCCTTGGTGTCCCTTTGTGTTGTCCTTCGTGTCCTTGGTGGTTAAACTACTGTGAGTCCAGGGAGTAGACCACCTCCTTCACCCACTTCGCCCACTGGCTGTCGGTTTTTGATCGGTCGAATGTGGTATAGGGGATCGGCTCTCCGAACGTGATCCGGATCGGTTTGTCCTTTTGCTTCACCATCTCGTCCACCAGGAAGAGCATCTCCAGGTTCGCCTTGATTCCCAGCCTTTTACGTCTGTTCGCCAGGTTATAGAAAAAATCGGAATTTCGTCCGGAGATATACACTGGAACCACATCCCGCTTGTGCTGCCGGGCTTTGGTGATGAAGGACTTTTTCCACGCCAGATCCCGGATCACTCCACCCCGCTGTTTCCGCGATACCAGACCGGCCGGAAAGTAGAGGACTACCTTATCCGAAGCGAAGGTCTCCTCTATAATCCGGACATTTTCTGTATTCTTTCCGTGTTTATTGATGGGGATAAAGAGTGGTCTCAACCCCGGCACATTCATCAGCAGGTCATTTACCGGAAAGACAATGTCCTTTCGCACCCTGCCTGCGACCTGGATCAACGCCATCCCGTCGAGCCCGCCCAGCGGATGGTTCGAGGCAATGATGTACCGGCCTGTTGATTGAATGATCTGCGATACGAGATCCGCGATCCGCGTGGAATCGGTGGAGGAGATCCAGGAAGATTGCTGCTCACTGTTCGCTGTTGGCTTTTCGCTTTTCGCTTTTCGCTTTTCGTTAGTTTCTTCCTGCGAATGGCAAATAGCGAATGGCGAATAGCTATCTTCCTGCGAATGGCAAATAGCGGAATTCACGCTGACCTCCGCCCCGAACTCCTGCAGGATCGCATCCACAAACTCCAGCCCGAACTTCTCCCGGTTGCGGAAAATGTACCCATTCACCGCATCCTGGTGGGTGATACGCTTCAGGTAGCGGATCACAAAGCCGGGGATTACCTTTAGCAGTGCAGGGTTCTTGGAGGCAATCACCCGTTCAATATCGATCAGATTCCGGGGTATCTCATTGGGATGTTCCATGGCGGCCCCAAAGTTACAAACCTTTGTTTTGTGAATTCAGAAAATAGTCCTACTTTTGCACTCCTTTTTATCCTTACTGAATTTATTCAAGAACAATGGCAAATCACAAAAGCGCAGAAAAGAGAATCCGTTCCAACAAAAGCCGCCGTGAACAGAACCGTTACCATGGCAAAACGGTCCGCAATGCAGTAAAGAATATCCGTCAGACCGAAAACACCGAAGAGGCTGTCAAGGTCCTTCCCGAAGTCATTTCCAGGATTGACAAACTGGCCAAGAAAAGGGTCATCCACAAAAACAAAGCCGCTAACCTGAAGTCCAAGCTGATGAAACAGGTGAAGGTTGGAGCGAAGAATGAGGAAGGAGGAATAAGGAAGGAGGAATAATTTACCCCATCTTAATTCTTAATTCTTAATTCTTAATTCCTAATTCCTAATTGATTACAGCCTCCCCTCCAGTATTTCCTCAATAATCCCTAAAACGATTTCTCTACCCTCTTTCGTCTTCGCCGAGGTCGGAATGATCAACGGCAGTTCCTCCCAGGAGTGGCTCAGCCGCTTCTTGTAGCGGGCCAGGCTCTTTTGCAACTCCACCGCGGATAATTTATCAATTTTGGTGAACAAAATAAAAAACGGGATTCCATTTTCTCCCAGCCGGGAGAGGAAATCCAGGTCGTTCCGTTGCGGTTCCAGCCGGGAATCGATCAGGACAAAAATACAGCGCATCGTCTTCCGGTTCGTGAGGTATCCATCGGTCATCTTCCTGATTTTCAATCGCTCACTCTGAGAGATCTTCGCAAAACCGTACCCCGGAAGATCCACCAGATACCAGGTATCATTCACCAGGAAATGGTTGATCAGCCTCGTCTTTCCGGGAGTAGATGAGACCTTTGCAATCCCGCGCCTGCTGGTCAGCATATTGATCAGCGACGACTTCCCCACATTCGACCGACCGGTAAACGCAAATTCAGGGAACCCGTCCGCAGGGCAAGCATCAACAGAAGGAGATGAGCAGATAAACTTGACGCGTAACAAGTTCATTGTTTCGGGTTTCGGGTTTCGGGTTTGGGGTTTGGGGTTTCGGGTTTTGGGTTTATGGTTCTTTGAACTTTGTCCCGGAATAAGGAGTTCTCTTTAAATATTGCATTAGGGAGCCTATCTTCTTCCCTAATAATTCCGCCTTTTCATAGACTTCATTAAATTCTTCCTGATTAATATATTGATAGTCAAACGCCCGATAGATTTGAGATTTAGCCTCTCCACTAGAACCTTTTGCGATACTTAAAAATTGGATGAATTCTTTCCGTCCGCCTCGTTCAAATCCCTCAGCAATATTGTCCATTATTGATCCTGAAGAAGATCGTAGCTGAGACTGAAATTTAAAATCCCCATGGAAGCTCTTCTTTTTTGTTAGCTCAAAGATCCTAACTGAAAAAGATCTTGCGTCCTTCCATATTTCAAAATCTTCGAATCGCTCAATTCTCATATCATAAA
>QYQJ01000130.1 GCA_007280875.1 Bacteroidota bacterium
GCATAATTATTATACCAGAAATTGTTATAATAATACCAAGATCTGTATTAAATGATACTTTTCTGTTTTGAACAAAATAAATAATTAGTCCTGCAATTGCATAAATGGCCCCTGCCATCGCTAAAAGCAAAGAATATCTTTTTTGTTTTAATTCATAAAACTCAGATCGCTTTTTTCTTAAATAATATCTGTCAACAGCTTCCATAATATCTCTAATTGAGATTTCTTTTACATTTCCAGTAATTTCACTGGAAATTTCAGATGCTTTTTCTAAAATACTGTTTTTGTATTCCGTAATCGCATTCTCTAAGGCATCTTTAGCAGCAGGGGTTAATTGCTGTTCTATGTTGATTTTATTATTCATTTCTTGTGTCATATAGATAAATAATTAAATTGAATAAAATTGCTAATAAAAATACAACTAAAAAAATTATAGCATACCAGACTTTAGCAAATTCGACTGGCTTAAATAAACCACCAGTACAAACAGTAGAAATAAAAGCTAAGAGTTGAAAGATAACCTTTTTTGTGCTTTTCTTTTTAGAAAATCGAAATTTTTTTGTGAATTCAACTGCATCCAAAACTATGGCAGCGGTAATTTCAGGGTTATTCCCGGAATTATTCCGACTAGCTTCCAATCTGGCAGCTTCATCTAAAACATCTTCTATATATTTTTCTGATACCTCTTTTAGTTTGGTATTTGCAGAATTACTTAAATTATTAAGTTTTAAATCCGAAATATCAATTTCAATTATCATATGTATATTGTTTTAAGGTTTCTTTCAAAATAATATTGTACCCAACGCCCTGCCTGTAGCCGCTGGGCAGGGGTTACTTGGTCGATTTTATGTATTCGTTTTTTCATTTTTTATTTCCATTTCGTTTACTTTGAATCACTTGGCCTGCCTGGCGGCTGCAAGCTTGTTAGAGCGCGTTGAAATTTCTTTCAAATTTTGTCCACCCTATAAATTATATTGGTACTGTCTGTTCTCACTACAAGAAAATATATCCCAGCCGGATAATTTTCTATATCAATCGTAATTTGATTGGCTTTAGGTGTTATTGATAACAGTTTCATGCCTTGTATATCAAATAAATCAAGATTTAGGATTATTGCATTAATGTCATTAGATTTAATTGTGAAAGAGGTTGAAGTAGGATTTGGGTAAGTTGAAAATATTGAATTATGAGAATTGGGGATTCCTAAATATACAGAATCATATGTCATTACTGAAACCCCTGATTCATAAAATGAAATCATTCCAACAAAAGCCACAAAAGGTTCTCCAGATGGGCTGAAGGCAATGCTTGTATATACAGCATCCCCTTCTGAGAAACCTGAATATCCTACATATTCCCAATTGGATCCATTAAATCTCATCACTGATGATCCACCATAAGAATTATATACTACATAAGGTACTGCCGATGTACTAAAAGCAAGGTCAATATAGTGTGAAGTACCTTCAGAAAACCCTGGATTCCCTACAATTTGCCAGTTGGCTCCATCGAATTTCATTACTGTAACTTTACCGGAATTCTGATTATCAAAAAACGCTACGTAGGGCTCACCAGATGAGTTAAAAGCAAGACTTATCCAAGATGGGAAAATTGTAGAGAAACCGGCTATCCCTACTGTATCCCAGGTGTTTCCGTCGAATTTCATAACTGTTAGTTTGGAATAAGGAATAATCCCACAATCACCATAGGCCACATAAGGATCTCCCGAAGGATCAAAGGCGAGACTTATATCAATGGCGTAATTTGTGGAAAAACCAGAGTTTCCGACAACCAACCAGGTATTTCCATTGAATTTCATCACTGTTGCTTTCCCTGAATTATCTCTATCCGCATATGCCACAAAAGGTTCTCCAGAGGGACTGAAAGCGAGGCTTGTAGGTGCCGCCTCTCCTGTTGAAAAACCAGCAGTGCCCACGTAAACCCAACTAGATCCGTCAAATTTCATCACAGTAGCTTTTAAAGAATTTGCCCAATCCTGGAAAGCCACAAAAGGCTGCCCAGATGGACTGAAAACGAGGTCAACATAAGTTGTCCGACCAGGCGAAAATCCTGCATCTCCAACAGTTACCCAATTAGTCCCATTAAATTTCATAACTGTTGATTTTTGTGAATATTCCCCATCAGCAAAAGCCACAAAAGGTTCTCCAGATGGGCTGAAGGCAATACTTGTATATGCAGCACCCCCTTCTGAGAAACCCGAATTTCCAACATACTTCCACATGTAATCAAGTAGATCATGTTTAAACAGATTCGTTTGAGAAACCGCAATAGCTGGAAAAAGGATGATAAAAAAATAAATGATCTTTTTCATATCTCAGTATTTAATTCAATGCGCTCTAACGACTGGCTATACGAACCTGTTGTAGTTATATCTCATTTGTCCGGATGTTCTGTAGTATTTATAAGTCCAAAATGGTTAGATAAACGAATGCGGTTATCTGATCCATAATATGTTTCTTGTTCCCTTTCATAATAATAATACCCAAATATAAACAACATTTAAATATCTAGGTTGTCAAGAGGACTTTTTATTTTTTCAATACCTCTCTTGGTGATATGTGTGTAAATCATTGTGGTCTTGGTGCTTTCATGACCAGGAAAATTTTGAATATACCTGAGATCAACACCTGTCTCTAACAAATGGGTCGCAAAGGAATGCCGCAAGGTATGAACGGTCACTTTCTTTCGGATGTTCGTTTTACGCAAAGCAGCTCGCAGGATCTCCTGCACACTCCGGTCACTGTACTGGTTACCATATTGACCCTCAAATAGCCAGTTCTTTGGTCGATATTCCTTATAATATAGCCGGAGAAGAAGCAACGCCTTCTCCGATAATATGCTGATTCGATCTTTCTTCCCTTTCGACTGCCTGATCGTGATAACCATCCGGTCCGAATCAATTGTTTACAGGTACCCAGGAACGAATACATCATGGCAGCACGCTGGGCTGCTTCATGCGAACCAGCAAAGAGATAGTTCTTACGTCCGAGCTTATGAAAAGCTTTCCATAACATCGGTTTGCAAATCGCCCTTGAAATTTTTCAGAAATTCCATCGGTCCTTCGCGCCCCCGGCTTTTCCGGTAATCAAAGATGACACTGCCGGTAACCGGGTCATTATAGGCCCAGAAATAGCCCTTGTGCGTGGCGCCTGGAACATCCCGGCTTTGTACCGGGATGGGCGTTTCATCGGCCTGGATATAGTTTGAGTATAGAAATTGATTTTTAAACAGGTCAAAAAGCGGCATCAGCAAAGCGCTTCCGGCTTTAAACCAGCCGATCGCCACACGTTCTCCATCGGGGGCAGCGTATTTGCCGTGAACATTAATGATTAATTGCAAATCTTATCCAAAGGTAGCTTCGTAAATTTCTAATCCGCTGGTTGTTGCCTAAGATTTAACAATTAAGTCAATTTTCATCTGCAAAAAAAGGAGGCAACTATGGAAACAAAACTTATGCTTACCATCTTCAACAGCAAAGGCAAAAAGGTTCACATCTTTTCCTTTGCTTCACGTGCATTACTGGATGCATACCTGAAGGCACGTAAGCCACGGTTTTACCAAATCTGGGCCTGGTAGGTCCGGGAATAGTAACCAGGGATCCCTTATGCTTGTATTGTTCCAAGCAAAGGGGAGCCCATTAAACCATCAATATGACCTCTGAGATGTTTTACCTATGTTTTACCCGTCAAAAAAATAAGGCTGTTAATGTATTGATTAACAGCCTTATAATGTCTTTACAAGTTGACCCACCAGGATTCGAACCTGGACCAAGAGAACCAAAATCTCTTGTGCTGCCTTTACACCATGGGTCAGTGGGAAACAGCGGCAAAAGTAATAAACTCTGATTTATTGTGCAACCGGGGTTCCAATAGGGAAATTTCGTACTTTCGTGGGCGCAAATCCTCATTTTCAGTCTGTATCATGAAGCAATACAAGAAATTAAACCGGATCATTGGCTGGGCCGTATTTGTCATCGCCTCTGTCGTCTATCTCATGACCACCGAACCCACCGCCTCCTGGTGGGATTGCGGGGAGTACATTGCCACCGCATACAAACTGCAGGTGGGGCACCCTCCCGGAGCCCCCACCTTCCAGTTGCTGGGCAGGTTCTTCTCCCTCTTTGCGTTTGGCGACACCTCCCAGGTAGCCCTGATGGTCAACATCATGTCGGCACTCAGCAGCAGCCTCACCATCCTCTTCCTCTTCTGGTCCATCACCATGCTGGCCAAAAAGCTGGTTGCTCCCGACGGAGAACTGACCAACGGTAAGATGTACACCATCTTTGCCGCTGCCATTATCGGTTCCCTGGCCTATACCTTCAGCGATACTTTCTGGTTTTCGGCCGAGGAGGGAGAGGTGTACGCCATGTCGTCGATGATGACCGCCCTGGCTTTCTGGATCATCCTGAAATGGGAAGAACAGGCGGATGAAAAGCACTCCTATCGCTGGCTGATCCTGCTGGCCTTTACCATCGGTCTCTCGGTAGGGGTTCATATGCTGAACCTGCTGGCCATTCCTGCCATTTCGTTTGTTTATTACTTCAAGAAATTCAAGACCTCTCGCTGGGGAATGGTACTCACCGCCCTCATCTCGATCATCATCCTGGCCTTTATCATGTTCATCATCATACCCTGGGTGGTGAAACTGTCGGCCAGCTTCGAACTGCTCTTCGTCAACGGATTCGGGCTACCCTTCAATTCCGGTACGATCTTCTATTTCCTGCTGCTTATCGGCTTGATCGTGTGGGGACTATGGTACACTAAAAAGAAACAGAAGTTCATCCTGAATACCATCATCCTGGGGATCACCTTTATCCTGATCGGCTATTCCTCGTTCGTGATGCTGATCATCCGGGCTAACGCCGACACCCCGATCAATGAAAATGCACCGAAAGACGCAATCAGTATGCTCTCCTACCTCAACCGGGAACAATATGGTGACTGGCCCATCGCTTATGGCCAGTACTGGAACGCCCCGATTGTTGATTACGCCGACGGCACTCCCGTTTACCGGCGGGATGACGAATCGGGTAAGTACATCGTCATCGACGACCGGAAGGGAACCATACCGGTGTATGATGAACGCTTTACTACCCTGTTCCCCCGGATGTGGAGCCGCGCCCGGAAAGGATCCGAACAGTTTTACAAAAACTGGGCGGGAAACGGAATTCCGATCACCGTTAACGGGCAGGATGGCAAACCCCAGACACTGAACAGACCTACATTCGGAGAAAACCTGAAGTATTTTTTCAGCTATCAGATCGGCCACATGTACATCCGTTATTTCATGTGGAATTTTGCCGGGCGGCAGAACGACGTCCAGGGATTCGGAGGTCCGGCCAACGGTAACTGGATCTCGGGGATCCCCTTCATCGACAACATGCGGCTCGGACACGACCAGACCAACCTGCCCGATTCGATGCAGAACCGGGCTCATAATACGTATTTCTTCTTTCCGCTGATCCTGGGAATTCTCGGGTTGATCTTCCATATCAAGAAGGATTACAAAGATACCATCGTGGTGGCTTCCCTGTTCATCATGACAGGTTTGGCCATTCTGGTGTACCTGAACCAGCAGCCCTATGAACCCCGGGAACGGGACTACGCCTATGCCGCCTCCTTCTATGCCTTTGCCATCTGGATCGGCCTCGGGGTGATCCAGCTGATCGAATGGATGAAGCGAAAGGTGAACGAAAGGGTCTCTATCGGCGTGGTCTTTGCTGTCACTCTCCTCCTGGTTCCCGGGCTCATGGCCCAGCAGAACTGGGACGACCACGACCGTTCCGGCAAGTATGCCTGCCGTGATTTTTCTGCCGACTACCTGAATTCCTGCGCACCCCAGGCGATCCTCTTCACCAACGGGGATAACGACACATTCCCCCTGTGGTACGCTCAGGAAGTGGAGGGGATCAGGACCGATGTCCGGGTAGTCAACCTGATGCTGGCTTCTGGAGCCTGGTACATCGACCAGCTCTACAAGAAAATGTATACTTCGGAACCGATCCCCCTGACGATCCCACAAAAGGATTACCGGCCCGGGACCAATGATATCCTACCTTATTACAATGTCGGGTTCAACGATTACGTGGAATTAAAGGATCTGATCGGGTGGATCAAGAGTACCAGTCCGCAAACTTACCTGACATTGCAAAACGGACAAAGGATAAAATTCTTCCCGGCCAAGAAGATCAAGCTGACGGTCAACAAGGAGAACTGTCTGAAGTATGGCGTTGTGCCCCCTGAACTGGTTGACCGCATGGTGGACACTGTCTACTGGACGATCCGTACCAACCAGTTGTACAAAAACGATGTCATGCTGCTCGACCTGATCGCCTCTACCAACTTCACGCGACCTCTTTATTTTGCAGCTCCCTCCAGTGTGAACCATATCTTCGCCATGGATTCCATGTGTTTTGTAACAGGATTTGTCTATAAATTTATGCCGGTCCGTGCTTACCGGGACGAGTATATCACCGGGTTGGGAACGGTAGATCCGATCGCCTCCTCGGATATCCTCCTGAACCATTGTGCCTGGGGTAACCTGAATGATCCGCATGTTTATACCGACCCGGAGAGTACCAACAACGCCATCCGTCCCAAGACCAACATCCTTCGTACCGCCAAAGGGATGATTGAGATTGGCCGGAAAGAGGAGACAAAAGCGCTGATGGACGCCTATATTGAATACTTCCCCGACAGCAAATTCCCCTGGGATCTCTATATGATCCCCTATGCTGAAATCTATTACCAGCTGGATGAACCGCAGATGGGAGATAAGATCCTCGAGCGGTTAGCCGAAACCTACATGCAGGATCTTGATTTCTACAATTCGGTGGAGGGGCCATCAAAGAGTTATTACGACCAGGATGTCCGCACGGCATTAAGCGTGCTGCGGGATCTGGGCCGGGTTGCCAGAAACAACGGTCAACCGGAGCTGGCCGCGAAGCTCGATTCATTGTTCCAGCAACAGATGCAGTTCCAGGCTAACTAGAATGATAATAAACTTAAACCTTGCGTTTTGAGTCTTGAGCTTTACATAACCTGGAATATGGATCCGGAGATTTTCCGGATCGGCAGTTTTGCAGTACGGTGGTATGGGGTACTGTTTGCACTGGGATTCGTATTTGGTTATATCATCCTTCAGCGGATGTTCCGGAAAGAGGATATCCCGATAAAACTGCTTGACTCCCTGACGACCTACATGATCATAGGGACGATCATCGGAGCCCGGTTAGGGCACTGTTTTTTTTATGAACCGGATTATTACCTGGCACATCCATCAAAAATCCTGGCTATATGGGAGGGTGGCCTGGCCAGTCACGGCGCCGGAATTGGCATCATCGTGGCATTGATCATCTTTTCAGTGGTAAAGAAACGCCCCTTTCTCTGGGTCATCGACCGGATTGTCATTGTGGTGGCCCTGGCCGGTTTCCTGATCCGCATGGGGAACCTGATGAATTCGGAGATCTTCGGCCATGTCACCACATTGCCCTGGGGATTTATCTTCACCCGTGCGGGCAACCAGGCTGAAGCCCATGATCCCCGGCATCCCACCCAGATCTATGAAGGGCTCTCCTACCTTTTGATCTTCATTTACCTTCTCTGGTACTACTACCGGAAGAATGGGACGCCTGAATCCGGATTTCTCTTCGGGATGTTCCTGATCCTGATATTTGGCGTACGGTTCTTCATTGAATTTCTCAAAGAGCCACAGGTCTCTTTCGAAGCGACGATGGCACTCAATATGGGACAATGGCTGAGTGTTCCGTTTGTGCTGGCGGGAGTGTACTTTGTGGTGAGGGCAAAGAAGATAGTGAAATGATGAAATGGTGAGATGATGGAATGGTTAAATCATGGCAATAATGGCAATAATGTGCAATCCATGTGCAATTCATGTGCAATCCACGTGCATTTAACAAAGCTGATAAATTTTTCCCGGCAGGGCTTTCACTATTCCCTCAAACTCCAGGTTCAGGATGGCGGCTGAGGTACTGCCGGCCGAAAGTCCGGTTTGCAGCATGATCTCATCAATGCCGGCGTTTTGTACTCCATCCAGGAACTCTACGATCCGCTCCTCTGCAGGGGTCATCTCGAGAAATATCTTCCGCTGCCCTCCGGATTTCCGTTCCTGTTCCCTCCATCCCATGATATACTCCACGTTAGCGGCCGATTGTAACAGGTGGGCCTGATTGGTTCGGATGAGGTAGTTGGCCCCTTCCGACCAGGGATCGCCAATCCGTCCGGGCACGGCAAACACATCACGGTTGTAAGAGTTGGCAATGTCGGCCGTGATCAGCGCTCCGCCTTTCCGGGCTGCCTCCACCACCACCAGGGCATCGACCAACCCTGCGATGATACGGTTTCGCTTGGGGAAGTTTTCCCGATCGGGGCTGGTGCCACTGAGGAACTCAGTAAGCAATCCCACGCAGGAGAGCATTTTCTCGGCCAGGGCACTGTTGGCACACGGGTAGATCCGGTCCAGTCCGTGACCCAGTACCGCTATGGTAGGCAACTGAGCATCCAGGGCTGCCCGGTGCGCACAACTGTCGATTCCGTAAGCCAGTCCGCTGACGATCAGGGGGCTGTGGGTGGACAGGCCGGTCACCAATTCCCGGCAGATCTGCTTACCATAGGTGGTTGCACTACGGGTACCTACAATTCCCACCACACGGTCGGCATTGAGACTGGCGGTTCCTTTGTAGAAGATCAGCAGCGGACCGTCGATGCAATGAGTCAGCCGCCGTGGATACGACGGATCCTGGAAAAAGAGCGGCGTGATCCCAAACCGGCTGATG
The DNA here is from genome assembly GCA_007280875.1 of Bacteroidota bacterium. Taxonomy (GTDB): domain Bacteria; phylum Bacteroidota; class Bacteroidia; order Bacteroidales; family FEN-979; genus QYOJ01. Next base: position 8,816 of record QYQJ01000130.1, read on the forward strand.
AACGAGATCTCCTTCTCGGCCCGGAGAAAGATCTCCCTGTTCCCGATGGCATGGCTCAGCACCTCACCGATTCCCCGCACCTTTTGCAGGATCTGTTTCGGCTCCCGGAATACAGCTTCCGCACTGCCGCACAGGGTCACCAGCTTTTTCCCAAGCACATCCCCGATCCCGGGAATCAGGCAGAGGGCAATCTGATAAAGTAGCATCTGGTTTTGTTTATTCCCTTAATCGGATTCAGGGGTAAAAAGTAATACCCAGTTATCCACAATTTTGAAAAAAAAGGTCGACTGTAGATTATTTTTGTACAAATGGGGTTCCAGGAAAAGCAGAAAACCGTTCTTGTTTGCCCTCTCGACTGGGGGATCGGGCATGCCACACGGTGTGTTCCGGTGATCCGTCATTTTCTCGACCAGGGGTTCCGCGTGGTCATCGGATCCGACCGGCGTCCGATGGCTTTTCTCCGGCGGGAGTTTCCCGAACTGCAATTCGTCCGGTTTCCCGGAATCCATATCCTTTATCCCCAACATTCATTTATGGCCCTGAAGATGCTGATCCAGGGGCCGAAGCTGCTACGTGGAATTCGCCTGGAGCATAAAACCCTTCAAACGATCGTAAGGGAACACAAAATCGATGTGGTTTTTTCGGATAACCGATATGGATTATGGAGCGAAGAGGTCCCTTCCATCTTCATGACCCACCAGCTTCAGATCAAGGTTCCCCGGTACATGAACCTCATCTCTCCCTTCCTGCAGCACCTCGTTCATAACAGCATCCGAAAATATCAGGAGTGCTGGGTCCCCGATTTCGAAAGCCTGCAGGGGCTGGCCGGGGAACTTTCTCATCCTGCCACGGTCCCTGCGCACACACATTACATCGGTCCTCTTTCCCGCTTCTCTGGAGCCATACATCATCCCGGGACTCGTGAGATTCCACCTTTCGAGATCCTGGTCCTCCTGTCCGGCCCCGAACCCCAGCGTACTATCCTGGAGGAGAAACTGCTGGATCAGCTTCAGCGCACCGATATCCAGACCGTGATCGTGAGGGGCATGACGGAGAGACAAGAGGAGCGACAATTTTCGGCAAACATCCGGATCTTTTCGCACCTGGAATCGGATATTCTGCAGGAATATCTGCAACGTGCCCTGGTGGTGATCTGTCGTTCAGGCTACTCCAGCATCATGGATATCACCGCGATGGGGAAAAGGGCCATCTTCATCCCTACTCCAGGACAGACCGAGCAGGAGTACCTGGCGCGGTACCTGATGGCCAGGAAGATCTACTTCTCCATGCCGCAGCGTGATTTTGACCTGATCTACGCCCTTGAAATGTCGAAAAACTACCCGGGAATGGTGCTGGAGAACAATTACTTTGAACTGACCGAAAGGATCAGGAGGTTGGAATTGCCATGAATTGCAATTAATTGCACATTTATTGCACATGGATTGCACATAGATTGCGCATAAGAGTCAGTCGGAAGAACGCCTCGACCCTCAATCCTTGAACCTTGACCCTCGACCCTTGGACCTTATTCCTAAATCTTATCCAACGGCTCCGGCTTGGTGTAGGCTGCTTTGATCCCCAGGATAAAGACGATGACTGTGGAACCGAAGGCAAAGAGACTGAGGAGTTTAAAATCTTTTGTGAGCAGGCAGAAGTTGAAGAGCCCGTGGAAGAAGGCGGCGGCAAACAGGCCGGTCATGTTGTAGACAAACCGTGATTTCAGGAATTTGGCCATCCCCACGTAAAATCCCATGATCACTGCGAACATCAGGTTGGCCGGGACAAAAACAAAGGCATAGAGCGTCTCCGGGAAGAGGGAACGGATGCCCAGGGGATCGAGGATGAACAAAAGAATCCGGATGGTCCCGAATCCGAGCGCAACCATGATCGAGAAAGTAATTCCATGGATCGGTCTGTTGATGGGTTCCCGTGGGATGATGAGATACCTGTATATTACATACATACCCAACTCTGAGGCAAAGCCTATCGTGACAAACGAGTAAAATAGGGTGCGCTTGAGGTTCCGGAGTTCGTTCAGCCCCAGTAACGAAGAGATGTACTGGGCTGCCAGCAGTACGAGTACTCCCAGCATACCAAGTAAAAAACTTTTCACAAGCAGTGAGTTGAACTCTTTATCATTCCGGCGTGCAAAGTAAATATAAAGTATCCCTGCAATGACCGGCGCAAATCCTAAGGTAATATACACGAGTGGCCTCATGGCGTCTGGATGATGGATTCTGATCGTCAAATGTAAGATATTTTATAACTTTACCAATCATTAATTCTTTATTAATCTGGGCATGAGTACCGTTAAAATCTACAACTTCCCCTGATTGCATGGCTGAACAGAGAAGCCTGGAAGGGCTGGTGGAGAAATCGACCGGAAGTTGGATCTATGTGCGGAGCAGGGAGGGGAAACGGATACCCTGCCGGGTCAAGGGACGCTTCCGCATAGAGGGCATCCGTACCACCAACGTGGTGGCCATCGGTGATCACGTGGAGTTTATTTTGCTTCCCGGAGGAGGGGAGGGGCTCATTCACAAGGTGTTGCCACGGAATAACTACATCATCCGGAAAGCAACGAAACTCTCGCGGGAGGCGCATATCATTGCAGCCAATCTGGATCATGCTTACCTGATCGTGACCCTTGTAAATCCCCGGACATCCAACGGATTCATCGACCGGTTTCTGGTAACTGCTACCGGGTATTTCATTCCGGCCAGCCTGATCTTCAATAAACTGGATATTTACGAAAAAGAGGTGCTGGAATGGATGGAAGAACTCTTTCAGATATACCGGAAGGCTGGTTATCCCTGTTATGCTGTTTCGGCACTCCGGGGAGATGGAGTGGATCAGATCAGAGAGCTCCTGAAGGGGAAGGTCAGCCTCTTTTCAGGCCATTCCGGCTCCGGTAAATCGGCCCTGATCAAGGCCATTGATCCCACGCTGGATCCCCGTATCGGGGAGATCTCGGAGGTCCACCTGAAGGGGCGTCATACTACGACTTTTGCTGAGATGTACGAACTCCGTGAAGGGGGAGATATCATCGACACCCCCGGCATCAAGGAGTTCGGCCTGGTCCATTTTGATAAAACAGAGATCCCGCGATGTTTCCCGGAGATGGACCGCTTGCTGCCTCATTGCCAGTACAGCAATTGCACCCATCTGCATGAACCGGGATGTGCCGTAAAACGGGCCATCCCGACGGGGGAGGTCAGTGAGATCAGATATAATAGCTATCTTAGCATCCTGAACGATGACACCAAACGCTAATGTACTATGATTGCCCGTGATCTAATCTCCGATTCGGTCACCCCGGTCAAAACCTCCGACAGCGGTGCGCTTGTCCTGGGACTGATGGACGAGTACCGGGTCTCCCAGCTGCCCATCGTCAACGACAAGGATTACCTTGGGATGATCTGCGATACCGACATCTTCAACCTGAATGCCTTCGACGACCCTGTCGGGAACCATAACCTCTCGCTGAGCAGCGCCTATGTGAAGGAGTACCAGCCGATCTATGAGGTAATCCAGACCTTTGCCAAACTGAAACTGACTGTCATGCCGGTACTGGATGAGAAAAACCAGTACCTGGGTGTGATCACACTGGCCAATCTTGTTCACCACCTGGCCGGCATCACTTCCATCGATTCACAGGGAGGCATCATTGTACTGGAGATCAACGATAAAGATTACTCGCTTGCCCATATCTGCCAGATGGTAGAGGCGAATGATGCCGCTGTTCTCAGCTCCTATGTGACCTCTTTTCCTGATTCCACCAAACTGGAAGTCACCCTGAAGATCAACCGGCTCGACATCGGCGCTATCCTGCAAACATTCGACCGCTACGGGTATATTGTAACTTCCAGCTACTCCAATCAGGATGCTTATTCCGACACGCTCCAGGAACGGTTCGATTCGCTTATGAACTACCTTAATATCTGATCGCCGGCCATGAGATCACTTCTGGTGACCGGGCTCCTGTTGCTGATCGGTTTTTTTCAGGTCAGGGGAGAGGGAGACAGCGCCAGGGTAGTGATCATCGACCGGATCTCCCTGAAAGGGAACAAGATCACACACCCCAGGATCATCCTCCGGGAGCTGAACTTCAGTACCGGAGACACCCTCGATTACGGGAAACTTCCGGGGATCTTGCAGCGAAGCCGGGAGAATGTATTCAATACTGCACTCTTTAATCTGGTTGAAGTGGATACGGTATGGCTTTCCGCCTCACCCATCCGCCTGGAAGTAGTTGTGAAGGTGATCGAACGGTGGTATATCTGGCCAATACCTTACATTGAGTTCCCCAACCGGAACATCAATGCGTGGCTGGAGACGTTTGATTTCCGGCGTTTGACTTACGGACTGAACTTCAAGTTTTTCAATGCGCGGGGCCGGGATGAGACCCTCACCCTGTTGATCCATCTGGGATTCAATCAGCACTACGGATTTACATACCAGACCCCTTACCTTAACCGGAAGCAGACCTGGGGTTTTGGCTTTGGCGGGGGATATAATCACAGCAAATCAGTTATTGCCGGTACCATCGGAAATAAAAGCAACTACCTGGATCTCTCCGGAGGCACATTGCAGGAGCAGGCCTACGGTTTTGTGGAGGGCTATTTCAGGCCCGGTTTTTACAGCTATCACACGGTTTCGCTGGGGTTCGATTACTACCATTTTGCCGACACCCTGCTGAAAACCCCCGGGTATCTGACAGACAGCACCCCGGAGCAATCCTTTTTCACCCTCTATTACAAGTACAAGCTGGACCACCGGGATGTGCAGTACTATCCTCTGAAAGGGTATTATTTCGATGTGCAGCTGGCCAAACAGGGTTTCTTGTCCGGGTCGGTAAACCTTTTCAGTATCCAGTCGGCTTTCCGGAAGTACTGGCGTTTTTCCGAGCGCTGGTATGCTGCGGTCGGAGTCACAGCCAAATGGTCGTGGCCGGATGAGCAACCGTTCTACCTGCAACAGGGCATCGGGTA
>QYQJ01000002.1 GCA_007280875.1 Bacteroidota bacterium
ATCGGATACCTCCGGGACACTATCTCATGGCGCTTAAAATCTTCGATACGGCAAAAAAATCCGGCGCCGGTGATCACGCTGTCCACTGGATCGATCCAGACGCTGACTGATACCCGGCTCACCTTCCCGGTATCCAGGATTTTATTGAGCACCCTTTCATAGGTACAATGATAGAGTTCGTTCATGTTCACATAGGTGGATATCGTCCCTGAATGAACTGGTTCAAATGCCGTAGGATATCCAAAGTACATGCAACGGTTTTCAAAATCATTTTTATAGGTATAGTCGGTTCTGGTAAACTCAATCAGCTCTGCTTTCCGGAGTTGATCCTTATAATCCTCCCACGACCAGGTGCCCCCGGCATAGAAGGTCTTCCGGTAGAACAGTTGTTGATTGAACTGGATACAACCGGCAACCAGAATGATGGGAATGAGTTTCAACAAGAGGTTCCGGCGCTGCATGAAAAAGAGGATGAAATATCCCATGGCGAGGGAGAACAGGGCGTAAAATTCAACCATTACCCGGCATCCGAAACTGCCGCCAAAATACCAGTTCTCCCAGGAAGAAAAAAGATAGGAGTAGAATAAAAACAGCAACAGCAGGAGGACCCCATTCGGGTACTTCCTGGCAATCATAACAATAAAACCGGTAACGAAAAGGATCGCGGCCGGTGTATAGGGAAAGAGACCATTCAACGGAGAAAACCAGAAGGGAATAATCATGGGGCTGTTCCAGAACGTAAAGGTCTCTCCCTGATAGGTATAAAAAATCCAGTTTCCGCTTATATAATGCCAGTATATGAACTGCGGAAAAAATACCAGCAGGAAGGCGACAAGGAATATGAGGATTGGTTTCACACGGAGGAAATGCCGGATCCGGTATCCGATTTCCTTCCGGGAGCCCGCATCCCAGAAGACCAGGATCAGAACCAGCAGTATATTGGTGGGCCGGATCAGTACCAGGAATGCAAGTACAAATCCCAGCGCAATCAATAGACCAACCGACTTCATCTGCCTGACCAGGTAGGTTTTAAAGACCAATAAATAGAGGGAAATAAGAAAAAAGGAGTAGAGGTGCGACATCATCACATCATCCAGGCCATAGAAATAGAGGTTGGTGGAGAGCAGGATGATGAATGGCAGGGAATAACTCAGCCAGCGCGGGAAATAGTACAGCAGGAACGATTTGAGAATGAACATGGACAGGATCAGGTAGAAGACACAGGCTACCGCTGCCATGCGGTGATAGATCATGGAAAAGCCATCAGGCTGAAGATCAAACTGTGTGGCAATAAAATGCGCCGGTAAAAAGAAAGGAAGGACGAAGAACGAGACCCCGAAGGTATATTTCGTCATCATCTTATCCGCATCCTTGTTGAGTCGAAATCCCCGGCCATTTTTGTAATCCAGGCTATCGGGATAGGCAGATGCATGAAATCCATAGATGAAGGTGGCCGGCAAATAGATATAATATCCCCCCTTGTCGGACCAGAATTCCCCTCCATACCAGAGCTTGTTCTTACTGAAGTTTATATTGAACGATAGGTTGAGGAAAAGGGCAAACAGCAATGGGTACAGGATGGCATCCAGCAAACGCATGCTGACAGAGAACCGGCCGATCCTACTGTTCTTCCCTCGGTTCATACAGGTCAATTTTTATATCATCCGTATAAAAAGTTTCCTTCCCCCGGTTCCAGATGTAGACGGCGATCAAATCATCAGGATCCTGGACATAGGGGAGTTCATAATCCATGGTCACTTCATTCCAGGCTCCCGGGACCAGATCCTCATCCTCCAGGGCGATCGTTTTGTACTTGTAGTTTCCCTTTTTGTTACTCATCGTCATCACCAGGTTCGCCGGAGTCTCGTTCATACCGGCAAGCGGGAAAATGGAAACCCGGAAGCGGATCCAGGAGCCATCCCGGGGAGCCACCTGGCTGTAAGCCATTTTCATCCCCGGCGAAAACTCTATAGTACTATCCATCCGCAGGGCGTGAATTCCCGATTTTGCTGCATCACTGGTGATATGGACGTCCTGGTCGGCTCCGTCCCATTCGAAATTGAAGAACGCCAGGGAGCGGATCTCATACTCCTTTCCGTCATCGAGCACTTCGCGGTCAAAATTCTCCGCCTGTTCCAGGTAACGGTGTGCTCCCTCAGGAACACTTGTCTTTCCGAAGATCGACATGTAGTATTTTCGGGTCATGCGCGACGGATCGATGATCCAGGTCATGTATTGCCAGGTCTGGAAAAGATTAAGCCAGATAAAGAACAATGCGATCACGGCAAAAGATCCCTTCACCCACCATCGTCGCTTCAGGAGCCATGCGATACAAGCACCAAACGGCAGTACCATAACTGCATAGGATTGCATCAGGGAGCGCTGCCCCAGGCTGCCGCCATACCACCAGGTGGTCCAGGAGGAGATGATGAGGAGGTTCACGGCAAAGAAGAGGAAAGTGGCCCAGAAGATCTCCCGCTTCTGCCTGAAGAGAAAGATAAAACCGGCCAGGGGGAAAACCATCATCGGGGCATAGATCAGCCATCCCTTTTTCCAGGAGAAAAGAACAAACATGATGTACGGGGCAAGGAACTTCAACGTTTCTCCCTCTTCATAGCTGTAGTAGACAAACTTCCCGGCATGAATCTTCCAGTAGATCAGTTGCAGGAACCCGACCAGAAACACAACGATGATCATACCTGAAACCTGAAACCTGAAACCTGAAATCAGTTCCCATTTTTTTCGAAGCGTCTCCTTATTGTAAATTCCCCAGAGGAGCGGGATCAGTGCACTGATGATCTCGGTCGGACGGATCAGCGCTGCCAGGCCTACAAAGAGTCCGATGAGGATGGCATTGTTCCATTTGGGATGGTCGTGCCATCGGATAGTAAACCAGATGATGAGGGTATAGACCGTAAACAGGGAGTTGTGAACCATGGCACTGTCGTAGGCCGTGAGCTGAAAGTAGTTGGTCCCCAGTACCAGCAGGATCATGACAATGGTAGTGACCACCTCTGAAAAATAACGCAGCAGGATCTTCCGCAGGAACCAGAGGCCGATGATGCCGTACAGCACGCACCCCAGGGCAACGGAGACCTGGTAAGGGAGTGAGAAGCCGTCGGTCGGGAAACCCAGGGGCCCGGCCAGAAGGTGAGCCAGGAAAAAGAAGGGAGCGAAGAGGATCGCCATCCCCATCGGGTATTTCATGATATATTCTCCGGTGGGACCGGGGTATGCCTGGTAAAAACCGATTGTGGGGGCATACTGGTCCAGGATCTTTTGCAGCCAGCTGAAATCGGTGATCCCGATATCGTGGTAGATAAATTGCGCCGGCAGGTAGAGGTAGTAACCGAAAACATCCCAGGAGAGGATCGACAGGTGGTCGTATGTCAGCCAGCGGGGCAATAGAAACCGGCCGTAGACCACACAAACGGCAAGCAAAAAGAAACTAATCAGCGAGATCCCTCTTCCCCGTTTCTTCATATCGGCTGTTTTTAATTCGACATCCCGGAAACTCAACCCGGAGGTGGTCGCAAAAAAGCGTTTCCGCTTCCCGGTGATGATCGCTGTAGCATTGTAATGACCACATCATCTACGATCACCCGCTGGGAGCCTTTCTGCCAAAAATAGATCTTTAGCAATCCGTCCGGGTACTTAATCTCAGGAAGCATGGTGGATAGTGATACGGCATTCCATTGATTTTGCTTTAACTGCAGCTCGTTCAAACAGAATGCCTTATAAAATAAGGACCGGTTTCCTTGTTCCATGGAAACAACCAGCCAGATCCTGTTCTCCCGGGGATCTTCCGGAGAAAAAATGGCACAATTGATCATCAGTTCCGCTCCCTCCGGCGTTCCCTGAAACGAAGATAGCTCCGCCGCAAACAGCCTCGTAAACTCCCGCTCTCCCACACACGCCGAAACCGCCCCGGAACAGGCCAGACTATCTACCCGTTCAAAGGCTCCGGTATTCCTTTCGAAATCGTCCGCCACCAGGCATTGCATGATGATCCCGCTGTCCCTGGCCAGCCGGATTGAATCCAGTATCAACGCGTTCCGGAGGGATGATCCCGCCGGGCCTTTCAGGAACAGGTACACTTCGTAATTGTATCCACCCAGGGTCGTGGCCGGAACAGCAGGGGTAAAATAGTTTATCAGCTGCATCTTAGGACTTCTCATCAGGGAATCCAACGGTAAACAGCACTCATTCGGGCCAAAATGGGCGTCCCAGATCAGCAGGTTGTCTCGTGGAATAACCTCCATCTCCTTCGATGTGAATAGAGGTTTACTGCCCGCTAACACCCAGGCAAACTTTTCTCCGTCATACGGATTGGCATCCAGATAAAAAGGGACCTTGGGGTCGGTATAACAGATCCGTTTGTTAACATATTCGGTTGATCGGACCCAGCTGGCAGTCTTTGTCATTACCTCCTCTTCCCACAACAAAGGGACCGGATACCGGTAGACAGTGAAATTTGCATAAAGGATGAAGACGACCGTCATCGCCTGCAGTAAGAACCGTTGCATCTGGTTCGTAACAAATAATCTCTCCAGCCAGGCATATCCACCCATGGAAATGATCGAGACAAGGGGGAGGATGGCTCCCACCACCCGAATAAGGCCCAGCGAGCTGCCGACTCCCGTCCAGTACAACCAGGAGTGAAGTCCGGCATACAGGAAAATGATGGTCAGTACAAGTGCCTGAAAAAAGATTTCTGTCTGTTGCTTTTTCTTCCGGTTGAACAATGCATAGATCAAACCGGCAATTCCAGCTACAAAAAGCCATTGCAAGGGCAGCCCGAGGATAAATGACCGTTTTTCATAAAACAGGAACAAAGAGCCTGTATATTTTGAATAAACCGGGTGATTGACATAATAAGGAAACCGGTGTATGATCCATAACAAATCATGAAAGAAGAATCCTCCGATAATACTATAAAATAAAAATCCGGTAGCCAACACTGGAAGGGTAAACCATTTCCTTTTCCAGGATAGAGCCAGGATAAAAACAGGCATGAACCACAATCCCTCCATCCTCACAAAGGGAAGGAAAGAGAGGATCAGAGCGGAGAGGTAATACTTCTCCCGGAGAAAAAAGAAGAGGGCCAGTACAAGAAAAAAACTGAACGACACTTCTGTCAATCCGGAAAAAAACAACGAGCAATACAGGGGTGCAAAAAGAACAAACACGATGACCATCCAGGAAGAGGCGTATCCGAGGCGTTTCGATATCAGGTAAGCCAGCCATGCTGATCCCACCCCCAGGAGGATGTTCATCAGTTTCATTCCAGTAAATCCAAGCTGGGCAAAGGGTACGCTGATCAGGGTAAACAGGGGTCTGCCCCATAGGCTAAAAAGTAGCTTCGGATCGTAAAAGACATACCTGGCTATCTGGTAGTGCACGATGCTGTCGCTTCCGCCGGCATAGCCGGATGAAATCAGAAGAATAACCAGCAATGTCAGAAAACATCCGAGGAGGAGGATGTGAGGAATATATGCCCCTCCTGAGGTCGAAAAGGCGCGCTTCATATAAGTTGTTATTTTAAATAGCTTCTGTCAAACAGATTGTACCTGATCAGGCACACCACTGCCCGGATGGCATCTTTCATCCGGATCTTTTTCCCCTCTTCATAGGTGCGGCCATAGTACGAGATCCCCACCTCATAAATGCGGATCCCGGGAAAGCGTGCGATCTTGGATGTGACCTCCGGCTCAAACCCGAACCGCTTTTCCCTGAAACGGATCTGCCTGAGGAACTCAACCCGGAAGAGTTTGTAACAGGTCTCCATGTCGGTGAGGTTGAGGTTGGTGAACAAATTAGAGATAAACGTGAGGATTTTGTTCCCGATCGAGTGCCAGAAGAAGAGGATCCGGTGTGGCCGGCCTCCCATGAACCGGGAACCGTAAACCACATCGGCTGCCCCGTCGAGCATCGGGCGCAGCAGGATGAGATATTCCCGCGGATCATATTCCAGGTCGGCATCCTGGATCACGATGTAATCGCCCGTGGCCAGCTCGATCCCTTTGTGGATCGCGGCCCCTTTGCCCTGGTTGAAAGGCTGATTGAAAAGGATGATGCTGGATGCTGCTGCTTCGCTTCGCTCGCAGTGACAATGATGCTGGATAAAATCTTTTACGACCTGCTCCGTGCCATCCGTTGAGGCATCGTTCATCACAATGATCTCTTTTTCCAGACCTTCGGGGAGCCCGACAGCCAGTACCCTGTCGAGAATGGTGGTTATGGTCTTCTCTTCGTTGAAGGCCGGGATGAGGATGGTTAGTTTTTTGCTCATTTATTCATGATAATAGATCCGTTTGACACGCCGTGAGATGCCGGTCATAATCTCGTAGGGGATCGTCTGGAGGGTTTCTGCCAGCCGGGTTACAGGCAGCAGATCCCCGAACACAATGACCTCATCCCCTTCGTTTATTTCTTTCCCCTCCATCAGGATATCGGTGATATCCAGCATGCAGAGATCCATGCATACATTGCCGATTAAGGGTGCCGGCAATCCCTTCACCAGCATCCGGCCATTTCCGTTCCCAAGCCGCCGGTTCAGTCCGTCGGCATACCCGACCGGTACGATGGCGATCACGGTATCCCGTTCGGCCAGGCCCCGGCGGTTATAGCCTACTGTTTCTCCTTTCCGTACCCGCTTGATCTGTGTGATTACGGTTTTCAAACTGCTCACATTCCGCAGCTGTTCCTGTTCGGCAGCATCGATGCCTACTCCGTAAAGTCCGATGCCGAGCCGCACCATATCCAGTTGCATCTCAGGAAACCTTGTGATCCCGGCCGAATTGAGAAGGTGCAGCAGCACCGGGTAATCCAGATCCCGGGTGAGGTGCTCACTCATCTCCCGGAAGCGTTCAAATTGTCCCTTCGTGAAGGGATCCTGGAACGGATCTTCGCTGGCTGCCAGGTGGGAAAAGATGGACCGTATTCTGAAATCAGGTTCCTGCCCAAGTATCCGGACCAGTTCGTTGAGATCCGCCTGACCGAATCCCAACCGGTGCATCCCTGTATCGAGCTTCAGATGGATCCCGATTTGCCCGGATGTGGTATTCCCGTCGCGCCGGAGGGTCTCTTCCAGCATCCGGAGGATCCGGAAGCTGTATATTTCAGGTTCAAGGTTCCAGGTCTGGAGAAGCTCCAGACTCTGCTCTTCAGGACTCATCACCATCATGGGC